>CAZRWM010000006.1:0-45443 GCA_964603885.1 uncultured bacterium
ATTCACCGGAAGGTATTAAATTAACTACGGTTAGAGAAATAGATTTTACTGGGTTGAACACAGGGTATTTGAAACTAGTGGGTATCACTAAAAATGGCCTGGAAATTAAAGGCAGTGCCAATCGTAGAAGGATGGATCATTCCATTAGTACAAGCATAGTAGGAATATTACCAACAGATGAAGATTTAGTTAAATTGCAACTGTGGGATAATCAACATTTATTGTATGAAAATGAGGTCACATCTCGTAGTATTACAAGCTTACAGAATTCAGAGTGGCTAGAAAAATCTGGTAATCAATTTTTAGTTAGGAAGGGCTCCTTGGGACGCAGAGTAGTTCGTATTTCCAAAGACAATGGCAACACTTTTAGAGTATTGGCTTTTGATAATAACGATAAAGATTTATGGTTTTCAGCGGTTAATAGCAACATAGTTGAAATACAGTTTAGTGTTGGAATCAATGTCTTTACTGATCGTAAAATTATCGAGTAATAATTATTTCTCATTTAAATCGAGGCAATGCCACATTGGATAAAAAATTGATATGCAATTTTTCAATAATATTACCTGTAGGATCAAATAATGGAATATAAAAGTAGTTTACAGGGAGTGAGAGTACCGGGTTTAATTTATGGTACTGCATGGAAAGAAAACCGTACATCAAATCTTGTAGAAAAAGCATTAGAAAAAGGCTTCAAAGGCATTGATACAGCATGTCAGCCTAAGCATTATCAAGAGCATTTGGTTGGAGATGGTCTCGAGAGAGCTTTTGCTTCTGGAGTTAACAGAGAAGATATTTTTCTCCAGACCAAATTTACCCCTTTACCGGGTCAAGACCCTAATAGTATACCTTATGATTCGCAAGCTATTATTGAAGAACAAATTAGGCAATCATTAAATGTATCTCTTAGAAACTTAAGGGTAGACTATGTTGATTCTCTAGTAATTCATTCTCCTCTTCCAACAATGGAAGAAACTTTACAAGCATGGAAAACAATGGAGGTATTTGTAGATGAGGGTAGGGTGAAACAATTGGGAATTAGCAATTGTTATCATCCTGAGTTTTTTAAGTATCTTTTTGAGGTTAGTCGTATCAAGCCCGCAGTAATTCAGAATCGCCTGTACGCTCAATCAGGTTATGATTTAGAGATCCGTAAATTTTGTTTAGATAAAAATATTCTTTATCAAAGTTTTTGGACTTTGACTGCAAATCCACATATTCTTAATCATTCTGAATTTGTTCATATTACGAACTTGTACAAACGAACTTCCGCGCAAATATTTTTTAGATATTTGAATCAAATTGAAGTGGTTCCATTAACAGGAACTACTTCTGAAGTCCATATGCAGGAAGATTTAGATATATTTGACTTTGTAATTGATGACAATGATCTTAAAATCATAGACAGATTAGGTCCATTGCGCTGATTTGCTAGTCAAATGAGCCAAACTAGTCCATGTAAACACATCTACTACTTAATAAATTAAAATAGAGTCATGACAATAAAAGTTTTTTATGACGGTGAGTGTAACGTCTGCAATCATGAGATGAAAATGTATCGTGGCTGGGATCCAACTGGCGAAGTTCTTGAACTGGTTGATATTATGTCGCCTGACTTCGAGGCCGCAAAATATTCCCTTGACGAAGAAGCAATTCATCGCTGGATGCACTCCATCGATAGAGATGGTAACGTTCATGTTGGGGTAGATTCTTTTTTGTTGGTGTGGCAGGAAATGGGCGTATTCAAAATTGCAAACGCTGTCATAAGGAAGCAACCTTTTTATGCTTTAGCTTGGTTAGGTTATCGTGTTTTTGCGGTCATAAGACCATATTTGCCGCGTTCTAAGTCTTGTTCGATTTCGGAGAGGTAATACTACAGTACCTAATGTAGATTTACTGTTAACAAGTTATTGATGACAGTCTGTGGTTGTAGCTGACTCGGAAATGATTGCTCTTCCTTCAGGTAACTCATAAAGACGGGAAATCTTTTCCCGGGGATAGTCTTAAAAGCGTTAAACTCGTCGCACAGAGTCCATTCACCTGGTCCGGTGTCTATTGAATTAAGTTCATCACAAACACTTTTCAAATTTGCTTTTGATGAATTTTCAGTTTGGCATTTCCAATGAAAAAGATTAGTTTCTCCTTGATTGGAAATTCCGTTAGGAATCCACAAAGTACTGGTCTCTGCCCACAGATATTCAGGCAATAGTAAGTCGTAAAAATAACCGTTATGATGCTCAATAACTACTAGACACAAACGCTCTCTGTCAAAATAGTTTCTGACTTGATTCGATAGCATTGTAGTGGTATTCAATCCGCTATCAAAACCTACGCTGTAGAAAGGATCAATTCCAAGTTCAAGGGCATCTACATAGGCCCATTCATATACTGTCAACCGCGGGTTAACCTCTGTTCGTAAGATTTCGTTTGATTCGACCATAGCACGTTGTTTGTTGAGAATATTATAATTGTTGTTAGCACTTTCAGAATTAATATTTAGATAGTTATCAATCAAACTTGGAAGTGTTTCAAAACCCTCGAAAAAACTTTGCTCGCTATTCAATCCATCATTTTTCCATTGTCTCCGTAGACTAGCAAGAACATCATAGAACACAGAGAATTTGTATTCTTGCCATGCCCCAAAGTCTCCCATATGACTTACTCTTTCTAATAGATCTCTATTTCTTATTGCTATGGATGGATACATTAGGGTGAAAGCAGCTAACAATCCGTCAGTGTCAAAGTGATTACTACTGACTTGGCCAAATCGTTCTTGATCATTACCTTCCAAAAATGAAAAGCAGATCTCTGTTGAGGTATCTTTTTTATATTGTGGAGGCGTTTGATTAGGCACCCAATGAGAAAGTTCTATATCATCGTCGGTTAAGGCGCCCGGACATATTCCATCAACAAATATAATTCGCTCCGCCTTTCTTTCGTATTGTTTATTGAAATAAACGTATTCCTTTTTCATATCTTTTGTAATGTATCAATATATTGGAAATCTAACTGAAAGTGATCCATATAGTTAGAATAAAATTGGTAATAGCAGACAAATTGATAGTTATATAAAACAAATATTGCTTATGCTAGAAATGCTCAATTAATTATTACTGAAACGTTCTTCATAAGCCACCTGTGTCTGTCGAAACTAGTCTCAGTTATCAGACATATACAGGAGGCTTGAATGAGATACATGATTCTAGTGATGGCAGTATTATTTTGCTCATTTAGCTTTGCACAACAGCAGTCTCAACTTTTTCTTAAAAATGGCAACTCTATAACCGTTAAAGGACTTCATTTTTCGTTTGGAAACATAAATGCTGAATATTATGAGGGTGCTTTGAATATCCCATGGAGTCAAGTAAAAGGAATTGATTTAAGTCAGCAACACGTAGTTAGTTTAAAAGATGGTTCTCGTTTGGTGGGGCGCTCAAAAGGGGATCCTAATTTGGGCTATTTTCTATCTTTTGTAATCCAGGATGGTCGTAGTATAGCTCTCAAAAAAGCGGAAATAGTAGAAATAAAAACACTAGATCATTGGAAGTTAGAAGAACGTGAAAAAACTCAATCTAGAAGACACAAATTTAGAAGAACATGGAAAGGTAGTGCTGATGCAGGATTAATTGTGCAACAAGGAAATACCGATGATACACAATTCAACCTTGCATTACGTACTAGACGAACTTCTGAATTTGATGTATTCCATATCAATTTATTAGCTACTCAAGGTGAAACAAGCGGAAGAGAAAATGCGAATAGCGCAAAAATCCAAACTCGTTTTGATCTAAAACATCAGAAAGATTTATATTATTTTTTGCTATCAAGCTTGGAATACGACAAGATTAAAAAGATAGATTTACGTTCCGTGCTAGGTCTTGGTTTTGGATGGACCTATTTTGATACAGCTAAGCGTAAATTACAATTCAGTTTTGGTTTAAATTCGGATAAAGAAAGTCGTGAAGATAATACTCGAAGTTCGCTTGTAACAGCTCTTTTGGCCACTGACTTCAAATTCCCTGTATTTGGTAACAATCACGTAACCGGCGCCATTCACATTTATCCAGATTTGAAAGAACTCGGAGACAATATGAGAGCGGATTCTATATTGTCGTACGTAGCTCCAATGACTAAAGATACAAATTTGAAATTATCATTAACAAATAAGTATCAGCAAACAGTTTTACCTGGTATTGAAAAGTTGGATACCAGGTTCACTACTAGTCTAGGTTACGATTTCTAATATCTGTCAAGTCCTAAAAATTTTTTTATTGAGCCTGTATACTATAATTAGAGATCTGATTATGGCCACGAATATTTCCGCTTCTAGCTCCTTAATTTCAAGTAATGACAGACCTCCCTCTTCTCGTAAAAAAGCATCTCAACCAAAAGAGGCCACATCGTCTAAAAAGTCGGAATCGCGTGAAGCCGAGCGGCAACGCCGGCAAGCAGATTTTCGTACTAAGGAAGCCGAACAACGTAGAACGGCTGAAAAAACAAGAGAACGACAACAAATGAAACGGGATAGATTTACAGAATCTCGTTTGGACCAAGGTAAGGGAACAAACCTTGACTTCAAGGCGTAAAAACTTGTAGAGCTTATACTTATTTTGTTAAGCCAGATAGCATAGTACTGTCCGTTTCTTTGCAACCTTACTAAATACTCATTTCAGAGTTTTATGTGTAGAAAGTTCTTACTTTATTATCTAGTAGATTCCTTAATAATAATTTGCGATCGCATTTTATTTACATTTTGAATATTTTTATATGAACCATGAATTGTATTCATTCTGTAAAACTAGCTGAGTAAATTTCATTCACAAAAAATTTATTGAGAATTGTGAGACCAACAGTTGCAATTGCTCGTTTAATTTAATTTTCTTGGACAAACTTGGCGTCTCCCAACGTAATTATTGCGCGTGAGACTTCTTCTCTCATACATTCGTTTGGTGGGATAATATTTTTAGACAAGAGATGTCTGATTAAAGTACCGCTTATTTTACCCCTATGTTTTTGTTCATGAGCACAGGTTGCCTCAGTTACCATTTGATTGCATTTATTACACGGGAAGGGTTCCTTCAAAAGTAGTAATTCGATTCCTAGGTTAAACTTTTGACTCAAACTAAGTGCGAAATCTTGAGCTTCATATTTATCATAAAATTTACCGATTCCAGCGTGATCTCTGCCAATTATGAAATGTGTACATCCGAGGTTGCGACGAATTATTGCATGAAAAATAGCTTCTCTTGGTCCAGCATATCGCATTGGAGTTCTCAAAAGAGCATAGTGGACATTCAGACCATGATAGTAATGTTTTAGCATAGCTTGGTATCCAACATTTACAGCCTCTTCACTAAAATCTCCTGTTTTTTTCCATCCAACCAGTGGGTTAATAAATAAACCATCACAAATTTCAAGAGCTATCCTTTGCAGATGTTCATGGGCCATGTGGATAGGATTCCGTGTTTGAAATCCAGCCACGGTTTTCCAACCATAACTGTTAAAAATTTTTTTTGTGCTTACTGGATCCAAACAATCAAGATTTTGGAGACCTGAGTCCAATTCAACTTTTCCACCAACCCTGAATTTTCCAGCTTTTAGTTCTTTGGCAACGCCAGGATGTTTCATGGAATCTGTTTGATATATTTTTTGAACAGATTCTATATGATCGTTGATGATAAATTTATCATCGATTTCAAGCTGACCCACCACTCTATTGTTATTATTTAAGATAATTCGTTGTCCTACTCGAGCTTGGTCATAAACAGATTTTTCTAAAGCTAAAGAAATTGGTATTGTAAATGGCTTTCCACTAATTAAGCAGTTGTGGTTGACGATGGAGTTAAAATTCTCCTCATTGACGAAACCCTCAAGTGGGTAAAATAAACCTGTGCTTAGGTTAATACAATCTTGTTTATCTTCTTCGCTAATCTCGATACTAAGCACTATTCAATTCCTTGTTTATAAAAGAATAGGTATTATTTCTACTTTCATCGACAGATTCATTACCTGGATCAATTACCAGATATAGATTCATGGGTATGTCAAACTTAAACCGCGATCAATAAATAAGTTTTTACTACTACGAAACTTACGTTTAAATGAATATATTAAAAAGGGAAAACTAAGGAATCGGTCCTTTTACTTCTAGTAAATAAGCATCGACCATTATTACTGTACCGCATAAACCAACCCACTATTGATAATATACCTTTAAAGATTATTTTTAGATTTTAATTTATCTAGCAACCATCCTTCTTTTGTTGTTTTACTAAATCTATTAAATTTGGAGTATCTTATTCGTTACATGGCTTAGTCTATGTGAACGCTTTTGGCTATTTGCCGGAAATAATAAAATAGAGAACCACTTACTTTTGTAAAATAAGGTGCCAATAGAGGTCTACATTTATTTATCTAGATAATTTTCTGATGTGCTTTTCTATCTGTAGTATGTAAATACCGAGACTATGCGCAACTACAAATTCATCCAAGCCATTGGATTTAATTTTTACACCAAAGTAAGGTTTAAATTTGGAAATTTGCTCTTCGGTAATTTTTTTAAGGGGTTCGCGCGCCTCGGGCGGTAACCAGGGTTGATTATCTCTGGAAGAATCTTCGAAAAATCGAAAATTATAGGAGTCAAATTCTAGTTTTTGGCCCATATGTTTGTATCCTAATTCTTGGCCAGGAAGATAAATAACCACATCGCGGTCAAGACCCACTCTCAAAAGAGGAACGCTTTTCATTGAACTAACACCTTCTGAGTTTGTGATCATTGGCTGCGCAAAAGTAACTACTTCTTTTACAAGATGACCTTCCATTTGCATTTTCTTTGCTAGTAATACCGCAATAGCACCACCCATCGAGTGACCTAGAATAATATTTTGTAGAGGTAAATTATTCCCTTGTTTTCCTAAGCTAGTTTTTGAACGCATTATCTCCTTAAACGCCAAACTGTCATAAACCTCCAGAGCTCCCTTTAAAAAACCACTATGGATTTTGATATCGCCAAGGAAGCCTTTAACTAGTTCAGCATCCATACTGACTAACCAATTTTTGACATTAGAATTTCCTCTGATACAAATAAGCCTGGTACCTGCTTCAGAGTTCACGATGGAAATAAATTTAATTTTTGAAATTTGAGTGACATGAATTTTAGCATTTGGGTAAATATTTCTTACCTCACTATCAGTTTTGTATGCTAACAAGGCTTGATTAGATCTTCTAAGTACATTTTCGAGTCTAGACGTCTCGTCGCTGTAATTTTTTGACTTCTCTAAGATGATTTTAGGCTTATTCAAATCATCGAAAAGTTTATCGCGTAGATTCTCAGCAAATAGTAATTGTTCGAAGACAAAAGAGATTAAAATAGATGTCAAAAAGAGTCTCATAGTGTTCCTTGTAAAATTCATTGATTAAATACGATATGCGTTTGTTCGATGTTTCAAAATTAGGTTACACAGCACTTGTGAGCTTAGCAAATATTCGTAATAGTCAATAAAAATCATGTTTTTTAAGATTACATTCAAACTTTTTCGTACAATTATAATACTAAGATGGAAAATATGGATTTGATCATTGATTATTCTTTTACTACTATTTATAAGCTTTAATTGTCACCTATTTTGCGCTGAGCAATATTCCACAGGATGGCACAACGTGCCTGGCGTTGAGACTGAAGTTGCTGAGTTTATGGACCAGCACCCCGAAGTTGATTTGATATTTTCTTACCATGAAGGTTCGTGGAACTTGGTAGATAGATTAGATAGGCCAAGAAATACATCTTATTCATCTTTTACTTATTTGGATCCAGACCGCGCTTATTGGATCCATGCTAATCCGATTCACTCGATAACAATAGATGGAGATCGGGATAATATTGGAATCAGCTTCGCTGTCTCAGAAGAGGCGCAATCTGTAGAAGTAGAGTTCTCATTTTCTATTGACGATGGTTTGTCGTGGAATAAAAGTGAGAATATAACTGGTTCGCTTAATTTAAATATTCCATCAAACAATAACCAAATTATATGGTATTCGGACAGAGATATTTCAACCTCACAAGATAAAGTGAGAATTAAATTTAAGATGCTTATTAATGGATCGGAGGTATCAGGATTTTCTCACCGATTTTATATAGAAACCGGCTCATCAAATGCGCCTTCTCCCACTTTACTGAACTTTATTCCCACGAATAATGATGAAAAAGTACCCATATCGATAGGTAGAATTGACATGCATTTTTCTGAGCGTCTTTTAGCATCAAGTGTTCTTAATTCGCGGGTTAGAATTTTGGATGGTGATGAGGTACTACTAACAAATCTGTCTCTAAATAATGATAAATTGGCTATTCTAATACCACATAAACTAAAGTATGACTCTCAATATAGTGTTCAGTTAGATGATAATATTAATTCTTCAAGAGGCATTTCTTTAGGAACGAGTTATAGTTGGAATTTTAGAACGGAGCACGAACCCAATTTAAATCTTTTTGAGATTATTCCCCAAGCAGATTGGACAGAGACATCTATCAGAAAAATTCTTCATATATTTGCATTTGGTGGGCATACAAGTGATGAGCAAATTTCTAAGTGGGCTAGCATGCCACCTGAGCAAGCTATAGAGGAAATATTAACACTATATCCGGTGAATTATTTATTATCTCCGGCTCAGGGAGATACTGCTCATATTCATGCAAAGACACTTCTGTCGTTATCTAAGCACTGGTCATCGACATACAGCGAAATAAGACCTGGCTTGAGACATGAATATGATGTCGAAACAGAACTCAACGCCGCGGTTTGTACATGGATAACAGCTTCTACTAAAAGTGGGTTAAACCCTTTTTTTCATAAAATTGGTTTATTTGAAACTAATTATCATATGGCTGTCAATCAAGATAAAGACTTGAGTGTAAAAGAACTAATTGGCTATTACGACAGAATAATGATAGAGCATTCTAAAAGAACTCCATATCAGAAGGTGTTAGCAGCCGCTGCTATATCGCCTGCGATAGCTCAACAATATAAACACAATGAAAATACATTTGAAGATGGTCAATTTTTTGGTAATGAAGATTTTGCTAGAGAGATTCACCAATTATTTTTTGGAATTTTAGGTGAATCAGAGATTCAAGATCCCGCATTTTCTAGCTATCTGAACCTTCATAATTATGATAAATATTCTGATTATCATGAATTCGTATCTGTCCGTAATACAGCTAGAGCGTTGACTGATATGAAAACAGAGGGCGAGGAAGACCAAATAACCTATGGAACTGAAAATCATCATAATGAATCATTAGAAATTCTAGGTCGGTCAATCCCAGGGCTTAATGCTAAAGAGAAAATAGAGGAGTTGGTTGACTATGACATAGAACATCCTGAGAGTCTTAAATATTTACCATTGATAATTACGAAAGTTTTAGCTGATGATTCAATGGATGAAAGTACCGAGCAAGTAGTATCGGAAGCATGGAGATCAATGGAATCTAAAGATTTTCTTAGATTTTTGCGCTCATACGCTATTTCCACAACATTTCATAATTCTAGACGGGTAAAGTTTCTAAACAGTTTTGATAGAAATCTCGTTTATCACAATACAACTCATCATTCTAATCTAGTGAGCTACAACGATACTTCTATTTTAGCTAAATTATTAACTAAAGAAGGCGCATTGTTTTTTAAGCCAAGTCATAATGTTTTTGGAGGCCAGACGGGTTTAGAAGCCTCAGAAAGTTCAAAAATTCTGAAAGAAGCTTTTAATACTAGCTCCACGCGTCATGGTGAGACTATTGATTCGAGAGGTATCTACGGTGATAAGGCATGGGAACGTGATTGGGGTGTAGAAATTTCAAGACAAGATACCAATGACTATGAGGTCGAAAAGGTAGCAGAGTTTTTATGGCAGAAATTGATCGCTGACGGATTAAAAAATTTAGGTATTCTGGAAAGGGCTGAAATTTATGCTTTACTTGCAGTAGGAAGGGATTTTTCTAGCGTTGTAGACTCTAATAATCCAGAAAGAACTTACTCTGCAGAGGAGATAATCGTAGACGCGGAAATTAATAGTAAATATCAAAATTTAAGTAAGACCAAATTGAGTTATTTAGATAACTACAAAGATAATCGTAATATTAACCGTTGGGAGGATAACTATCGTGTCGGAATGGCCTTGGCATTTATGGCTGCTACGCCTTATATGTTTGCACAGGAAGGCTTGTGAAAATAACTAGACGTACTTTTATAAAAGGGACATCTTCGTTAGCCGCTATGCCATTTATTAGTAATCGTAGCTATTCACAAAATTTATTAAACCCTATTAGGACCATAATAAATGTTTTTTTAGAGGGAGGCCCAGATTTTCGTCATCTCCTTGTCCCCATTCCTAGTACAGATTATGGTAATGCTTTTTGGAAAGCCCGGTCTAGCATATTCGGAATTAATCCAGAGAACTCAAATGAGGTGCAAGAAGCTTTTGATCAGAACTACGACCAAATTTCATTTGATTCAACTGAGTTAGGAATACTTAAAAAGGCAGATTGGTTAAAAAATAAAATATTGGATGGTAAAGTTGCCATTATTAACAATGTGTTTGGCTCTTCCTCTAGAGATCATCCGTATTCTACATTGGTGTGGACTAGTGGCGATCATAATGCTCTTCCACAGGAGTTATGTAGATCAGGATGGGGAGGACGCCTAGCATCTTATAATCAAAAGCGAATTCTTTCTGTTACTGAGCAACCCCTACTTTTTTGCAATGGTCCGCATCCTTCCAATCCCTTAAATCATTCAAATCCCAATTTGATAGATGCTCCCAATATGGAAAATTTTTCATTCACAAAAAAAGCAGAATGGTACAACGATGATGAGCAAATTGATCGTGAACATGCTCTTTTTAGATCTCTTAGGAGCTACTATCAA
This sequence comes from uncultured bacterium, assembly GCA_964603885.1. Classification (GTDB taxonomy): domain Bacteria; phylum Muiribacteriota; class UBA6191; order UBA6191; family UBA6191; genus JAYZAC01. Next base: position 10,920 of record CAZRWM010000006.1, read on the forward strand.
TCTAAAAGAAATGAGATTTCAAGTGGTGGGACTTTTTCTAGTTTTGTAGAGACTGAGAAAATCATACGTTCTTTGGGCGATCAAATTGATGAAAGGTTGAAGTATCAAATTAATCCTCAAGGCGGATATATATCTTCTACAGAGGGAGATTTTAATTCCTTTGGAGCTAGAAGACCAATCGTGTTTGATGAAATTATAAGGGGAAATCAAAAGGCTTTTTTTCAGTATTTCGCAATGCAATTACTAAATACATATTACGGTATAGCCTGCCAAGATCTTCTAGATTTTAACGTAGTGTCGCTTATGTTGGAGGGTTTTGATACTCACGCTATACAAAGGGATGAGGAAGAGGGCATTGAAATAAGGATTCAGGAGCTATTTGGGAGTAATAGAGGTATAAGTCTATTGGATAATCAGCTTACTCAGGATTATCCTCAGAACAAAAATAATTTAATTTATATTTTCAGCGGTGAATTCGGGAGGCAATTGAAGTCAAATGGTGCAGGAGGTACCGAGCACGGAAATGGAAATACGATCCTAGTCTATGGTGACCAAGTTAATGGTGGAATTTATGGAGAATTATTTCCTCATACTGAAATAGAGCTGATGCAGAATTGGAATCAACATATAGTTGGAAAAACGTCTTTTGAAAGAGTATTTGCTGCTATAAGCGAATGGGCTGCACCAGGCTCTAGTTTTTCAATTTTCCCATCACACACCCAAAGATCTTTGGAATCGGGAAATGGATTAAATTTTTTGCAGATCTAAAGATTCAAGTAAAGTCATCTGATATGAACTTTCCACAGTCTTGCGCTTCATTCGATACTTTTGCTTATTGAAATGAACTTGTCAATAAAGAATAATTTCTTATAACTATATATCGCGACGATAACCATTTTAGGTGTAGGGGGCTGTTATGAATATGGTAGGAAGAGTTCTATTTCAAATTATGATCTGTATCCCAATAGTATATTCTGAAGTGGACCAGCGCTTAGTTTTTGATCAACTGTATTCAAGTATTTCTGATAAGTTTGAGCATGACTTAAGTAATATTGTTTTTGAACTGGATTTTAGTCGTGCCTCTGCTGAAGCTGAAAAACCAGCAGACTGGTTTAGTGGTAAAGGCTTCAATTCTCAATTTGCCGATAAAATTAAACTTTCATTCGAAAATGATGGTATCAGCTTTTTTACTGATAGATCGTCCCTTGCAATATGGGGTAAAGATGGAGATATTCCTGAAGCAACAAAGGTAAAAATTGAATGGGGTGTGAACAAATATCCTCGCGATGCTAATTATGAAAAAAATAAAAAGTATTCAGCGATTAGTCTGAATGTTGCTCTTGGACGAAAGAAGTTTTCAAGTGGCTTCCCATTTGTACCCTCAGCTCCTTACTTTTTTTCACTTTTTCCGGGCGAAAAAGAGCCGGTTGGTAAATTTTATAAATATAAGTATTGGAAGAATACGTCTCGTCATGTGTGTGTGTCGTCAGGTTCAGATAATGATGAACTAATAACTACTGTATTTGATCTTAAATACAATTTTGAAAAATTATGGAACAAGACCATGCCAACTGTCAGTGGATTTCTTATAGCGATTAATTCAAATGCTAAATCCAAAGCTTTCATCAAAAAGATAACTTTTTTAAAGTAGTCTTTTGAACGGAGAAGACTGCGAGACTTATGGATATATAAGTAATGTTTATAATCCAAGGTTAGTCAGACTATCTGATTGTCATTCCTCAAAGGGTATATTAAACGTAAAGCTCGTAAATTTAGAATTACTGGAGTCGATGCGAACACCTCCGCCTACGGAATCCACGACTTTCTTGAGGCGATACATAGGATATCCTCCACCATAATCTTGCGTAATAGTATCGCCTGTGAACATTTTGTTGACGATATCGAGGGGGATTTTGCGACCGAAATCTTTAAATAGCATCACCATAGAGTTGTTCTTACTAGCAATAGAAATTTCACACGTCTTATTTAGTATCCCTTTTTGAGTTTTTTTTGCACTTTCCAGAAGTGTAGTTAATACATATTGAAAGTCTCTATCATTTAATTTTATCTTACGAATTTCATCATTATATAGGGTGGTCTGAATATATAATTTCTCCTTATATTGCTTAATAATATCTTCTAAAATTTCAGTGGGGTACTGCTTTGCACCGTAGTCTCGTTCAAACCTATTTTCAGTCGTTCTTTTTGTTATTGTTTGTTTGACAATAGATTCTTTCGCATCATCTACCTTTATCAAAATTGATTTAACTCTCGATCTCGCTTTATTTAGTAGCTCTTCGGTAATCATTTCAGGAGAATAGGTGATGATGTCAAACAGCTTTACAACAATAGTCAGATCGTTACTCAAATCTTGAAAAACTCCACCGATGATTTCCTGATTGTCCATTGTATACCTCACTAGTAAAATTTTTGGCTTATACGGAATATCGGTAAAATATTAAACAAATATTAACAATATCATTATTTTAAGCCATTTAATCTATTTCATATCATAAGTCTAAAAAGTGAAGTTTAGCTCAAGTAGCTTTAAGATTTTATTTACATGATTTGAAGAGAGGCCTCGACTTTGTAAAACTTGTTTTGCTACTGATAGGGTAATATTAGGAATATTTGCTGAAACTACAGAGTATTTACTCAAGTTTTGATAACTATACAATTTTGGAATTGTATTTTGTTTGAGTATGACTAGATAACCATTATTTTTAGCTACTTTATTGATGATTTCTTCTGTTTGCTCTAGTAACTTTTTCCAATGCTTACGACTATTTTGAACATCTACTAGCTTTATATTTTCTAGCTTTTCTAATTTTATAATTTCATCTTCTAAAATTCCCGTAGACATTTGACCGAGTAAATTACGCTTCCAGTTTTGATAAAATTCGGGTTCTATATATAAACTGGCATCAAAAGAAACTTTTTGCATAGAGGTCATGTCAAAATTTAGAGCCTCCGACATTAGGAGGACTAAAATATCAGAATTGACACACGCTATAGTGGTACTAATTTGCGAATTATTTTCAGTAGCAATCATCTTTTTGTATTCAGCTTCTAAATTTTTACTGAAGTCTCTAGGTATAACTGCTTCATAACTCAGTAAAAATGTAATAATTAAATATTTTATCGATTTAAAGCTCATCAATCACAGCCTGCGTAAGGTCTATGGGGCGGGGTATGATTTTCATAGATTGAGGTCTAGAAATTTTATTTACGATACTTGAAAATCCGGCTGAAAAGAGCTTTGCATCTTGCATTATTTCACTAAATATTTTAGCGGAGCTGTTAGAAATTTCTCTATCAATTTCTGAAAAGAAATGGTTGCTAGATTTCTTAATTTGCCTATTTTGTATTACGATTTTCAAGTGTTTAGCCACTCTCACTTTTTCTATTGCTGCTGAGATCTGAAGTGAAATTTTTTTCCATAAAAATTGACTATTTGTATCACTCATAAAGCCATGTTTTAGCTTTGTATTTAACTTGTATTGGTAAGTAGCTTTTAACTTTGCTAGGTCCATAAGATGATTTACATGCAGTTTCTTGATTTGTTTTGCTAAATAAATTAATTTGCTACTCAGAAGTGTCTTTTTAGTCTCTTTTAGTTGTTTATATTGATTTTTTATGAGACGTCTTAAGTGTTTCTTTTTTTGAATTAGCTGATCTAAATCAGTTATTAATTCCAGATGTAATCGGCGCATCAACTTTGAATATTTTTCTGTTTGATTTTTATTCTCAACGATTGTGAAACGGTTTAAGAAATAATTATATCTAGAAAAATCGCCATGCGCTTTGTAAATTTTTTGCAAATTAAGTTGACCAACTTGGGCTGAATTTACTTCGTAGATGCAAGAGATAATAATTAATGAGGTGATCAAATGGGATTTACTCACTATCTTGTAATCCTCCTCAGATAGTAGACTTTACCTTCTGAGCGAGCAATTGCTTTATATCTATCTTGCAAGTTCCTATTGAGAGCTAGAGGTAAGGTGTCTAATTCCTTATACGTTTTTAAAATCCAGAGACTACTCAATGCTCTATGTCTTTCTAACCACTGCTCGTCTACTTGGCAGTATTCCAAATTAGATTCTAAAATATTACATCCTTTAAATATTGAATGCCTGAGATCGCTGCCAAAAAAATTAGACTTATGTAATTGAACTTTAGTCCAGCGAGTATCCCATCCTATGAAATTACTCCAGTCTGATTGATTAAAATTACAATCGGTAAATTCTGCACCTGCGCCGTAACTGTCTGAGATATTAGTACTAAAACCTTTACATTGATTCAATTTGACATCTCGGAGGTCGCTACCGTGAAAATTCGTCGAGTCTAAAATGCAATGATTCCAAACAGATTCTTCAATAACGCTGTAGCTCATATTAGACTGACTCAAGTCTGAATAATCAAACTTTGATTGTATTAACTTAGCACCACTCATGTCGCATGCTTGTAAGTTACATTTTGATAGGTAGCATTCACTAAATCTGGATTTTAATGCGGTAGACAAACTAAAGTTTAGATGTTCAAAGGAACATCTAACAAATTCAAGTTTTTTGATTCTTAAACCTTTACATTCTATGTGTTCGAGTTCCAGATCAATTAATTCAAGGTTTTCAACATTATCACCCTGTATTTGTAACCTTCCTTCATGTTTAATTCCACTTTGCCATTGCAAGTGCCGCTCAATACGACCATGCCAAAGTATGGGAGAAACTTGTTTATTTAGGTCCATTAATTTTCCTAGTTCTTACATATTTTTGTTGACCACGTTTAATGAAATATTTAGCTTTTCGTGTTAGTTCACCACGTTCTTCAGGTTTATCTAATAGTTTACGCCATACACTGCTAGCTAAACTACGAAATTGAGTAGAATTTTTTTCGACTAAAAAACCCTCGGCATACATCTCAGCTAGTAATAATCTAGATAAGTTATCGTAAGATTTTAAGTTATTTAAAAAAACTATTATCAACTGCTTATTTAATGGCCAATCTTTATGTGTTAATGAAAATTTAACATAGATCCATTGAGCAGAAAGATCGCTATTATGTGCTGCTTCTACGATTAGATTTTTCGCTTTTTCAGGTTCCATTAACAATAATTTTTGAGCAAACTCAGTTTTTTGTGGTGGAGACATCCATTGAATCAAACTGTAAAGTTTCTTACGTTGTGCCGGGTTCAGTTCTTTAAAGTAATTGATACTATGGTGTATCAATTGACCCAATGCGTTTGGATGGTTTTTAATATGTGCTGTCCAAAGATAGGGTATACCGAGTTTACATTGCTCCCAATCTGACGGAGAATTGCAAAGTTTATTTCCTAATGCATACATAGCGTTTGAATTACCGTTAGCAGCAAGTTTTTTAATATCTAGGGAAGCCGTTGACATATCAATAAAAGCTAAAAAAATTAAGAGTTTAATAACTAACATTCCACCATTTTCCAAATTCCTGAACTAAAGACTGCTTCATTATTGTCTTTTTCTCGTAAAATTTCTGCATAATTTATTTGAACATCAATATTTCTATTGAATGCCGACTTTTTAAGCAAATAGTGAGATTTATTACGTGAAGTTTTTCTTGTAGCTTTGGATAGTTCAAGTTGAGTAAACGCGTGGTCTAGTTTTGCGGCATTATTGAGCCACTTTTTGATTTGATAATAGATTTGAATAAAGGCCAGTTTTGTAGGATTTTCCTTGCGTTTTTTATCTTCTACCTTAGCAATTCAAACTAAATTTTTTTCAAAATTTTGATTATCGAAAAAATGTTTGGCTGTGTGTAGTTGAGTCTCACAAATGTCCTTATTCTGGTCCTCGTGCCTAAAATCATTACACATGCATGAAATAATCAAGCATGTAGTGAAGAAAAGTATTGAAAGACAACTCTTATTAATTGAGAGATAAAAATACGTAGTTGAGACATATGATAATTAAAAAAGATGATTAACAAACTAGACTAAAAAAAACATCAGGTTTTGAGCCTTCAAAAGGTTTTGTAACTTTGCCGACAATACAACTATGTTCCGTAGTTTGCTGCTAGTTTCTTTATTTTTATTGATTAGCTCTATTAATCGATACGAAGCATTATCAGTAGTATGGCATAAATTACAGAAGTTAATGAGAATTCATCCACGTGCGAAATTTGATAAGAGTAAGTGTCAAATCAGACCCGAAAAACTGTATGGACATTTTATCGATTCTAGAGTTTATCCAAACGAAATTCACCATTTTTACATCAACGAATATAACTCTGTGAGTTCTAAAGAATTAGGAAAAAATTTAAAGAAAGTAACTCGTCGAATTCTTAGTTTAGATTCGAAATACCCTAAATATATAAAGCCTTTCGTTGTCTATCGAGTTAATGCTTGTATTCCAAATGATAATTATCTTCGTCCCTCTTGGGAGTAATAGGAACTATTTTGTTTGTACTTGCTATTCTTACGATGATATTTGTCGATATGATAATCACTTAGTCTCGATTCTCATGTCTTGGACATCAATGAAATGAAATATCTATTACGAATTATTACCTGTCTCTTGTTTATATTGTTCTCTCAGAAGTTATTGAGTATGAGTACCACCGATGATCTTATATATTATGAAGATCAAAATTTACCAATTCGCGATGCACTAGCAAACATTATCAAAAATTCAGGAAAAAAAATCATATTTGATAGTCAAATAAATGGTACTAGTAGCTTCTCTATTAATGGCATACCATGGCGCAAGGTTTTGGAATCCTTTGTTCAGATTCACGACTTGAAGGTTGACGAGTCAGAGCATACAATTTTCGTGCAAAAAAAATATTTTAAAAAAAAATCTCCCGAACCTCTTAAAATCCAAGAAAAAATTGAGACGGATTTACGGTCCGATCAAAAGTTGAGCGACTCTGTTGATTTGATCGAGAGAGAGTTAGACATAAAAGGTATTAGCGGGAGTTATAATAATCTTAATGCAATTGTAAATTACAGAGGTCGAAATCAAACATGGTCTGTTGGAAATACAATAGACGCTAAATACCGTGTTATTAATATAGAAGAAGACGGATTAACATTGCTCGATTTGAAGAAAAAAAACGAACTAATGGTTAAATTTTACTGATAGATTGCGTCTTTTTAATCAGCTTATAGAACTTTTTTTCAAGGGCATCAGATTTAATTCTATTTTCATTAGCAAATGTAATCTTATTCAAAACTTTGGCGGTCATGATCAATTGATCACGCACCTTAGTATCTATCTGTAAAGTTTCTACAAATTCCAAAATTCCCACATTCATTGGACGATCGTGCCCCAGGGAAGAAATTAAGCGATCAAATTTGCGTACCAATTTACTTTTAGCTGTGAAATTTTGCTCAAAACTCTCAAAAAAATATCTGAAAGATTTAAGAGAAAGTGTGAATGTAAATATAATTAGTAATCCATTTAATATTGGATTCTTTAGAAACCAATCCTTGAATGATATCCAAATTAGCTGTTGATCTAATAGAGAAAAGTACAGAATATATTCCTGCCATTTAAAGTCTAATAATTCTTGAATCTTTTTCCATTGTGAATAGATGTCGCTTAAAAATCTTAGCCTTAAAAAGGTTCTATTTGCAGGTGGAGTAGGATCTTTAATAACCCAAATTCCATTTCCAGCATAAACTTCTACCCAGGAGTGAGCATGTTTGTATCGCACTGTATAATAATCCCCCCACTCATTATAGTCTCCAGTGGTAAAGCCATTAACTAATCTAGATGGGACTCCATTTAGGCGTAGTAAAAGAACCATTGCTCCCGCAAAATATTGACAGTGGCCAACTTTATTATTTAACAGAAAGCTTTCCAGTGGATTCCCTGTGTGACTTGATCTCAATGAATATTTATATCCCCTTAATCTGAAAGATTTTAATATGCTATTTACCTTTTCCCAATAGCCACTTGTATTAATAGTAATCTTTTGAGAAAGCTTCCGTACTGCCGAACTTACCTCAGGTAATTGCAGGTAATTTTCATAGATATAAGGCTCTATCTCAGGTGAAGACTCTAATTGTTTCTTCTTGTTTGGCGGAGTTCCTGAATACACTTTATATTCAAGATTTTTGGTTAACGCGTGAAGTTTTCGTACATCTCCATGTTCATTGACTTCTATTACTGGGGGTAGAATTTCTATAGACTGAGCATGCTGTGGTAGAAGTAAATATTTATTTTTACTAGGTAGTAATTGAAATTGGAATGTTCTAATCTTATCGCTTGGAATTTTTGGGAAAGAGATCGGTAGATCTAATGCTTGAAAATTATTTAATGATTTTTTTCTCAACAGTTTAAACCTACTAGTATTTCGCCAGTTAGATCCATCATACATGTCGAGAGAAATTCCCCTGTAATAAATGGGAGGATAATCCGTTTTTACACGCATAGCCACTTTGTCAGAAGTCAAAATATTGGTAAAATCATTAAAACTTACCGTATCAGAAAATCCACTAATTGAATTACTGATTTGAGAGGGAAATCGATCAAATCTCAATCGCGGTGCAATTAGGAACAGAAAGTAGCTAAAAAGAACTAAAATTAAAGTTAATTTTGTGGAGTACTTAAAATGATCTTTGAATTTTGGAAGCTGTTTGAATCCTAAAAATTGTAGTTCAAGAATCATGTAGATTGTAATTAACAAAAAAATTATGAGGTAAAGGGCAAACCAAAATTCGAACGTAAGAGCAGCTGCAACAAGAACTAAGACAAAATTTATAAAAAATATAGCAGTTGCTGAGCTAGGCGTAATGGGAATTAAGTGCAGACCAAGCTGAATAAATAGTAGTAAGCGAGCGAAAAACAATAGATCAATTTTTGCTATGAATTGATAGTGAATTATTCCAATCGGAATACCTAAAATTGTAAGTAGTAAAACACTATAGTCACCGAACTTTTTATTGATGCAGACAAAAACTCCAAATGTAATAAAATAAGGTATCCAAAAAAACCAGGACTCTTCTTGTAGAGAGCACAATGGAATTAATGAAATAATCGTAAATAATGGAATTTTCCAGTGCTCTCCAAATTTATCCAATTTAAGTTGCATTTGATTAGCCTAAAATTACATGGGATTCACAAGTCTTAACAGGAGTTTCATAAAGTGTCAAAAAAATTAGTAACTCATTTAACTTACTCTGTTCTCCGTCGAATTCAAAAATGCTATGTTTAGAAGTGATTCGATACGCTTGTTTCTGAACCATTTTACGTTTGAAAAATTTAAGAGCTTTTTGAAACACTCGCTTTTCGTTTTTAGGATTATATACAATTGTAAAAAATTGTTTTCCAATGTTATTTGATTCAAATCTTTTGGTCATCAGCTTGTCAGTACGAGCAAACTCTTTCCATGAAATTAGATTTACAGGGTCACCAACAAGGTAATCTCTAAAATGGCTAAATTCATTATCATTACTCGCATAAATTTTTTGGTATTCAGCATCTAAAGTATCATTCTGATTATCTTTTGGATAAACAAGTAGACTCGATTGAACTCTATAATTACCTCGCATCATAAACAATGGAAACGGAAATTCGATTTCTAGTAGAAGGTCTTCCAGATGGTATTCTCCTCGCAGTAGCATGGAATCACCACTAATAGACCACTGACCACCAAAGTTTAGGAAATCAATCATAGTGGAGACTTTCTGATTACAGCGTTTCCAATTCAATTGAAGCTTTCCTCGTAGAGGTATTATGGTTTGACTTTTTAACTCTAGCGGTGAGCCAGAGTCTTCCTGTATTTGGGACATCAGATCAAGCTCAATAGAGTAACTCTTAAGTTTTTTAAGATAAATGAAATTTAAACCCAGTAATCCAAATAATAGGAAATCCAGTAACAATAGAATATTGGAACCGGTCAAATGTGAAGAACTTGCTAGTCCTAAAGCAAACAAGAGAAGGTAAATACCAGCCTTAGAGAAAAATATTTTACAATCTTTGAGTTGGATATTCATCATCAAATTTTTAGCGTTAGTTACTATTATTTACCAATATTTACCGTTTATTTGGCTTTTTTTTGCAGAATTTTCCAGTTCACATAATGCTAAATAGAAACACAGTGTACTGATATAAGCAGTCTAGGTCGATAGATTAGCAAGATTGGAGACTTCATGAGTATTTGTCCGGTATTAACAATAAAGGAAACAGCTAAGTATTTGAAAGTGAGTGTTGAGTCGTTAAGAAATTTAATCAAGCGAGGCGAAATACCCGTATCTAGAGTTGGAGCACAATATAGATTTCGGAAGGATATTTTGGATATTTGGCTGAAGGAAGCGGCTTTGGCTAGTTATAAAGGTAATCTTGCATTATATGATTTAGAATTTCGTAAGCGGGTCTTAAAAGTAGTACAGAATAGTACTCTTGAGACCATTGACAAGGACCGATTTGAGAAGATTATCCATCAACTAATTGAAGATCGAGTAACCGCATCGGAAATCAAAGAGACAAACGACACAGAGGCCGATTACACGGAACAGTTTATCCCTAGTCATTTTGAAGAGGAATTACTATAGCTTTGATATAATCGCTCTCTGCAAAGGGAGAATCATGAGTGTAATTTCGTGGATTATATCAATCTGTTTATTTAATTTTCTATCTACACCTTCTACGTATAGCTCTGAATCCAAAGACTTACAATATATCAATGAGGAATTGGCGTTTAGCTTAAGTTTATCTTCGGAAAATCAACGATTCCTAGAAGGCGAGCTCCTTGAAAATATAAATCGCGATGCAATCGTGGGTGTAGTTGACCGTAAGAATAAGTTTTATAGTTTGATTATTGTATCAAGGTCTCAAAAATTATCTGTTGAGGAATTTGCGCGAGTAACACTTGACGAGCTTCCCGTAGCAGGAAAAAAAATTAGTTTATTTGAGAAAACATCTATTCAGGGAAACCCAGGCATTAATACTTTATTTCAAGGTCGTGTACAGGATCATTTAATTACCTATCAAATAGATTTTATCTATTTCAAAAATATTATCTATCAGCATGTGAGCTTTCAGGTAGATGCTGAGAGTAGTTTAGGTATTAAAAGTCTCAAACCAAATTTTAATTTATTACTCGGTTTAGACCCTCAGTTGCCATCTATTGATGACTCAAATTTAAATTTTGGCTTAACATGGTTCCTCGATGATGATGAATATGTTCATCTAGGATATAAGCTTAGGTTACCTGCAAAAATTCCAGGATTTAAAACTCTGTGGGGAGAAAAAGCCCAATTTTTTCACCCAGAAGCTTCAATTGCCTATGAGGCAGAAGATGGAAGGAGATCCATTTATGCAATTGCAACTACAGACTTATTGGACTTAGATTCTTTTATAAATTATTGGAAAAAATCATTTGCAGATTCAAATTCGTTAAAAACTGTTGCAACGAAATCTGTAGACTACGCTATTCTTGATTTTAATTCAGCCGAGCAAGTTTTGAGGTATCAGATTCGATTTGAAAAAGGTAAGCAGAGTAGTTTGGCTCTAATTCAATTTTCTCGTCCTATGGACAACTTGGCTTTTCCGGCAAGTTTACTCATGGGCTTTAAATGGCTAGAGGGCTCAGAATATGATAAATCTTTAAGAAAATTACGTAATCCAAAATTTTCACGTTTGATGCTAGGTGATCAAGAATCTTTTTATCAAAATACTTATAATAATTACGGACTGGGCGTATCGTGGAAGTTGCCTGTAAGTGATGTAGTCCAAGCAGGATTTCAGCAAGATGGTCACATAGAATCTGAGTATTCCTTGTATATTGAGAATTACTCCCAAAACTATTTTGCAACTCTACAAATACAGGAAGATCAATTCGTAGATTCATTAGAATATCATCAAGAAACTTTACCCAAAGCTAGTAATGTGAAAGCTTTACCTACAAAACAGAAATTGGGATTTTATTACACCCCGTTCACCGTTGAAAATCAAGCTTATAACTATTTACATCTTACAAGACGTCACAACGATCTTTATGTTAAAAATTTAGTTTGGAGTAAAAACTCAATAAATCCTGAACAATTCATCAATCAAATAAAAGTTAGCAGTGTCAAAGCACTTGATTTTTCCTCGATGATTATACGTCATACGAGATTAGGATTTAGTCTTCAAAAGTTGAAAGATTTTAGGGTAAGACAAGTTACTCCAGTAGAAATTGCCCCTATCGGAGAGGTGATGCAATTGTTTTCACTTCTCCGAGAACATGAATTATATGTAATTAAGTCAGCATTAATGAATGAAGATCTTTTATTGGATTTATATTGGAAAAATAAGAGACCTGAGATTCAAATGATACGAGGCGCAACAAAAATAAAAAAGTATATTGGGCTTAGTGTTAGTGAACGAAAGTTTACTATTCCACTCGGCGATCGACCCAAAATATTAATTCAGAGGACTTTCAGGCGCGGAGATACAATTTTTTCTGCTTTCACTTTAGTTGATCCTACCTTACAGGATAAATCATTATTTTATGAACCTTTCAAGCTAAGTTTTGATAGAGAGGGTTGGATTCCGTAACAATGAAAATATTGATTTTTATATTGAGCCCTACGGCCAATGGAAACTGCGAAGTTTTAATCACATTAAAACCGGATGGCTCCACATTTATTCCCGCAGTAGAAGTAATTGAAGATCCTCAGCTTGAGGCATTAAAAAGCGCCAAAACTATTTTGAATGTGGAGAATGTAGAATTGCTTTCTTATTTGGGATTTCACGAATCAGCTCATGCATATATACTTCGAACAATAAGGGCTCAAATAGAAGCTGAAAAACTTAGTAAATTAAATTATAAATTCATACCGCTGGATTCATGTTTAGGTGATAAGGTTCAAAGCGAAGCAAAGAGTTTCTGGGACAAACTCATGGGCTATGTACAAGAGTATATGATTTGGGATTAGCCGTATTTTATAACCCATTAGCATTGTTCCAATCTTTTCATACACGATCAACTATCAACAGCGGTCCGATAAATAAGTATTGTATACCTTGTACAAAGTAGGGTTTTTTTCATTCGATCAGATGACCCACAACCTGTAAAAACCAAGCTAAGGTAAAAATAGTTACACTAATAAAAATTAAATTTGCATGAAAACTCCAATTAGAATATCACCATATGAAAGAGTTGCAGAATAGGAAAAATATACTCTTATAAACGGCATGATGAACTCGTATTGAAAAGTAGAAAAATAAACTCATAAGTATTACCAAAGAGCATCAATTTAATCCATAAGAAAAATAGTGGGGTAAGGGAATGCGCTATAAAAGCCTGCTCAAACCCATGATTAGCCGTTGCTGCAGTTTCGTATTAATTTTTCACATCTTTGGATTCTATTTGTCGAATTTACAATTCTTTTACAAGTGGATGACAATCAAAATTCTGATCTCTGTCATGATTAAGTTAAATACCAAAGGAGAGGCAATATGGATCTTGATCCGTACCGAACTACATGCGAAGTGTGTTTAGCAGATAATATATGTGCTGGTTTTGAAATGATTGCACCGAGAACCGAAGTTTGGATTTGTGAAAATTGCTGCAAGGAATTTAGTAAGAAAATTCAAAGAAAGAAAATGGGCCTAGTGGTAAATAGAAAAGGTGACAATACGCAGAAAGGTGTTGTGAAAAAACGCCGGTCGAAAAACTCTTCTTACGCAGCATGAAACATAAGTTACATAAGTAAATTAAATTTTGTAGCTATCAATCAATTCGTGCAGCGAGTTCCAAGAACTTAATTCTCTGGCCGTCAATTGGTTGGCTGCGCGATAGATCATTGGTGTTTCAGGGATTCGATCGCTAACGTGGTAGTGATGTTCGATCGCCCTCTCTATCTTGCTGTTATTTTTTTGTAGGAATTTGTAGAAATCGGCGTATGCATGCTCTAGGCTCTGTAGGGAAGACACATCTTTAGAAATCTTTGTTCTGGGCGTTGTAACTTGCTCTTGGTTTTCAGTCTCTAAAGTAAAATTAGTGAGTTGTTCACCTTCGTTCGAATTAGATAGGATCAGGACGAGTTTACTATATAGTGCATCGGCAGCCAAAACGGATTCATTGCTCTCACAGACATTAATCTTGAATAAAGTCTTAAACTGATATTGAATCCACTCTGCAACTGAATGCTTAGATCCGAATAGGGGACTGTATAAGAAGTCACGAATCTCTTGTCTCGTCATTAGGCTTTTGCAAAAATAACCATATTTAGAATATAGAGACATCAAATTGAGAATATCTTTGAATCCAGTGTGTAATAGATAAAACCTATCACATGTTTGACTATTGTATGTATTTAAGTAATCAATTTCAGTAGGATAAAAACGGGAGTACTTTTGCTTGAAAAGAGTTTCGCATCTAAACTCTTCAAAAATACTGTAGATTTTGAAATAAACAGAAGGATATTTATACTTTCCTTTGAAAGATTCCAGAGTAAGAAAATCGCTATGTGCCAAATGTTTAGAAGCTTCTCTTACCACATATCCTTTGTAATAAATAACATTCCGATTTGTCTGATATGAACGTTTAGAGTCATAGTAATAATCAATATACTCAGGAATTTGAATACAACGTGAACTACTATTAGGATCTTTAGAAGGAATTAAAGATATTGGTCCCAAAAGCTTTTTTATTATTTTTTCTAAGGGCTTTTTAACCTCGTGAAATCGGACTTTATAGAAATCATATTTACAATCTTCAAACGAAATTCTAGAACCTTTATATTGAATAGTTGTTTGGACATGCTTGCAATAAGCTTCAAATAATCTTGGATCACTAATTTTACAGAGAGATTCGTATATTTTATCTTCACAATTTAGCTCATAGCTACTGTGAAGTAAATTTTGTAAATATTCGTTTTTCTGAGTGATGTAAGGGTTTGACCTGATAACTAGCTTAGTGGCAATTTTTCGTAGAGCTTCAATTAAAGGGTTCATATTTTGATAAAGTGCATTGAGATACACATCTCGATTTAATGACTGTAAGCGATAGATATTACAATGTCCGAGTAGGATTCTATAAAGTCTCCTTTCATACAGAGCTAAATAGAAAAACAACCCAATCAAATGATTACTTTGAACTTTGGTTGCGAGTACTCCACAAATGTCTATCATTAGCTCTAATTTTTCGCTAACTGGTTGCGAAAATAACCAGTCAAAAAACTCTTTATTTGTTTTACATTTCCAGTTGTCATTTATAGGTTTAAATAGATAGTAAGCTTTGATTAACCTTGCTAATGAGTAGATTTGATCTACGGGATTTTGAATTAATTTCCTGAAAAAATTTTTAGTAATAGAGTTTTCAAATCGCGAATAAAGCCAATCAAAATCTTCTTTTTCACAGCATAGAAACATATCAGTTATCATTGACCACAGTAATTTACCGATTGAAGTATCAGGTGTGCACACCTTAAAGGAGTGAGCCAGCTGTAATACCTTTTCTGTTTGGATGTAATCTTTATATTTATCCATCAATCGTAAGTAAATAGATACTTCATGAATAAATAGTTCGATTTCCTTACCGTTGATGAAACCTTCTAAGACTATTTTATGAACCATCTTAGGTACCTCTGAAATTAGCGGAGGTATTTCAGAGCAATATTCTTTTGAACGAAAGTAATTAGCTAATATCTCGGTAAACAAAGTCGAATTACGCCTTTGAGTGAGAATTAATTTATGAGAGTCAAGAAAATTATAGATATACAAACTTGAAGCTGACATCGCAGTTTTTCCAAATAATCTTATGCCTTCACTACCCAGATCGCTTCTTATTACTAGGTTTTTTAACTGTTCAATATACGAAAGGATATAAGACTCCGGGTTGTTTTTCAGAAGGCTACCAATAATATCTTTTCGTAGAGCATCAAAGAAAGGCTGGATATTTCGGTAAATAGAATGGTTAAAAACGATATGAAACTGTTTTGTTAAGTCAGTGATTAAACTTTCTTGGTTGCGTGTATAGAGACTTGCAACCAATAGATCAATATCACTACTGAGGATATAAATAATTCGCTTATATAGCGAGTCCGCACATGCTTCAGATTTACCGTTTTTATCAAAAATTAGTTCATATACAAGATGGGGAGGAATTTTTTTGAAGCGATCAAGGAAGTCGCAGGTCGATTGCTTAGTTTCTTTTTCGAACAAGATCAGAAAATTGTTAAAGTGGACAGTTCTAGTCTTTAGATATGTAAGGAACTCTCGAACAGTACCAACTTTTATACTTCGTTTTACAAGAAAGTTTAATTCATCATCGGATAATTGATAATTAGGAGATTGAGTGTTTCCAGCATCCATGATTTCACACATATTATTATTATATCATAACTACTCTATTTCATTTATATCATCCGATTTATGTTTTATTTTTTAACATTCGGAAAAGAATAAAAATAAGAAAAACTCCATAAATTATTTGTAAAAATCTATCGGGAATTAAGTGGAACATGTAGACGCCACATATGGACCCTATGAAACCTCCTAAGGCTATAAGAGTTAAACTTTTATTCCAATAGAGTTGTTGGTATGAGAATAGTGTATTAAGCCAAGCATTTAGTAAAACTACGTAAACGGAAGTTTGGGTAACGATCTTAGCGGGAAAATTCAAGATTGAATAATAAATGGTAACAACTAATACACCCCCTCCTATTCCCATTATGCTAGAAAGTAAACTAGCACTAAAACCAATTATAAAATGACCGTAATAATTAGGATTTATAATCTGTTGAATAGGGGTATTTAGATCAAATAGATGTAACCAATGTCGGATTAATATTATTGCTAAAAATATGCAGAAAAACCTTTTTAAATTGTTTCCTGAAATACGATTTCTAATCCATAAACCCGTTATTACTCCGATTACTGTTCCGAGAAAAACCGCATTCAAAAAAGGTGGAATATTAGTTTGGAAAGTATAGTGCAAAATCGCGGATAATGTTGATATTGGTACTAACAATAAAAGTGATCCGATTATTGCCTTACTCATTGGATAATTACTAAAAAGGTGTAATGAACTGACAATCACTAAACCAGGTCCCATACCCAAAAGAGAAAAAATAAGACCTGCCATTACCCCGACGGTAAATTCAATCCATCTATTTTTGTAATTTACTATCACATGTAAGAAGGACATAATCTTACCTTTCATCTCGACATCCAATTATGAACAAAAATGTCAAAATTTATCATTTTTTTGTCGATTCTCCTGACATGAATAGGGCTGTATTTTTCACAATTTTTCTCTTTATAGCGATTTCTCATTTTGTTTTCTGCGCTACTGTGGGAGATGCAATTCTTCAATCTCGTGAAGCAGAAATGAATTCGCTTCAAGACAAACTTAGTCCGCTAAATGAACGCCAGGTATCTAGTGCCCTATCTAACATTAGTCGGATAGATGATTCGATTCAATTAGTTGACCCTAAAGAAGGAATAGCATCATTTACATTGCTCGAAACAGTTAAAAGGGTATTAGCGAATAATAAGGCTTTGAAAAATTACTCACTTAAACTCAAGAACGCTGAAGATAGTGTAAAAATAGTAAGTAATTTTCAAAAGTTTAACATCGATATGGACATGGGCTTTGGTAAGGCAGGAAATTTTGGTGATGATTCACGAGATCAATTTCATAGACATATGTTTGACCTTACTAACTTAGAAGATAGTTTTCATATAGGCTTAGATTTTAATTTTTCCTTACTAGATGGGGGAAAATCCGATGGTCAAACTAAGATAGCAAAATTAAAAACAGAATTGAGTGAGGTTGAAAAGCAAATATTCAAGCAGAGTTTATTGGAAAGCACTACAAAATTATTTGTTAGTTTAATACTAATACAAGAAAGATTAGACATTGCTTCCATAGATGTAGAAATAGCTCGCAATTCTTTAAACTTTGAGCAAATAAAACCCTCAAGAGACTCTAGAATGTCGGTACCAATTTTGAATGCAAAGTTACAATTAGAAAAAGCTTTACAGGAAGAGTTTACCCTTAGAAATGAAATGCGGTATAAAAAATCTCAATTTCGACATTTGGTTGGATTAGATCAGTCCACCAACTTTGGATTAGATAAAAATGCTAAAACAAAAACAATAAGTGATTCTTTACAGTCGTTTTTGAAAATCGCAGAAAAAAATTCGTTAAAGCTCAAGACGATTCGTTTAGAGCAAGCAGCAGCGAGATACAATTATAAAATCATAAAATCAGAGCAGTTACCTTTTGTTGACCTTCAAGCGAGTACACATTACGCAAGACTTGCAGATCGCTCTGACCTTGATGAACTGCGTTTCAAGTTCGGGGTCAAATTCGATATGAATTTATTCAATGGGAGAACGACAGCTTCAAAGTTAAAATCTAATGATAGACAAAAGGATATTAAGAAAAATAAATATGAAGATGCACTTATAGAAGTAAGAGATCAAACATCTCTGCACTATAACCTATTTTCAGATTTGAAAGTTAGAATACCTATTGTCCAAAATAACCTTAAATTAGCTCGATCAATACTATACGAAGCCGAAGACCGATTTCAGAAAAAACAACTCAATAAGGATAAACTTTTAGAGAATAGAATTAACTTCAAAAAAAGTTTATTAAGATACTATGAAGTTCTCGGTAGTCTAATTAATGCAAAACTTAAGTTGTTTTCAATTTCTGGGCAGTTAGATGAAAATGTATTCGGCTAACCATTATTTTTCACTTTACTTGCAGATTAGTGATAAAAGCTTCCAGGTTTAATCTTTTCAGATTGAAAAGATTTTTAGATCGCGTGCAATCTAAAATCGGTTGTCGTAAGAAATCTACAGTGTGTACTTTTTGTAAAGTGTCTAATCGTTTACGAACTAGCGGACTAACCGTTAGGAGTTCTTTCATATATGCCGTGAATTTGTTGTCCTTGATTAACGTACTATTTGAATCTAAAATTGCTCGTAAAGAATCAAGTAATGGAATAAAGTTTTGTTGGAAAGAGCTAATATGAAACGTTTCTATGCCATCCCATTGCATCTTTAATAATTTGGATAAGCTTTCCACTAAGCTATCCAGTGTAATGAACTGAACCGACAGATTAGACGATATATTAAAGTCAATTTTTTGATGACTTTTTAGTATCCTAATAAATCGTACAAAATCTGAATCAATATAAGTTGGATCAACGAGTCTAGGAATTCGTAGTATGCATGCGGCACTACTGAGTTTATGGGTGTAATTACGAACTATAGTCTCCGCACCAGATATAAGTTCTCCCATATCAGTTTCGGGACTTAAGTCATCTTCCTCCATCCATAGTTTATTAGGTTTCCAACCAAAAACTTGGCATGTTGAAATGAAAAATAATTGAGGTATTTCAGATTTTAAGTGAATAATACTTTGGTAAAGATTATTGATTTTTTCTAGGACTAAATTTGAATGATCGAAGAAGATTATCGTATTTACTTCATATATGTATGATCTAATGATATCTCTTGAACTCAAATCCAAACGATGGAAAGTAAAATTTTTAAATGATTTCAAGTCCCCTAATTTTGTTTCAAATTTTCCTACACTTACTACATGATAGCCCTCCATTAAAAGCTTACGACAAAGTCTTCTTGTCACCTCGCTATCCATATCTAAGAGAAGAATTTTATTAGGGTATTTACCCATGACAGACTTTAAGTGCGATTGGTTTCAATGATATTACTTATGGAGGAAACTTTTTCATCAAGTAATGTTTTATTTTTAGCTTCACATACTAACCTTAAATAGGGCTCTGTATTTGATTTTCTGACATTGAACCACCAGTCTTCAAAGTCAACTCTGATACCATCTAGATCACTTGACTTACCACCTGGAAAATTAGCTTGAATCAAATCGATTAGTTCGTCCTTGTTTTCTGCCTTAAAGTTAATTTCTCCCGAATACTCATATCTACTAATCTCGGAAATGATTTCAGATAAGGTCTGGTTACTATTTGCAAGAACCCCTAATACTACTAGAGTGGCAATGATGGCACTATCGCAATAATTATTTTCGTTGAAATAATAATGACCCGCCAGTTCTCCACCGAATATACCGTCTGTTTCCCTGAGAAGAGCTTTAGCATAGGAATGACCAACTTTACAGACCCGTGGTGTACCTCCTAATCTTTCAATTTCTTCAATAACACTTCTAGAACTTCGAATATCGTAAATTACGGTTCCTTTGCGCGTTTTCATTAAATCTCTTGCCATAAGACCTATTATAAGATCAGGAAAAACGTATTCTCCCTTTTCGTCTACAAATACGGCACGATCGCTATCTCCATCGAACATAACACCAACATCTGCCCCTAATTCAGTTACTTTTTTCATTAATTGCTGAACATTTTCAATTACGAGAGGATTTGCTTCATGATTGGGAAAAGTACAATCTACATCTAAATTTAGATATGTGCATTCGGCGCCAGAATTCTCAAAAGTGTCTTTTAAGTTTAATCCCTCCATACCGTTTGACGAATCAAATACAACCTTTAAACCATTGAGAGGTTTCATCCATTGTTTAGTAAATTTTAAGTAATCCTCTCTAATATCTAGGGCAACAATTTGTCCTTTATTTGTTGAAATTACTGGAGCTTGTTTACACATTATCTCTAATTCAGGTAAGCCAGTTTCTTTTCCCACTGGTTTGGCAAATTCCTTAGAAATCTTGAAGCCGTTATATTCTGGTGGATTGTGCGAAGCGGTAATCATGACACTAGCCTTGGCATTAAATTTTGGAGCAGCATAGTAAATTGTTGGAGTTGTACAAAGCCCAATATCCCAAACATCACAACCACGGTCAGTAACTCCTTCGCACATAGCTTTGAAGAGTGATGGCGTGGAAGTACGAGCATCACGTCCAATCATCACATGATCACTATTGAGTAATTGTGGTAGAAAATTACCAATTTTGTAGGCTAACTCCTCATCTAAACCTTCACCATAAACACCGCGAACATCATAAGCTTTAAAGACAGACATCATTTTCCTTCCATTTGGGATAATAGGAGGTCATTGTATCAAGGTTTATGGACCTTTGCATGGCATGTTAAGGGACACACATGACTTCAAAGGAAAAGTTACTCGTACCTGAGGGCAGCAATGGGATCCATTTCAGAGGCTTTTCTAGCCGGAAAAATACCGAAAATTAGTCCAACACTTACTGAGACAAGGAAAGAAATAAAAATAGAACTCGTAGATAAAACGGTTGTCCAACCTGTAAAAGCTGCAATACCGGCACTAGTTAAAATCCCGAGAAAAACGCCCAGAACACCCCCGCCAACAGATATCATTATAGCTTCAAATAAAAATTGGAGTAGAATATCCTTGCGGGTGGCTCCAATGGCTCTGCGAATCCCGATTTCTTTGATGCGCTGTTGAATATTAGCTAGCATAATATTCATAATGCCAATTCCTCCAACAATAAGAGATAGACTGGCTATAAAAACCATCACCATATTGAATATTTCTTGTACTTGATTACTTTTTTCTAATAGATCTACTGGTGCTATGATTTGATAATCGTTAACCCCTTTATGTCGAAGTTTTAGAATTTGGTTTAGATAATTGCGAACCATTAACATTGGTTCAGGATGAGTCAATTTTATAATAATCATACTCAGCTCTGAGTATGTGGGGTCTTGCTCACTATCTTCTACATCTTTTAATGCTAGTTGAAAACGGTTCAATATGGTTGTGTATGGTAAATAGATATCTCGCTGTCTCTCTCTTTCCCCAATTTTAATATCATCTTTAACATCGGTAGCGGATCGATTAGTTTTATTTGGACTGGCTAAGACACCCTGTATTTCAAAACTTTTATTTCCAATTTTTACAAATTTACCAACGGGATTCATATTACCGAATAGTTCCTTGGATATTTTTGAACCAAGTAGAACCACTTTTCGGCTGTCAAGGTAATCTTGATCATTGAAATAGCGACCGAAATCTAACTTCGTAGGAATTAAATCAAAATATGAAGGGCCTATACCAATGAGGTTAGATTTTGGCTGTTTTTTTCTAAACTTAAAATTTTCACTAAGTGTTAACTCAAATGTTGCTCCGTCTAAGTAAGGTAGCTTTTGTAAAATAATGTTGTAATCGTCTCTTGAAAGACCACGGGATAAAGCTTGTTTAGCACGCTTTAAATTATCACCAGTAAGTCGTGATGATTTTACGTAAATATTAGTTGCCCCCAAGGCCCTAATTTGTCTTAAGGTTTCTAATTTAGCACCACCGCCGATACTCATCATTGCAATAACGGCTGCCACTCCAATTATTACCCCTAGCATTGTCAAGAGGGATCGAATTGGTGCACTTATCAATGCAGTTAGACTTTCTTTAAAGAGAAATCGCAAATCCATTATTCGCCTTCCCAAAAAACCATTTGTCCAATTGATAAACCTTCAATAATTTCAATTCTATTGTGCTGTCGTCTACCAATTTTTACTTTTTGTTTCCGCCCTTTTCCCACGTAAACCTCATAGTGATTTCTATTTTGGTATACAGCATTTATAGGAATTGTGATCCCCTTTCTTTCTTTTCCGATCTTTACTTCGTATTGAACGGTGGAACCAGGCTGAAAGTTTTTTGAATTAGCTAACACGTCAATCGTCAGATTAATGGTTGGTGATTCACGTTTAACCCACCAAATTCCATCGGTGCGGGGTATAGGAGCGATATGCACTATTTTGCCGGGATAAAGCTTGTTTTTTCTACCTGTTAAGTAGAATTGGACGTTTTGATTTAATTTCAACTTATGAAAATCACTCTCGTCCAATTTACCTTGGATTACAAATCCATCAAATTGTATTATTCGTCCCGCGATTGAACCTGGGCTAAGATTATCTCCAACTTTATAGGGTACGATAGTGCTTTGCGAGTAATGTTCCCCTATTAGAAAAATTCCATCTTTCGGAGCACGTATTTCTGCTTTTGATAATTTATTATTAATTATATCTACATCAAAATTTGCTAATTTCAGTTTAGTCTCAGCTATCTCTACCCTCGTTCTTAATAAATTTTTTCGATTAGTGAGTTGTTTTGAGCTATTAAGCAGTTTAAATTTTAAGTTTTTTACTACGGCTTGCTGCTTTTGATATTCAGTTTTGCTAGATGGTGTTCGCTTGATCTCAAGTTCCAGCTCTTCAATTTTTTTGTCTATTTCTGCATCTTTTAATAATTCTAAACTTTTTTGATAATCCGAACTTTTAACGTATCCATTCTTTTTGAGTGTCGTTTGAATTTCAAAATTTAGTTTTTGAAACTGACGTTCGATTTCCGCTCGTTTTTCCTGAAGCTCCTGTTTAGCTATCTCAAGTGAACTCTCTCCCGTAGATAATATTTGTAATTGTTTACTTTCGACCTTTACTTCTAGTTGAAGATCTAGAATTTCGTTTTCTAGAGTTACTAATTCCGTATTAGCTTTCAATTTTTCTGTTTTAAGTTCTACTTTTTTTTGAGTTAGTTCAATCTCTTTAGACTGTAATTCGGTGTCCAAGTTTTGTGAGTCAATTATTAGGACTACATCGTCTTTTCGAACTCTCTGCCCAGACTTAATTATTTTTTTTATTGAGGCGCTGAAAGCTGGGCTTAACAAAATTTCATCTTTAGCTACTAATTCACCAGTTCCATCTATACTTGTATACACAGTCTCTTCTTTTGCTTTTGCTTGTAGCGAGAAATTGGAAGGACTTTTACTTTCAGCCTTATCACAGATTATTTTTTGTCCTATCTTCAAACCATCAATAATCTCCACATAACTGTCTCCGTAAGAACCAATCGTAATCTCCTGTTGCCCATTCTGTGTAATGATGTTGTTGTCTTTTAAGCATTCTAAAGGTATTGATAGACCCGATTTTTTAAAAACTTGAACTTTTGCGATAACTGTCATTTTTGGTTTCATTGAGGGGAGGATGTTTTTAACTTCCATATCAACTCTTAAAACCTTGAGTCTGTATAAGTCATCTTTTTGTCGCGGTTTTGGAGCTAAAGTAGGATGAATTTTGCTAATGACCCCCTCAAACCATTTATCTCCAAGCGGAATGATTTGAAATTTCACATTTTGTCCAACTTCTATAAGTCCGGCATCAGATTCATAAACCTCAAATCTCGCTAGTAATTTATCTGATTGACTTACTTTGGCTAATTCTTCGCCGTATTTCACATGATGGCCTTCCCGGTAGGCTTCGTATCCATTTCCCACCCAGTGACTATTTACAAGAAAAATACCATCAGTAGTAGCTTTAATAGTTGATTGAGACAGTCGTATCTCTAAATCTTTTACCTTTAATTTAAGTTCATCTACCTCATCCTGTTTTACTCGAATATTAGCTTTCCGAACATCTGCTTTTTCAGACAGTTCTTTTCTTACATGATTTAGTTTAATTCGCGCAGAATTAGTATTTTTCTGAGCCCTATTAATTTCTAGGGGATTTCCATCTCTTAATTTTTCATAATCCAGTTTTAGCTGTTCAAGATTAACAAGGTACTCTCTATACTTAATACGCTCATCAGCCAGTTCCGTATTAGATAAAGCGCCTTGTTTGCCTAGTTTTTCTAATTCAGCTAGGTGCTCCTTATAAAATTCAATCATTTGTGAAGTTTTCTTAGTTTGCAATTTCATACGAAGTATTTCTCTAGGATTTCTTGTGAATTTTTTTTGATTCAGTATTTTTTCCTTAATATAAAAATCTGTTTCTTTATCATTAACAAGACTAGCATCTGCTAAAGCTTCGATTATTGAGCTTATCCTAATTTGAGATAACTCATTCTGTTTTAGGAGTAATTCAATTTGAGCGCGTTGTAAGTCGCGTCGCACATTGAATGTGTCCAATTCAAAAAGAGCCTGACCTTTTGTAACTTGGGAACCATCCTCGATTATTTTGATGATCGTACCTTCAAATGGAGCATTAATTTCTCTGGGAGCGTGCGCTTGTAGTTTTCCATCAAGCAAAATGGTCCGCGAAACAGTTCGGATCGCTACTTCGTGCAAATCAGGACTCGCTATTAAAATTGAGCTAAAAATTAGGAATAATACTAATAGTTTCACCGATAGTGTCCTTATATTGAAGAGCATTTACTATGAAATAATTTTCAGAGCTAAAATAATTTTTGAAGGATTGTTCTCCAACAGGGGTTTTTAGTACTAGTGTCTCTTGCCTAGTAGTAGCTATTTCTTTAGGGATTACCCAGCAGTTTTTGTAATACCCTAATTTAATGTCTGCCAGCAATGTTTCACCAGGTTGAAACTGGTGCAAATCATCAGAAGTTATATCCAAAAATGCCCAATGATATTTAATAGATTTACGATTTCGAGGGTTCATTAGACTGGCCATATTATCAATTTTTACGATTGTTCCTTGCACTGTTTTTTTATTATTTTGTAAAGAATAAATTTGCACTTTGCTACCAATTGTTATTGAGTCTATATACCGCTCAGGCAATCTCAATCGAGCTTCCAAAGAGGCGTGATCTAAAACTTTACCTACAGTTGTACCTCGCCAGACATCTACCCCTTTTTTTACTTCTTGACCACCCCATCGTGTAACCCTTGAAAAAACTCCGTCTGAACTCGTTTTTATATTGGATTTTTTTTGGTTATTAATCGCTTTCTCTATTTGTCTTATGCGTTTTCTTTCCTCTAATTCAAGTTTTTCCAAGCGTAAGGGGTAAGATTTTTCTTTTTCATTTTTTTCATCTAAAACCTTATCCAAATCTTGCTCAAGCATCTGAATTTCTAATTCTAATTTTTCTTTAGCTAATCCAGTTGTTCCTTCAACTTTGGATTGCTTTTCGAGTTTCTCAAGATCACGGTTTATCTTAGCTGCGTTGAGATTTTTCTTCAGACGTTCTATTTGCTCTTTGGAAATACTTCTTGTTTCAGCAAGAATTTGAAAGGAGTCTAGTTTAGACATCTGTAGTTCTATTTTCTCTTCCAATAAACGAATTTTGAGATCTAAGGATTTTAGAACTCGTTGGTCTTTTTCTCCCAATTGATACTCGGCCTCTAATTTTTTGACATTGAGTGCATACCTCTTTTCTAGGATTTTAAGCTCGTTTTGTAGTCTTTCTTGGGCGATTCGACGTTTTTCACGGGTTATTCGACGTTGAGTATATTTTAGCCGTCGTTGTTTTTCTTGAAGACGCTTGTTTAGATTTTTACTTTCAATTACAACTAAAATATTGCCCGCTCTAACGGGTGTTCCAGATTCCGGAATAGATTTTATACTGCCACCCACACCTGATGGAACACTTAAGCTGATCTCTTTTTGAGAGAAAATTTCACCGCGAACTGATAATTTATGATCGAAATTGCGCGTTGGGAAATCAAGTACAAAATCTTTACGTACTTCTTTTTGACAACCCGTTAGAGCGACCAACAATGCAGAATAAATTAAACAACGAATTAGCATGGAGCTGTAAATACCACGAAATTTACTACAGTACAACTTAGACCCATAGTGGAGATACAGTTTGTTTGAAAAGTCAGTATGGAGATCTGTTAGTTAGAAAACGGATTCGAGAGCTTTAATTTTTTTGACAAATTTATGTTTTTTATACGTGAAGTATGCAAATTGGTCGTCGATTCCATCAACAACAACTCGTCGCATATCACGGCTTCCTTTTAGTCTGTCACCGATAGTGTAATACCTTTGTCCAATTACAACATAGGAATCTGAAGGTGTACCAAAAGTTCCTGAGATATCAAATTCCGGTACTTTTACGGTAGCTTTAGAACCCTTTTTACCGCGTTTACCCTTACCGGTAGATCCTCGTAGTGCTGCAAATTTTGATACTTTACCACCGAGTTTAGTAATACCGCCTCGACCTCTCAGTTTTCGGCCACCTTTACCCTTTTTTACTTTTTTGGTGTTATAAAATGATGAAGAGACACTTTGGACCGTGGCGACTAAGTTTCTGCTCAACATGGGAGTATGCACAGGATCGAAAGGATAAATGTAATCTTCAGGTTTAATTTGGATATCACGATTTTCATCGATCAAATCTAAGAAACTATTGCTCTGAGACTTGAAGTTTCGTTCTTCAAAGGGAAGACCACTTTCGTATTCATCTTCCTCATCGTCTTCCTCTTCATCGTATTCTTCGTCGTCGTAATCATAATCGTCTTCGGCACTTACAGTATGCATAACAAAGCCGGGAAACGAATGAAAGATTAAGGATAAAAACAGCCAATGCATCACGCTAACCGTGAGCATTATTTTTATTGCCTTTGTTAGAGCATTGAATAAACTCATACCACACATCTTTCAACTATAAGTATGCAATATTATTAATAAGTTATGAATCTAAAAATAATAATATGCAGTTAATTAGCACTTTCGACATAAAGCCTTCGATCAACTTAGGTTTTGAACTTAAGTTTGCCGATAGATTATTTGTGACTGACTCCATCAAAATTAAAGAATCTAAATTTAAGCCTATTTCGCGGAAGAAAATACGCGTTAATCCTGATCTTGTTAAATTACTTGGAAAAAGTAAAGTACTAGATCTACTGGATTTTTTTGAAGCTGAGGCTCGCGATAAGGATTGTAAGACAGGTACTGATTCTTAATCAATCGTCTGTGTATTCCTTTAAATCTTGTTTAAGTTCTTTGATATTATCCTGAATTTGCTCTTCTACATTATTAATAACTTTTTTTAGTTTTTCATGTCCTAAACCCTTGTCTATAACCACAGAATCAATGAAAAAATCATGGAGTGCTTTACGGTCCTTGCGGACGAATGCCAGAGCATAGCCAAGTGAAAATAATAACCAAGAAATATACTTTCCAAAACCTCTTATTGCGCCTTCCTTGTAATTTAGTTTCCTGCCGCTTTGATGCCTTACGGCCAAACCGCAGTATATCTTTCCCGGTGTAGAGGCTAATTTTCCGCCTTCAAATATTGAATTATAGAGAATTGGGAATATAAATGTTGCTGCACCCGTTATAACAGCACTGATGAATGGACCTAAAAATGGGATCAGATTAAGAAACCAACCGATAGTGATCCAAAAAATTACAGAAAATATAGAAGTACCCAGGAATACAATACCAAAGTCAATAATTGCCGCTATAGATCGCTCAGTATAACCAGCCTTTTCCATAGAGACGAGGTAGTTAGATGCTGAAACAGGTTTATTTGTATCGTCCATATTTTTACTATAGATAGCCAGGCAGCAATGGTCAATGCTCTTGCAAATAGTGTTTCAAATACTTTTTTGTTTTAGGAAAACATTTTTTATCTATATATATTATAAATTGGTAATTGTCCCAAATATTCTAATTGAACTGGAAATATCAATCTGACGATACTCTCATCATAATATTAATGGGAGAATCATGCGCGCGATCATACTATTACTAATAATATTTTCAGTTCAGATTAAAGCTGAATCCCTGGAAGATCAAAGAAATCAGGTTTTATTTGAAAAATTACATTCTCAGAATCAAAAGCTATGGAGTTTTATAAACAGTAAAAAGAAAAATGAGACCGAAAATAAAATGTTTTTTACAAGACCATCCGAATTAAAGATTGCCCATTTAAAACCTAACGTCTCAAATAAACTAAACACGTCAACTCAAAAAGGCTCCTCTGATACTCTTCAAGACTCAAAAGTCCTTCAGGACAGAACATCGCTTAAAAAACAATTTCCCAATTACCTTATAAAGGATCCTGCAGACGATGATTTGCTGAGCGATGACACCGGACAATTTGACCAACCACTTCGACCCAAGGGATGGCAGTCTGATGATCAACCGGATGTTAAAAACAAATCGTCGGAAAGTTCTTCAAAGAAATTTAATAATTCTATAGAAATAACGAAAAATGAATTAAATCCACCCTTAAAAGTAGTATTACCAAAAGTTGTAAGTACGCCCAATAAAGAGCTCAATAAAAAACCCAACGCCTTACAGCGAGCATGGACTTCTTTAATGAGTGTGGCAAAATCTATTGGACGACCTCAACCTCTTTCTAAAGCGAGCCAAAGACGCAACTTCAAGACATGGAGTTTTCAGATTGGTTTAAGAAATCTAATCAACAATGATTCTGATGGATTTAGACATGATGCGGAAGTTTATCATCAATTGGGCTATCGAATAGATGATCGGCAGAAGATTTTTGTTGAGCGCAAAACAGTTACAATGACAGGTGAAGGATTTGGCAAGGTAGCTCGCACTGGGGTTGGTTACCAACATTACTTAAAGAGTGTTAACGAGGAGTCAGATTTCTATCCATATTTTGCCTTATTCTATGATCACTGGAAAGGTAACTTTGATAATTTTAATGGTGTTCCAATTGTTAATGGTAAAAATTCTCGAGATATTTTAACTACAAGATTGGGCGTAGAACTCCCATTGACGAATACCACAAATCTAGATGTTTATTGGGAACGCGGTAAAAAGTTCCTTAATTTTACAGATGCACTCGGTACTAAAATAGAAATCCATGCTCGTAACAATCTATATGGAATGGGTCTTAGTCATTCCTTTTAGCGTATTGTTTTAATTAATAGCCAGACGATTTTGTTGTATTTTAGCAAAATGATTTAAAGATAGCTCTTGTGCGTTTTTGAGTTCATCCATGGACAATTGATTTTGTAAATTATCGACATCCTGGCGATGAGATTCATGACTTTCTGCGAGCACATTAGCCCAGGCGTAGGCTTTAACATAGTTGGGTGATATTTGCATTTCACCTCTGTAAAGTTTAACTAATAGTTCCTGGATTTGAGAATCGCCTTGTTGAGCAGCCTTAGTAAACCAATAAAGAGCCTGATTAAAATCCTGGGTTACGCCTTTACCATCGTAGTATAAAGTTCCTAAGATGGCGGCAGCGTCTCTGTGTGATTGTTTAGCGGCTTTTAGATACCACTTTGCTGCACGATAATCATTTACCGGGACGCCTAAACCCCTTGAGTACAAAACTCCCAATTGAAATTGCGCGTTTTTATGGCCTTTTTGAGCTGCAAGTAGAAGCCAACGATATGCTAAACGAAAATCTCGTGGAACATTTTTTCCGTTGACGTATAACATTCCGGACTCGTATTGAGCTTCATAGTGACCCTTTAGTGCCGCTTGAATGTACCAGTAAACAGAATCAATCTTATGTGTAATATTTGATTGTTGAGCTCCTAATTCAGCCAATGAGACCATGGAATCAATATCGCCTTGATTAGCAGACTCTTCAAAATATTTTGCAGCGATTGTGTATTTTTGCTCACGTAGCATTTCTTCAGCATAAATTTTTTGTGCTTCTAGTGATCCTTTATCAGCAGCGGCTTTCAAATATGAAAGACCCTTTGATCTGTCACCTTTTGTATCTGCCATAGACTCTAATTCTATTAATCCCAATTTTAAATGTACTTCAGGGAGATTTTGTTCTGCTGCACGTTCATAAAATTGAATAGCTTTTTTCACATCTCGTTTTACTCCATCGCCTCGAAAATAAAAATCTCCTAGTAATGCTAAAGCTTGTGGATTATTACGATTCGCTAGATCATTCAAAATTTTAAGTGCTACAGTGGAATCCTTTTGCAAAATATCGCCGCTTAGAAGTTCTTGAACCAGTAGCAAGCCTGCCTCTAAGTTACCAAGATTTAAGGAATCAACCAGATTTCTTTTGATTTTTTCGGATCTTTCCGGTGTTGGGTTGAGTTCAAGCAATTTTTTGGCTATTTCAAATTTTCGTATGGATGCGGATCCTGCATTCTGATATTTGTTTGTGGATTGAGACTCCTTTAATTTAGGACGTCGTTGCGAAGATTTTTCGGCATTGTGTAAATTTTGATTTATTTTTCTACTAAGCGTTGAAATATTTTTGCTATTGCTGGATTCTAATTTAGTAATTTTATCCATCCTGTGAAGGATTTTTTTTGCTAAAACACTACCCTGCAGATGAGCTTTTTTTAGCCAATATTCTGACTCCGATAAATCTTTTTGAAAAGCTTTTCCAGTTAGTAAATAAAGGCTTGCGGCCAACTGAGATTGGAGATTATCTTTTTCAGCAGATTCTAAAAACCACCTCAAAGCTTTTACTGGGTTTACGTTAACTCCACGACCGAAATGAAAATTTGCGGCAAGCAATGCCATGACATCAGGGTGACCTGCTGAGGCCATATCATGATAAAGTTTATGGTTAGTCGCGTGATATTTATACATTGCAGGAGCCTGAACTCGCATACTTTCCAGTTTCTCCAGTTGCGTATCGGAGATCATTTGTTTGCCTAAAATATTTTGACTTGTTTCTAGAATCCAGTGTTGTAGTTGCGGGTCTGGCTGCAGTTTAGAAAGCGACGGATTAGGTTCTTCAATTCCACCACTGGCCGTAACCGTATAATTTAGTCCAGAGAAAAGAATAAATACGGCAAATAATCTAATCAAAAAAAATGCAAGAATGCGGAATGTTTGGTCATACCGGTATTTGTCAGTAGTAAGCATACTATCTATTCGAGCGAGGCTGCACACTAATGAATGTTTTAATACAAAAAACAATATTTTAACTAGTTTTTTGTGATTTAAATCTGTTAATATGCAGCGCGTAGTCCAGTCGAGCGACTTCGAATACGTCAAAAATTCTATTTTTTTGCTGCATCTCCAGACCATCCCCAGGTTTTTTAGTACAAAAAAAAACAATTTGACATATCTTATGTAAGAATAATTCTAATTACATACAAAAAATTAAATTCCTAGCTAAAATTTGTCTTGCTATTCTTTTCAGACAGAGTTAAGTTCTGTGAGCGGAAAAGATTTAAGAATTTTGCTTGAAGCTGTTCCGAATTTCCGGAAATTGCACGATAGGTGAACTGAGGTTGTTTTGTCAGTGCAAAGACAAAACGTTGTCATCGGACTAATTGCAAGATTAGAGTGAGGTTGTTTTTATGGAAACTATCGAAGTTATTGCTAAAGAAGTTGTTACAAACTATTACACAGGAGAGAAGTGGTTCCTTGTTAATATTGATGGATCAGAGACCTACGTCAATGAAACTAGATATGAGGAATTACAAGGTAGAGAACAGCGTTTGAAACCTAAACTTTCCTAGACTATCGTGCTTTTATAGCAATTATAATTATTTTTACATGAGTCACATCGAATTTGGTGTGACTTTTTTTATCATAGACTAAAAGTTTGTACTAAACAAACAATCCATAGAAGGCACAAAGTGCAACTACTAGCCAAGAAGGTGACTTCCAATACATCAATAGAACAAAACTGGCTAAAGCTATCGAGAAATCCTGAGCGGAGTGAATAGCGCCTGTCCAAACTGGGTCATAAAGAGCAGCCAACAGTAACCCTACTACGGCCGCGTTTAGGCCTGATAATGATGATTGTATTTTTGAATATGTGCGTATATTTTCCCAGAATGGTAAACCGCCATATATCAATAAAAAGGATGGAAGATAAATAGATACGAGGCATAAAAATCCACCAAACCATATATTTTTAAATTCTAGAATACTAGCTCCTAGGTAAGCTGAAAAGGTAAACAAAGGACCCGGCACGGCCTGGGTGGCTCCATAACCAGCCATAAATAAATCTTGGTTGATCCAGCCTCTAGGGATTAACTCTGAATTTAACAGCGGAAGTACAACATGTCCCCCGCCGAAAACCATAGCACCTGTCTTAAAAAAAGTACTAAAAATTGCCAACTCAAGTGATTTTGTTAAAGACTCAATCCAAATCAAACTTGCGAGAATTCCAAAAAACAGAGCTAGAAAAAGTAAACCCAATTTTCGACTATGGACCGCAATACGTTGGCGTACAAATTGTTCTCTGTGGTCCATCTTTAAGAATAATAAACCAAAAATTGCAGCACTAAGCATCACGATTAATTGAGTAATAAAATTTGGGGAAAGTAGAGTTACAACGCAGGCTAAACACATTAAAGTTATTCGTGTTTTTTCAAAACACAACTTGAGTGCCATATGCCAAACTGCTTTTGCTACTATCGCTACTGCAACTACTTTTAAGCCATGAATTAATTTGATTGTAATTGCTGAGTCTAAATTTGCCACACCTTTTGCAAATAGAATTAGAATTACAGCGGAAGGTAGGCAAAATCCGATCCATGCCATAAATCCGCCCCACATACCCGCCCGGTATAAACCTATCGATAAGCCCACTTGAGAACTGGCCGGGCCAGGAAGGAATTGGCAGAAAGAAATAAGGTCTGCATAGGATTGTTCATCTAACCATTGCCTACGAGCAACAAATTCATTACGAAAATACCCGAGGTGTGCAACAGGACCACCGAAGGAGGTACAGCCTAACTTTAAAAAAATAAAAAATAGGTGTGAGAGGGATTCTTTGGAACAGTTTAGATTCATATTTTTTGGGTGATATCGCTTATGGCATCTCATCACTATTGATAGTTCTTTAAGTCTATAGGAATGATAAAAAAATGGCGATAATATTGCTGTCTACGGGAGATAACAATGAAATTTATTTCAGACTTAACTAAGAGTAGTGAGGGTAATTCAATTTTTAAATGGGCATATAACGTAATTCGCCATAATGAGATATTAAAAAAAAATCTGAACGTACTAGGCTCGACTCTACTGAGTGTTGGTCTAATTTGTTTTTGTTTAGGGTTTTACTTTAAGATGTATGTGGGTCTTTCATTTCCAGGTTTTTGCTTGATGGCAATTTCAGCTTTGATTGCTGATTATTAATTCAAAGTTCACTATTTAAATCACATTAAATGATTGTGATTCTACAGCTTCTATTGCAGCGAAGGTTGAAGTGAATTTTTCACAAGCAGGCCTGTTAGTATCCACTACACTAGCTAATTTGGAATAATCAAGTAACCGTGAGCAGAGTCCAATCGTTTCAACTTTGGTAGCACAGTAATACAAGCAATGCTCACAATTCATCATTTCATCCTTTCGCGTTTCGTACAAAAAACTATTACATTATGTATTTTTTTTTATAATCTTTTGTATGTCAGATTAAATATTGAGGCGAAAATATAGGAAATAATACAACTTTTGTAAACCTTTAATCTCCGAATATAAAATTAAAAGCCCCGTAAAGACTGTTCAGATGACTCACCCAACTATCAAGAAATTTTCTTTAAGCCTCGTAACAGCCAATTAACTGAATCAGGATTACTACCGAGTTCACAAATCAAATTTAGATCTGAGGTGCTCAACAAAGAGTTAATATGACTGTAACTCCCTAAAAAAGCGTCTTGGTCTTCATCGGAGTAGACAGGGTATAAAACCAGACTACGAATCTTTTCTCCAAAATCATCATGGGTTACCATATTTCTATCGTAGTTGGCCTTACGGCAAGCATCTACTAAAGCTCGGCGGATATTAAGATCTTGTTCTTCATTATTGTCGGGAAAAATTAATTTATCTGAAGATATGGAATATACAAATAGCCATTCGTTCTTAAAGTATTGACGCAATTCCTCCAAACCATCTTCGAGTCCAAAAGATTTTTCTGGGGAGCAGAGATCCTTTAGTAGTAACTCTAATCGAGCTACTTTTAACTTACGATTGAGTTGATCCAATTGATTTATCTGACGAACAATCATAGGTAAACT
>CAZRWM010000007.1:0-42940 GCA_964603885.1 uncultured bacterium
TGAAGCCGATTTGTTCACCATCACGGGACAATGACTGCCATTCGGCGTAGGAGGTAGAGGACGATAGTAGTAATCCTGAGACAGCTAGTACTTTTGCTCCAAGGCCCATATTTTTTACAATTGAGCCAAACTTTAATTTTCGAATGTTCACATTATTTCCTTTCTCAACAGATGTATACCAAAGCGCCATAACTATAAGGAGCGTTCAAGGAACGTCAATCCGTACGATCGGACTTTTTACTCCAAAAAGGTTTCTGAGTTTGTTAAACCCCTTATAATGCATGTTTACAAACGATGTTTTTTTTTGATCAAATTTGTTTAGGTAGGAACTCTACAGGATTTTCGCATGCAGAAAATCCACAAAATTAGTCACTACAAAACTAATCAGAACTGTCTGTAAATAAACGACTTAGATCAACGATTACTGACCCTGTCCCAAAGAAAAACCCATTTCACCGTCAAAGCGACACAAATTTTCAGTTTTTATTATATCCAGTCCATAAGAATTAATTTGGCGACAGATTTCTAAAACATGACCATAATTTCCCGGGGCATCCGCAGATTTGCTGCTAAACCTACAACGCCAATGATCTGTGCAGTAAGTTTCGGGAAAACCATTTGGAAATACCTTGATACCTCGGTTTGTAATCATTTGAAGACTGAATGGGCCTGATTCAAAATTTCGAAGAATTTCACCCAAAGCATCGGGATCACGCTGCGCTTCCGTCCAATGTAAAAAGACATCAACTCCAACTAGTTCTTTTTTTGCTTGAGGTTTTTGGGTGTAATCTCCTTGAATACCCTTTTTATCCGTACTGGCATATATCACTGGCTTAAGTTTTGAAGGTGTTTGGCCTAAGCGGTTAACGATTGCTTCCGCGAGTTCCTCCGTACCAACTTTCTTCACACTCAAGCCTTCTTTGTAAAGTTCGCCGGTGTGAATTCCATCCTCCAGTGCTTTTAGCCATGCATTATGGATTTCCGTTGCCACCTTTGGCTGTCCTATGTGAACCATCATATTTACAGCACTGAGTAGTAAACCAGATGGGTTTGCAATTCCTTTTCCTGCGATGTCTGGTGCGCTACCATGTACCGCTTCAAACATTGCAATATCTTTGCCAATATTGGCACTAGAACCCATGCCTACCGAACCCGTAATTTGAGCTGCTACATCAGATAAAATATCACCATATAAATTTGGTAAAACGATTACATCAAATCGTTCTGGTTTATCTGCCAAAAGAGCTGTACCGATATCTACTATCCAATGCTCACTTTCAATTTCGGGGTACTCTTTAGCTACTCTATCGAACGCTTTATGGAAGAGACCATCGGTGATCTTCATAATATTATCTTTAGAAAAGCAGGTTACTTTCTTACGTCCGTTTAACTTAGCGAACTCAAAAGCATAACGAATTATTTTTTCACTGCCTGGGAGAGTAATAAGCTTAAGGCATTGGGCAACCTCATCAGTTTGGCGGTGCTCTATTCCAGCATAAAGATCTTCTTCATTTTCACGGACGATTACCAAATCCATTTTTGGATGCTTAGTATTAACAAAGGGATGATATGAAACGCAGGGACGCACATTTGCATAAAGACCAAGGGTTTTACGAATAGTCACGTTTAGGCTCTTGTATCCACCACCTTGTGGTGTTGTTATGGGCGCTTTGAGAAAAACTTTTGTACGACGTATGGATTCCCAAGCGTCATCTCCTAGTCCCGTGGTATTCCCTTGAAGATAGAGTTTTTCACCAACTTCGATGAACTCTGGTTTAATTTGTGCCCCAGCGGCTTCTAATACGCGCAGGGTGGCATTCATAATTTCAGGACCGATCCCGTCCCCGTGAGCTACAGTTATTGGCGTGTTAGGCATAGTTATACCTTCTTTGTGTTTTCAGTACCGGCTGCCACGATACACAAATGGTCACTTCAAATCAAGATTCAGTCAGTATCTGAGATCAAACTAATTTTCTTAAATGAAAAAACGCGCCCCTCGACTGAGGAGCGCGTCAGTATATCTTGCGTTTACTAAATTTACTGAAGTTGCTTCAAGCTGCTGAGTATAGAGCGAAAAGCTGTTTTCGTTTCTGCTTCAGCAAGGTAATTTTCAACCTCTTCACGATTCTCGTCTGTCAGCTTAAAATTACGGATCAGTAGAGAATGTAATTCACGATTTTCATCGAAAGCCCAACGAATACGATCAAGAAGCTCACTATTTGTGGGTTTGACTGAATTTAGTAGAACTGCTAGAACAGCATCTCGACTAGTCGCACCTTTGATTCCTTCGAATCCGAAAGCTAAGTAGGCAACCTTGCCTTCTCCGTAAGTATTTAAGGTACCAGCAGGTCCTTTACCTTTGTAGTTAAATAGTGTTTCGGCACCGTTAAGCTCTATTACGTCTGGATATTTCTGATTGTTTGCACTATCAACTCCATCCAGTCTGAACTCAAGGTCTTGACCGGTAACGGTTTTGACCTTTGATGTATCCTTTAGATACTTAACACCGATGACCTCTTTGTAGAAAGAAGTGTTTTTAATATTGTAACCAATATCTTGACCAGTAATTATCAAACGGCCACCCGAATTCACATAAGCTTTTAATGCCGCCTGCTCCGCACTGGAAAGTGTGTCGTTGCTGGCAGAACCTGTAAACCAGATTACATTAGCGTAGCCCATAAGGTCATCAGATGACAATGTTTTATCCTTAGTGTCATACTCTACTCCAGCTTCATCTAGAGCAGCTGTGTAATAGGTCTCGTAGTTTTTACCCTTGTCATCATCAACTAGTACATAAGGAGGCAAGGAATCCATCACGAGATCGAAACTCTTTGTTTCGGTGACGTTGATGTCCAAAGTTTTGGCCTGATAGCCTCTCGATTTTACAATCACAGTGTATGCACCACCGGGAAGGTCCACGGCAAGACTCCCATCAATTGTATCCCCTCCTTCAACAGGAACGTCTGCAAAAGAAACATTGGCTGCTAATGGAGCTCCTTCAGCGTTAGCAACATTGAACGTTGCAGTGAAAGTCGGAGCTTGGTCCAAAGTAAGGCTCAATTCTTTAATCTCTTTGGCGACAACATCTACACTTGCAGTCTTGCTGAAATAACCAAAAGCACTAATCTCAAGAGTGTAAGTACCTGCGGCTAGGCTTAATCTGGCCACGCCATCTTTAGCTTTGACCACTTTATTGCCAGGCTTGATTTTCACTGTAGCGTCTTGATCGCCGGACTCTATGCTGACTATCGCCTTACCCCCAGTGAGTACAAGTTTGACGGCCTCGTAAGCATCAACCCGTCCCATACCGTAAACATTATCCATTCCAGGATCGCCTAAATCCACGGAAGTTTCATGCAGTATTTCTCGGATACGCTCAACAGGAAGATCTGGGTCTGCTTGCAGCATCAGAGCAACAACACCTGCAACGTGAGGCGTAGCCATCGACGTACCACTCATTTTCTGGTAACCGCCACCATTCTTTGCTGAATAAACGTCAACGCCAGGTGCTGAAACGTCAGGCTTAATATAGGTTTCTCCCTGAAAAGTTACCGGACCACGACTTGAGAATCGAGCAATTCTGTCTTGACTATCCGTAGCACCGATAGTAATTGCCTCTTTGTAAGCACCGGGGGCACCTACAGTTCCTGGGCGAGGACCGCTGTTCCCCGCTGCGAAAACGGGTGCAATACCCATGGCATGCCAAGTATTCATTATCTCGACCCAATGTGTTCCCAGAGGACCACCCCATGAATTACTAACTACGCGTGGAAAGTCATCGGTTTCCGGATCGCCGTCTGGATCAGTCATCCACTGCATACCATTCATGATAGCTTCCCTGGTAGTGGAGCCAGAATCCGAAAAGATTTTTCCGCCTATAAAGTTAACTTTTGGAGCGACTCCAATAGCTTTTCCGCTAGTGGCACCTCCACCGATACTTCCTGCGCAGTGCGTACCATGGCCGTGACCATCATTTGCTTCATCATCCTCATAACTTGATACAAAATCCTTGTTTCTAATTACTCGACCAGCAAGATCGTCGTGCTCCGAATCAATTCCAGTGTCGAGGACACCAACTGTTATGCCTGTTCCATCGATCCCTAGTTCGTTCCAGACCTCAGCTGCTCGCACCTTTTTAAGGCCGTAGGTAAACTGATCGGAGTCAACATTTTCCTCCGTCGTTTCCATTGGATCGAATAGTTTGATAGTTTCGTCTAATTCCAAACTGGCTAGGTCTTCACGATCCTTCAAGGTTCGCAGAAACGCAGGCGTTGCAGTAATAGCAATACTGTTATCAATCCAGAACTTGGAAATTCTTTTGATATCAGAGCCTCTCTTCTGTTGCACCTCGATAGTGTCCAGAAGATCATCCATTGCCAAACTCGCTTGCCGCTGCTTAGATTGAATAATTTCTGATGGGGTTAAACCTTGAAGACTTATGGGTGTCCCGACGTTACGGAATTTAGCAATCACGGTGTAATGTGCGTTGCTTGTATTTTTTAGAGTTTCTTCGAGCTCTGGCTGAACCCATGGTTTAGCCATTAGCTGGCCAGCAATACCAAGTGCCAGCACTCCAGTAAAAAGTTTTTTCATCAATAGCTCCTTATATCAAAATTATGATTTGCAGCGATGCGCAAAATATACCTGAATGTACGTGAAATTTAGCAATAAAACTTTAACGAGCGGACAAAAATCGTCAACAGAAAAATGTAAAAAAAATAATCCAGTACAGTTGGTTATCCAGTGAATCTCGCTCTGGCAAAGGCTTAGCAGTTTCAAAAATATTTTTGAATGATCGTTCTAAATACTGTAAAAGAGTATAATTTTTTGTCTATATTTGTGTAAATTTACTCTTTTTTGGTTTCGTTTTATTAACTTTACAGGCTTACTTTTTTGCAATTTTAGAATTCTAAACTGCAAGACTTTCGTTAAATTGATGCAATCGAAGTGAACATCTATATAATTCCATCATCGAGGCCTTTTATGAATAACTATGCTTACATGTCCACCAGTTTTTTGCGGTGGTGATTTAGCAATTCAAGTAAGGCCAGAAAATCATATGGTACTCTTTAGTTTCGATATCACAAATCGGGAATGGTTCTTGAATAAAATATGAGCGGAAATTACATAATTAGTTATAATTGCGACTTTGAAATTTGGGTGAGGGCTTAAATGCTACTTAGATATCTCAGTGATGTACATTTGGAATACCGTAAACCGTCAGATGGGCTTCTCCATTTGCCTGCCTTATCCACCGATTGTGAATCGGTTTTAATTCTTGCGGGTGACATTGGTTCAGGAGTGTCAATTATAGATTGGATGAGGGAGTTGAGTCCGAGATTCAGGCATATTCTCTTCGTGACAGGAAATCATGATTATTGGGACTCTGATAAACTGGAACTTGACCAACAGCTTTATAAATTATGCAGTTCGATTCCTAATGTTGACTTTCTTAATAGTAATGCTCGTGAAATAGGAGGCGTAGAATTCATTGGTGGTACGTTATGGGCTGATTTTGATAAGGAGAATAATAATACCATTTCCCAAGC
The DNA here is from genome assembly GCA_964603885.1 of uncultured bacterium. Classification (GTDB taxonomy): domain Bacteria; phylum Muiribacteriota; class UBA6191; order UBA6191; family UBA6191; genus JAYZAC01. The sequence continues at coordinate 5,550 of CAZRWM010000007.1, forward strand.
GCATGAAATCATTCCCGATTTTCGCCGAATTAAGATTAAGGGTCACGATATTACTCCCAATGACATGATCGATGAACACAAGGGTTGCCGTGATTTCATTTTTTCAGCTCTCAAGAATTCTCAGTGCTCTAAGAAAGTTGTCATCACTCATTATTTGCCAAGTTTTCGTTCCATTGATCCCAAATTTTATGAAAGTCCTCTAAACGGTTATTTTGCAAGTTCATTAGACCAGCTTATTGAGGTTCATCAACCACAACTCTGGTTTCATGGACATACGCATGCTAGTTGTGACTATAACATTGGTTCCACGCGAGTTCTCTGCAATCCATTCGGATATCTGCATGTAGAATTAAATTCTGACTATATTGAAAAGGCAGTGATTCAGATTTAACTTTGAGCACCAAGCATATTTTTGATAAACAAGTCGATTGACCAAGATTTTTCCTCCAACGAGTTGAAAATTTTTATTTTCAAAGTCACAATTAGATAGCTTTAGAACTGTTCTAAAGTACGATTATTATTTCATAAGCTGACTATCAGTCAGGTTGATTCTCGTGAAGGGGGAGAAATGAAATTTAGTAATTTAGCGATCACTGCTATCGTTAGTTTGGGACTACTTTATGTGCCTATTATTGATGCCCATGAAGAAGAAGAACGTACTATTGCTATGGGGGCCAAGCCTAACTCATTTTGGTGGCCTGAAGCTGTTAATTTAGCACCTCTGCGACAACATGCAGCAAAGTCTAATCCAATGGGCGAGTCTTTTGATTATCGTAAAGAATTCTTGAAACTCGATCTCAAAGCGGCGAAAGAAGATATTCGCAAAACTTTAAAAGACTCACAGTCCTGGTGGCCGGCTGATTACGGTCATTATGGACCTTTTTTCATCCGTATGACCTGGCACAGCGCAGGAACATACCGTGTTACGGATGGACGCGGTGGTGCAGCTGGGGGGCAAATGCGGTTAGACCCGCTTAATAGTTGGCCAGATAATGGTAATTTGGATAAAGCAAGACGACTTTTATGGCCTGTAAAAAAGAAGTATGGTAAACGTCTGAGTTGGGCTGATCTGATGGTATTAGCCGGCAATGTAGCCTTAGAAGATATGGGCTTTAAAACGTTTGGATTTGCTGGTGGACGAGAAGACGATTGGGAACCTAATTTGGTTTATTGGGGACCAGAACAGGAATTCAAGGGACGTAGCAGACACACCAAAAGTGGGAAACTGAAAAGACCTTTCGGAGCGACTCACATGGGCTTAATCTATGTTAATCCAGAAGGTCCTGATGGCGTGCCAGATCCATTAAAGTCTGCTGCCGCCATACGCGAATCTTTTGCTCGAATGGCTATGAATGATGAAGAAACAGTAGCATTGATTGCGGGAGGGCATACTTTCGGAAAAGCTCATGGTGCTCATAAAGTAGAAAAATGTGTAGGACGTGAGCCCGGAGGCGCACCAATCGAAGCACAAGGCTTTGGCTGGCATAACAAATGCGGTAAAGGTCATAGCGAAGATACAATTACTAGCGGCTTGGAAGGTGCATGGACTCCGACTCCAATAAAATGGTCCAATCAGTATTTGACGCTGCTGTTTGCCTTCGACTGGGAGCTCACCAGAAGTCCGGCTGGTGCAAAACAATGGAAACCCACAAATCGTAGTACCGATAATATGGTGCCTGATGCGCATGATCCTAATAAGCGTCACGCTCCAATGATGCTAACTACAGACCTCGCATTGAAGTCTGACCCCGCTTACCGCAAAATTGCTTTGCGATTCAGAGATAATATGGCAGAGTTCGAAGATGCTTTTGCTCGTGCATGGTTTAAGTTAACTCATCGCGATATGGGTCCTGCAGGGCGCTATTTGGGTAGTGATAGGCCCTCAGAGTCATTGATTTGGCAAGATCCCATTCCTGCTGTAAATCATAAGCTCATCGATACTCGAGATATTACGAAATTAAAGCACAAGATTCTGAGCTCGGGGTTGAGTGTGAGTGAGCTAGTTCGTACTGCATGGGCTGCTGCCTCCAGTTTTAGAGGAACAGACCTGCGCGGTGGAGCGAATGGAGCCCGAATAAGGCTGTCCCCCCAAAAAGATTGGGCTGTAAATGATCCTTCTGATCTGGCAAAAGTTCTGACTAAACTCGAAAATCTACAGCAGAATTTCAATACTCAACTAAGTAATGGCAAGAAAGTATCTTTCGCGGATGTAGTAATTCTTGGTGGCGCTGCAGGTATCGAGAAGGCTGTACGCGATTATGGTTATAAAAGGATAAAGGTTCCGTTTACTCCCGGGAGGATGGATACCACTGCGGAACTGACAGACGTTAGTTCGTTCAACGATTTAGAGCCTAAAGCCGATGCTTTCCGAAATTATTATCATTCTAGCGCAGGTTTTAATCCGACTTACATGCTAGTAGATAAAGCTCATATGCTACAGTTGAGCGTACCAGAAATGACAGCTTTGATCGGTGGTATGCGTGTACTCGATGCCAATTCGGGTAAGTCTAGTCATGGAGTTTTTACTGATACTCCTGGAGTCTTGAGTAACGACTTCTTCGTAAATCTTTTAGACATGAATAATAAATGGGTGAAGTCCGCATCTGAGCCAGGTATTTACAATGCTATCGATCGTCACAGCGGTAAGCTTAGATGGACGGGAACACCAGTTGACCTTGTATTTGGATCTCATGCAGAATTGCGTGCTATTGCAGAAGTGTATGCTGCTGATGATGGTCGACGAAAATTCGTTCGTGACTTTATTAATGCATGGACTAAAGTCATGCGAGCGGATCGTTTTGATTTGAATTAGGGAAAAAATAGAGAGCCGGGTGTGGGATTAAGTATGATTTTACACCGGGCTCATTTAGGTAAATATGAGAAAAATAGTAATATCTTCAGCCGGTGGTTACGACAAGTTGACTCTTCAGGAGTCGGAGGACCCTGAATGCCAAGGACCTAATGATGTACTTATCGATGTTTCTTACTCGGGAATCAACTATGCAGACGTTTTAGTTCGTATGGGAGTTTACGAGTCAGCTAAAGCTTATGTCGGCTGGCCTATAACGCCCGGTTTCGAAGTGAGCGGACATGTACTACGGGTTGGTCAAAGAGTTCAGGAATTTCAGGTTGGAGATGAAGTAATCGGCTTCACCTTATTCAATGGCTACTCGAGCAGACTTTGCCTACCTGCGAATCAAGTAATTAAACTTCCAAAACAATTTAATCTTGAGCAAGGAGCTTGTTTTTTAGCGACTCATATGACAGCTTACTATGCCTTGTACCAGATTTTTCACTTGCCTAATAAATCCCTGCTGCTCGTACATTCAGCGGCTGGAGGTGTTGGTTCTGCTTTAGTAAATCTGGCGACAGCTCGGGGTCATAGAGTCGTGGGTTTAGTAGGCAATCCAGTCAAGAAAGAGTACGTGACGAAGCTAGGAGCAATAGACGTTTTTGCACGTAGCGATAAAGATTTTGGGTATCACCAGATTAAGCAAAAGTACGGAAAAGATTTTGATGCTGTGTTTGATGCTAACGGATACACTACTCTACGTTTTTCGTATGATATATTGAAGCCCACTGGTAAATTGATTTCATATGGATCACATAATCTCCTCCCTAAGGTAGGTGGCAAACTAAATTATTTAAGGGCCATAGTCGGTTTACTAAGAACTCCACGCTTCAATCCTCTTGATTTAATTACTGATAATAAGGCAGTAGTGGGCTTTAACCTCAGTTTTCTTTTTGAGTATGAGCTGTTAAAAAATGATTGTCTAAACGGTCTTATTAGAATGGTTAATGAGCAGCTCGTACCCCCACCCAAGGTAAGAATATTTACGATTGAAGATGTAGCTAATGCTCATCAATGGTTAGAGTCGGGCGAAAGTACTGGTAAATTAGCTCTATGTCACAAATGATTAATTAAGTTGCCAAATTGATCCCATAACTAAGCATGAATTGAATCGTACATCCTTTGGGATTAAACTAAGCTCGTTTTGAAAACTAATGTAGTAATGATTTATAACCAGAGAGCAAATGCAATTGTTGTGGCTTTAGGGATGATCAGTGCTGTGATACTCCTCTTTTGGTTGATGCCTCAATTTGGATACAATACGATCTACTTGTATTTTAGAGGATTAGGGCACAGTTCTGTCGATAAAGTGACTGTCGTCAAGGATGACCGATCAGAAAATTTTAAGAGCCCTTTACGATTAGATTCTAGTATTTCCTACGCGCCAATTTGGGGAGTTGACGCGATTGAATCGAAGAATCAATGTAGTCGCTCACAGGTCTTGCGACAAACACTCGAATTGAATCTGAACCGTTTTCGATATGAGCCTAAAGATAAGTTATCCATTTGGGGTATTAAATCAAAGCAGTCTGATTATTTTGATAAATTAATTAACCTCACCGGCTTGAATTTTTATTGTCAGGCAGAGAACAATAAAAATCCGATTGTGGAAGCTAAACTTTTAATACAAATGGCTAGACATTTGGTGTTACTGAGAGACCAGCAAGATTATAATCAATTGCATATTTCGCTAAGCTCTTTTTTAACAAATCCTGCCCGTACGCAGCTTTACGCACTTAGCAGGATTAAAAATTTCGAGATAATAAAACAGGACGATCCTGAGGTTTTGAAGCATTGGCGCGATTGGCTGAATCAAGAGAAGAATGCGCTAAGAAAATTTTTAAGTGGATTTAATTCTGATTGGGTGCCGGGTGACTTGTATAAACTAAATATTTCAAGACAGGACCGCTGGCTTGGTTTATGGGATGAAATCAAGTTAAAGGAGCTATTACAGGGGTTAAGTTTTCGACGCGATTTGTACGGCTCTTTATTTAATCACACACTTAAATTAGTTGAGCAGAATGAATTTAATCCTAATAAAATTAAACTGATTGAACAGGAGATTAAGAGTCAATTAAATGAAAAATTTAATCTAACTTTGAATACAAGCCCTATGCAAAGATTTTTAGATTTTTTGATCGCTCCCAGGGGTTTTGATCGAAGAGTCCTGCATAATTGTTTTAGAGATTTTTCCATTGATTTTGACAATGGTGTGTTAAGCGGCATTCGATGGCAATTACGATTAATTGCCCGCATTGAATATGCAATTGAAAGTATCGAGTAGAGTTAGTTATTTTTTAGAATTCGTCTTCAACAACTCGTCTTACTAATCGAAATCCAAGATCCTCTTCACGCATGTTGATGGGAATGGGCGTTTGTGATTGAACGCTACACTCTGCTGGCTCACTCATGTAGGAACCCCCATGCTTGACACGAATGTTAGGCTCGCCATCCTCCATTAACGGAAAACTTTTCGTAAAGTCATCTCCCCTTTCCATTGTCCACTCCCAAGCATTTCCATTCAAGTCATAGATTCCCCATGAATTAGGATTCTTAATTCCTACCATTTTCAGATCATCGGAATTGGTTCTATACCAACAGAAAGGTGATAGACCGCTGTAATCCTCCCCGCTCATATATTTCGTACTAATCCCAGCAGAAGTCGCGTAGGCAATTTCTTCTTGAGTGGGTAATCTGTAATCAGGTTTACCGTATTTAGAATTTATGATGTTAATGAAAGCTTGAACATCCAAAAAGCTTACATAAACAACTGGCTTTGATTGTCCTACGGCACTAGGTTTCGCCTGAAACTCCTTACTATTTTTCCATTCTTCTGAGCCAACAATTGAAGCCCAGTTCTCTTGTGATAGCTCTGTTTTTTGGATATAAAATGGATATTCTATCGTTTCATCTTGATGTTCATATGAAAATTCACCGGGTTGTATAAGCACAAACTCCAGTCCGAATTGATCTTTGATTGTAGGGGGAAGATTCCAAGGAGCAAACTCATCCTTCTCAGCTTCGTCTAATTCTGTCGAATCATCGACAGGATCATCTTTTTCCCTATTTTCAGAATCCTCATCAGTCACGTTTTTCTCATCAATCTCGGCGTTTTTTTCCAAAGCATTAGATTCTTTTTCATCAGAATCTTCAGATTTTTTTTCAGAAGCATCTTTGTCTTCACTCTGGGGTTTTTCGTCCTTTTGGGTATTCGTATTGATCGTCTTTTCCGGATTAGTGTTGCTCACGGTTTTCTCTTGACTGGATAGACTCTCCTCACCTATCTGATTATCTTGAGAATAGCCGAAGAAGAGGAATATGATTAAGAAGATGGAGGTGAAGGACAAATGTAAAATGCTCATACTAAAAGTATGAGTAGTTTGCTTGGAATTTACAAGCTTACTGGCATAATGTTATTTGGTTTTTAGAGAATTATTCTCAAGCATAACTCCCTTCAGAACATCCATGCCTGCGTTGAAATAATTTTTAAATTGGGAGTAGCTAGTTATGCTTTTCGTCATCTGAATTATTTGAGATGGACGAAAATAAAACTCTTTGTAAATAGTTGAAGCAAACTTATGCATGTCCTTAACGGAGAAGTTGGTATTCTCAAGTTTTAGATCCTCTTGTCTGAGACCCTGAGTGATAGTTAGTTTCCAAATATCGATGCCAGTTTGTTTAACAAGTTCATCATAAATAGGTGTATTAGGGATAGGCCAATAAGGAGATATTTGAACATAATCTATTGGTTCCGTGGTAATCAAATCAAGGGTGTTTTGGAGACTCTGTTCTGTCTCACCTGGTAAACCCAAAACAAAGAAACCGGTCACTCCAATTCCACTAGCTTTTGTTGTTTGAATAACTTTTCTAATATGTTCAGTACCCTTTTGTGTTTTATTTATGTTACTCAATACTGAATCATCACCAGATTCAATGCCATAGCCAATCCAGGCGCAATTGACAGATGCCATTACTTGTAGAAGTTCTTCATCAATTTGGTCAGACCTAACCCTACAGGACCATCTAATAGTTAATCCTCTTTGCTTGTAAAGCTTTGCAAACTCAAAAACCCGTTGTCGTGGAACGGTAAAATTAGAATCGAAATAATCGAGCTCTCTGATACCGTACTTTTTTTCACAAATTTCAAGTTCATCAATGAGGTCGCATGCAGTTCGAATAAAGAACGGACTCAATCTTATCTGGCAAAATTTGCAGCCGAAAGGACAGCCAAAAGATGACATTCCCGCTGTGAAAGGAAAACCTTTTGAAAGAATCGAGTAGTAATTAGAGACATCTAGTATGGAACGATCAGGATGCGGTCTAACAAATTTTTTGGGCAGAGCAACTGCTTGATTGACATAGACCTTATCTTGATATTTACACGCTGTACCAGGAACCTTCCACCATTCGTCGCCGAGTATGAAAGATTTCAACCACGGTACCATACTGGCTTCAGCAGGACTGTGGAAAACAGCTTTAATAGAATCATGTTCGGCCATTTCAGCGGGATAATTTTCTGCTCCTGGCCCACCCACCATGATTGGTTTACTAAACTCCTTATGAAAAGCTCTTATCCATTCGATTACGAAAAGAAAATCAAGATTGGTAGATGTGAAGCAGATGAAATCGAACTTTTTCGTTTTCGCAATATCAATTGCTGACTGGCAGTCCAAGTTTAGAGCGCTACATTCAAGCAACTCCGTTTCCACGCCATGTAATTTCAACCATGCCGAGACATAGAGGAGATTTAACGGTGGTACTACCCCCAAATGTCTTACATTTTTTATAAATGCTAGAGTGTCTGTATCATTCTTGAACGAATGAAAGACTAAAAGCACCTTCACTCCGGCTAACGGGCTACTGGAACATGGTTTTTCAATTTCTATGCTTGTGGGGCGCTTATATAGAGGGCGCATATACAAATAGTATATACTAATGGGAGTCCGAAAAGATCTATTTCTTGTGAAGCTTAATTCTTCTTAAGCCTTCACACGTGGTAAAGTAGATATGGAGGCCATGCAAATGTCATATTGGCAACATCTAAAAAAAGCTAGTTTCCATAGGGATTTTATTCGTGATTCCACGATTTTAAAGATACTGGGTTTTTATCCATTAGAAGCATTCGTACTAAATAGGACAATTTCTTACCCCAAAATCATTAACTTTTTAATCACTCTGCGGTGCAATTTACGGTGTGACATATGTCACACAGCAGATGCTTTAACGACCTCCAAGAAAGGCGAATTAAGCCTCGATGAAATTTATCGATTTCTAGAAGATTGTGCTCACTTTGGTCCGGACTGGCATTTCTCAGGGGGGGAGCCATTCGCAAGACTCGATCTACCCCAGATATTGGATAGAGTACAAAGTCTTGGAATGCGCTCTTCAATGGTTTCTAATGGTTTACTGATTCACGATAAATTACTAGATAAGCTAAGTGCCGGTAGCTTAGGTAGTATCACTTTCTCGATTCTCGGTGTCAGAGAAGATCATGATCGTGAGGTAAAAAAACAGGGTGCTTATGAATTATTGAGAGCTAATATTAAAAAGTTTCACTTAGCTTTACCCAAAACAGCCATATATGTTAACTGTCCTATGACACCTGGCTTTATAAATAAATTGCATCAATTCGAAGAAGACTTCAGAGATTTTCCCATTCGAGCTGTCAAATTCACACATTTGAATTACTTAACGAGTCAAGAAATTGATAACTACCCCAGGTATTCAGAGGCTGCTGGTTTCAAGACATCTAGGGCCTACTCTTATCGAATGGATTTCCCTATGGACAAGGTTGGAGAGGATGTAACATCAGAACGCTTCAAAGAATTCTCAATCCCTTTTCAAATGATTCCGCAGTTGAGTGACGCGGAGATAAGAGACTGGTACACCAAGGAATTCAAGAGTAGGCGCCCCTGTCATTTTATCTGGCATTCTACCTACTTATACCCCGACGGTACCGTTAAATCTTGTCACTTCTTGCAAGAGCCATTCGGTAATATTCGGGAGCAAAGTATCGAGACCATTTGGAATAGTGCGGGATATCAGAACTTTAGGAACCAGATTAAATCAAATATGTCACCAGCGTGTGCAAGATGTTGTAAATTATGACCCCACCGTGCGTATTAAATGCTAGGGTTGTTATTCTTGTGGATCGGACTGGAGTCTGGGATACTGTTTAAGATGGTTTTTAACGGGGGAAGCAAATGAAAAATAAAACCAATCCAATTTCTATAGTTTCGATTATTGCTGTAGTGGCAATCTCTTTTACGCCTTACTCCGTCTCTGCAAAACAACCTGAAAAAATATTTGTGAACTCTATAGGTATAAAATTTTTACTCATACCCGCTGGGAAATTCATCATGGGTTCGAATAGTAACGACGAAGATTCAAAGTCTCATGAGTTACCTCAGCATGAAGTCACACTTACCAAAAGTTTTTATCTTTCTGAGACCGAAGTAACTCAGTCCCAATGGGAGAAAGTTATGGGAGCGGATTCCTGGAAACAAAATTCGGCATACGGTGATGACGGCCCCTACGGTGAAGGACCAAACTACCCTGTATATTACGTGAGCTTCAATGATGTTTTAAAATTTCTTGAGAAAATGAAGGCATTGGAGTCATCGAGAACCTACAGACTACCCTCCGAAGCGGAATGGGAGTATGCTGCACGAGCAGGTACGACTACGCGCTATTATTTTGGTGATGAACCTTCCAAGCTAGATGACTATGCCTGGTTTATACAAAATTCGAAAAAGACTACGAACCCTGTTGCTCAGAAAGAGCCCAACGCATGGGGATTGTATGATATGTATGGTAATGTTTGGGAATGGGTAAATGATGTCGATGCTGAAGGTGTTGATGGTTACCCAGCGGGTCCACGAATAGATCCCGTGGGTGCAAAAGAGGGCGAAAGTCGACGTAAGCGAGGCGGGAGTTGGTGGAAAACTCCCGACTACTTGAGAAGTGCTGCGCGCGGTGGACAACATCCAGATTCTCGAGAGGATGATCTTGGATTTCGACTCTTGCTCGAGCTACCCAGTCAGTGAAATTTGGCCTAAAGTATTAGTGAAATAATTCAATTATGTTCTCTGGTGCTAACTTTGGGCCAATCACTTTTCTATCTCATTGCTCGTATGTTTTTCTAACACAGCCAAATCTTTGAGTGCTTCCGGATGCGAAGGATTTAATTGTATTACTTTCTTGAGTAAATCTATGCAGCGCTTGGGATCGGAACTAAAGTATCGATTACTCAGCATAAATAAATGATGTGCCCTCTGCTGGTTGTTAAGTGATTTTAGTAATTTTAGTTCAGACTCATTGTCTGCAAATACTTTAGATGACAGTGCATTTTCCAATGAAACTCTATTGATGGGTTTATAGCTTTCACTTAATTTAGTCCAATCTGCAGATGTAAATTCTTCCTGAATCGCGAGGGCATCTTCCAGAGCTCCTACATGGGAAGGGTCAAGTTCTATTACCTTTCGAAGTTTCGAGTAAACTTTAACTCTTGAAGTATAATCGTTGTCGCCTTCGATATTCTCGTATAATGTGCCCGCCCTCTTCTGAGAAAGTCTCAGGCGGTTTTCATTATCTAAATTATTAATCCACTTTGGTAAAGGTCTTTTGTGAGTCATTTCATAAGCTGTAGCGAGGTCGGAGAGTGAACGGTTCCACTTACCGTCATTGATAGTTGCAGTCTCGAGTTTCTTTGAAATACAAACTTTGAGACGCGCTTTATCCGCTGGTATTGACTGACAAGAATAGAAATTATTTAAGTGCTCATTTGTCTCAAGAAATTTCAAAAATTCTCTACTTAACGATCTAGCAACATCATTCAAGTCGAATTCTTCGTTTTTTAAGATTGACTTCATATCAGGTGGGTCGCCTACAAAATTGGTAAAACTGGCCTGACCAATTAGCAGTAAAGGTATCTTATGAACTTGAAGCCATCTCTCAAAAACTTTTTCACCAATCATTTGATATTCATTAATTAGAGTCCGGATTCTTTCTGGCGGTAAATTATCCAGTCTGTAAATTGACGGAAACGGATAGAAGTAATTGACAGGAAATTCAAGACCTAACTTAGTATGGAAATGTATTTTATCAGCTATATATAGACTACTTTCACTTTCAAATTTTAAACTAGAGTAAAGTTTAACCAGTTCATCTCGTAGACTAGGAATTTGGCAATATTGCCAGCCTAAAGGATTAACATAAACAGCATTGAAACCATTAATGTATATATTCTCTCCTCTCTCTCCCATGAGCTTTTGAATATTACTAATTGATGGGAAAAAATTCGATATCACTAATGCCGTGAGAACAAAAATTAATCTATTTTTAATTTTTTTTGATTCTATAAATTCAATAATTGAGACGAGGATTATTGGTAGAAAAAAATTATAATAGGTTTTGCCAATCATCGAGCAGAAAAGCAGAGTAGAATTAACATAAGTAATGGCGCAAAACAGTAAAACAAAACCTCGCGTATTACTGGTTTCATGCTTTATTAAAAACCAACTTAGAAATCCGTATCCGATTAAGAAGAAGAGTAAAACATCTATGCTGCCAATTTGAGCATCATAAGAGACGGTTGTAAGATAGGTTGCAAAGCAAAACAGTACAAAGCTAACAAGCGGAGCATTACGAAATCTAGGTATGGATTTTTTGGCGGATTTCCTTTTTATTAAAGCCAAAATTAGAGCTCCGATTAAAAAAATCGAGCCTCCTATCAGAAAAAAAGTAGTAACACTGAGATACGGGTTATGTGTCATTACATTAATAAGATAAGTCTTTAGATTTTGTAAGTTATAAAAAGGCGCACTTAGTAATACCGTTACAATTATGGATATGATTACTTTGGCGTCTACTTTTCTAGATTTGAATATCCAGACGCCATAAACCAAAATGAAATTTAATAAGTAAAATGCACCGAGATGTTTAGGAATTATAGCGAGCCAAAAACAACAAATGAATACAAACAGGTAAAATATTCTGCGTTGGGCTAGGTAGGACCGAAAAGCCAAAATAGCGATCAGACAGAAGATTACATTGAAACCTTGAAGAGAAAAACCCTTTAATGATAATTGAGTGACAGGGAGGGCTATGACTAAAATTCCCAATAAAACCCTAGTTTTATTATCAATTTTAAAGAAATAGGGAACGCAAGCCAGAGCGGGTAACAAGATCAAAAAAATATAGAATGGTTTTTGAATAAAGAAGTCCTGCGATCCAGTGACAGAAATCAGCCATGGGAAAACCGCACCACCCGACGGGTAACTAGTGGAAAAGGTATTATCAATTAAAAATTTATGATCTATGGATAATAATTTTGAAGCTTGAAGATAATTTAAAAAAGGAAAATAGAATTGGTTAATAGAGTCTCGATCAGGAAAAGGATCAACAAACTCTATCCAGACTATTAGCCAAGCTGCACCAAAACCTAGTGTTGTTATAAATGGTAAAATTCGATGAAATAACTTGGTCATTGGTCTAAGGTTGTTTTGACTTAAGATGTTGTAATTCAGCGTTAACTATTGCAAGGTCTTTAAGCATTTCTGAGTGTTTGGGCTCCAATTTTAACCCCGCCTCTAGCAGACTTTTAGCCTCCCGCCAATTTTTTTTATCCATCGCATCGTTTGCCCTGCGGAATAGTTCGAAAGATTTTGCGGGTGAAGATAAATTTGGAGTAAGTGTTTGTAATTTAATTCTGCGCTCGTTATTTAATTCAATTTTTAAGGCCTTAAGATCATGAGTAGCGCCCACGTGATTGGGGTCAAGTTCTAAAATTCTGAGAAGTTGATTACGCTTTGTATTTAGACCAATTGAATCAAGCTCTAATTCCAACTGACCATATAACGTACCGGCTCTTTTTTCACGCAGTCGAATTTTACTCTTCATATCTAGATTTTCAATCCATTCAGGCAGAGGTCGAGTTTGCTCCATTTCGTAATCGGTTGCAATTTTAATTAAATACTGATTCCAAACAATACTTGCTACATTATTTGTGTTGGAGGAAAGCAGGGTACAAATCCTTAATCTAGATTTTGTTTGAGGTAATGCAGTGCATCTATACAACTCATCAAAGGTCTGATTTTGTTTTAATGAATTTATGTATTCGGATCCTAGCGATTTGGCAAACGACCTTAACTCAAAGGATTCTAATTTAAGTAATTGTTCAAGACTAGTCGGGCTTTCGACATTTTGGATGAAAGGTTTCTTTCCAATGAGTAGAAACGGTATTTTTTTTTGATCCACCCATTGAGCGAAAAGCTGTTTTTTATGGCGCTTATATTCATTATACAATTCAATCAGTTTATCCTTCGGGAGATTGTCTAGTCTGTAAATAGAATCAAAAGAAAAAAAGAAGTTATCAGGAAATTCTAAGCTTAGCTTTGTTTGGAAATGCATATTATCTGCGATATAGAAGTCAGTATTTTTATCCATTTCAAGGCGAGAAACAATTTTAGCCATCGCTTTTCTGAGCTCCGGTATTTCACAAATTTCCCAACCCAGAGGATTTACATAGATTGAGTTGAAGGCATTAACGTAGATATCTTCACCTCGATCTCCAATTAGCTTGTGTAAATACTCGATTGATGGAAAGAAATTAGACAGAATTACTGCAATTACTAGCGTGAGACACCTTTTTACTGCACTTTTGGTATCAAGGAATTCTAGTATTGCTATGAGGCTTATCGGTAGAAAAAAGATGTAGTAAGTTTTTCCAATTAAAGAGCAGTAAAGTAATGTAGAATTAACAAAGGTAATAGCGCTGAAGAGATAGATAAATCCGCGCGTATTGGCAACATTGTGCTTCATTAAAAACCAAGCAATCAGGCTGTACCCTACAATGAAAAAAATAATTACATGTGTATTTCCCGTGTAGGCATCATAAGGAATCATGCATAGTGTGGTAGCAAATAGTAATAGAAGCAAAGTTAGGGATGGTCCCTTATGTAATATTGGTTTATTTGTAGCTAAAGAGAATTTTTTTAGTAGTAACAAAATAAAAGATGTGATAGTTAAAATCAGCAAACAAGCAGTAAAAAAAAATTCTAGGCTAATGTGTGGGTTGTGGGTGATTATGCCAGCTAAATAGGCGTTAAGTTTTGCCATAGGATAAAAAGGTATGCTAATGGCGATTATGACAATAAAAGCTATCACAATCTTTTGATTAATTGACCTTAAATAGATGAGTGACCAGAGTAGATAGGCAAAAACAAAATTTACAAGATAAAATGCACCTAGATGTTTACAAATTACAGCGATCCAGAAACAAATAATAAAGATCAATAAGCACTTGAATTCCTTTCTTATGAGATAAGATCGAAATGACAAGACGGCTATCAATGCAAAAAATACGTTGAAGCTATGTAGAGAAAAACCTTTCAAGGAAATTTGAGTAATTGGCAGAGCTAAGATAAGTAAACCTAACAGAATGCGAGATCGATTATTTATATCAAAGTAATAAGGTATGCAGGCAATAGGAAATAACAAAATCGAGTAGAGTTGAAACGGGTTATTGATAAAATAATCTTGTAGGCCTAGAACTGAGATTAACCACGGAAAAATTGCTGATCCAAATGGATAGCTTCCAGAGAAACAAACGTCAGTAAGAAATCCAGGTGTAGCAATAATGAATTTTGAGGCTTGAAGATAATTTAGAAATGGAAAGTAAAATTGATTTATGGCATCACGATCGGGAAATGGATTTACATGTTCAATCCAAGCGTTCAGCCAGAGAAATCCAACAATAAAAATGATTATAAAAGGAATTATCTTTGCGACGTAAATTTTAGCCAAATTAAGGTTTTTCACGTTTACGTACACCCAATTCTTCCTCAACAATTGCTAGATCTTTGAGTATTTCAGCATGGTTTGGTTCAATCTCAAGACCCTTCCTAAGTAGTCTCCAAGCTTCTAACCAGTTAGCCTGTTCCATATGGTAATTTGCTTTGCGGAAAAGTTCGAATACACGTTCGGAAGGGTTTACTCTCTGAAATAGAATTCGTTGCAACCAATTGAGTTGTTGGTACCATTTCCATTGCTCTTCAAATTCATTTAGACCAGAATAGTTTAAAGAGTTTAGCTTATTTATATAAGTTTTATGAATATATACTTTTAGGAGCTGACTACCTTGTTTAAGAGAGATTAATTTGTAATGATTTGCTAGCTCTGGATTTTCAAAAACTTTTTCAATTAAGCAGTCAGATATTGTTTCCTCCCAATTTTGCTTACGAGTTTGCACGTCATTGTGAAACGATTCGCACTTAAATTTAAATACAGGATATATCGTCCATGGTCTTCTCCCGTGTATGATTATGGGGTAGCCCCCTTCTACAATAAAGTCTCTAGTTTCTGATTCAGATTCTAAAATATTAGCTAGTTTTTGAAGATGGTCATCTCGCAAAAATTGTGGTAGATGAAGTTCTGGTAATGGTTGCCAAACATTTTTTGGGTATAAAAATTGTAGGCGAGTATGGAAATGGAGACCACTAAATAGCACGGGTAGACGGTCAATTTTTTCAGGATAATGTAATTGCAGTAGAATTTCGGTTAAGCGGTTTCTGAGTTTAAGTAACGTACTTTGTTCCCAGCCTAGCGGATTATGCTGTAATCCATTAAGTCCCCTCGTGTAGTAGTGATGCCCCCATTCCCAGAACCAACGTTCGCAGTTATTTAGACTAGGGCTAAAATTGGACACTATTAAACAGAAAATTGCTAACGTAGATCTGAAGGTCTTATTTGACTCGTAAAAGCTTTGAATGAAGACTAGTCCAATGGGTAAAAAGAAATTTGCAAAAATTTGCCCAAGAAACGAAAAGTAAAGAATACATCCATGGGTAAATGTAATGCTAATTGCCAGTAGCATTAATCCGTTATAGTCTGCGAGATCAAACTTCTTTAGAAGCAAGAAGATAGTCAGATACCCAAGTATGAAACTTAAAGCCATTAATTCAAAACTATATTGATCTGCACCAAAAGAAATAATAAGAATTGAGCAGGTCAGAAGACCCAAAACTCCCCTACCATTGACAAAAAATTTGATTTTATTTCGAAGAGAGGGAGATCGAGCAGAGAAAAATAGAAAACTCCAAATTAGAGTTCCCACAATCAAGAGGAACACTAGCGTGATCAATGGCGAGAGTTTTGGATTGTGACTAAAAGCTATTCCAATGTAGTCATACAGACCTTCCAGCGGATAAAATGGTGCCAATGTTAAAATTAACAAGAAGCCTGTAACGAAATCCTTAATTTTTAACTCTTGACGAATAAATTTCCATACAAAAAAGCTAAGCATCAAGTTTCCGAGGTGAATCGCTCCCAAATGTTTCAATGTTGCGCTATACCAAATTAGTCCAACACCTATCCAAAATAGTTTTGGATTTTCCGTCTTCACTCCGTGGAGGGAGAGTAAAGCTCCCGGTAATACTAGTAATGTGATCAGTCCATGATATGAATAAGATTTCAGGGCAATTTGAACCATTGGACAAAAGAACAAGATAATAAAAAATAATATCTTTTCTGAGAATTTAAGCTTTTGTGTTGAAACTACAATAGCTGTAGGGATTAGAAACAGAATTGGTAGATGCCAGGGATATTGAAGTGCCAGTTCCCACACTCCCAGAAGACCTAGGAAAGAGGTTAAAAGTGCTAAGCCCCACGGATAGGTATCTAGAAAGGTTGACTTTAAGAATAAGGGATCTGAACTAATCCATCCGGACAAATTAAGTGCATTTAGGTAAGGAAATAACAATTGATGTACCGAGTCACGATCTGGAAAAGGTTCAACAAAATTTACCCATAATCCAAGGAATACCGCCGCAATTAGCCAATAGAATAATGCCTCTATAATAATTTTTGGATTTGAATCCTTTTTTGGCATCATTTTTCAATTCCTCTGGAAGTTTACTAGAGTGTATACTTATGCTTGTGTCGAAAACGTTGGCCTAATAAAAACTTTCAGTCATTTAGGAGCTAATCTACTTTTCATGCTTGGGTACTATTTGCTGATCATGATATCAATCTTGTTCAATCCTGTGCAGGCCATTGAGATAAAAACAGATTTCAATAGTTTTTATGAGGACGAAAAAACCCCCTATCGTGATTTGCTTAAAATTTTTACTAGAGATCATTTACCGGCGCAGCGAAATCTCCCAAAATGGCGCTCAAGAGGTTCATTAAGGGTAACATCCGTGCCAAGTAAGCCTAGTATTTGGCTGAAAGAAAAACTGGGTATAACGAAATTGGGAAACTTTGCAAAAGCTCAAAACTGTATTGCAAGTGAGTTTTTTCAAGAAGAATCTAAAGATTACTTGGAGCGAAAGTTTCTTATTAGAGATCCAATAGTTGGTAAATTCGAGGTTTCAATCCTCAGCCCTACAAGATTATCTGAAAAAAGTCCTATTTTATTAGCTCTACATGGCCACGGTGGTTCAGCTGATGATTTTAAGGATGTGGATTTCGTAAGAGAATTAATTAGTAAGGGTACTATTGTGGTTATTCCTAATTTTCGTGCGATGGAAAACCTTCAAGAAGTTAAAATTAGTCAGCAATTATTTAGCTATGGATTCAGCTTAATGGGCGTAAGAATCTACGAATGTTTTAAAATATTGAATTTAGTAAAAAAGCTTTTTCCAAGCCAAAGAAAGATTGGCTTGATAGGTCATTCTGGCGGCTCAGCAATAGCTAGTTTGTTGGCTTGGATAGTTCCTAATATTGCGGCATGTGCAATAGATTATACAAGTACTTTTCGGCGTTCTTGGAAAACATTTTGTTGCGAAGGCATTCCAGAATTACATAACAACGGTTCCTGGATTTTTGATCCCCAAGAATTTCCCGTGCCCCTGCGTAAATTTCCGTATAACTTCGTGCCCGAGACTGAGGCAGTCTATAAATTTTTTATGAGTACTTTAACTCCGCCTGAAAATATTAAAATCCGATCCAAGACAGAGGTTCTACCGGTTAAGATGCAGAATAATTTGGATCAGTTAATTAGAGAGCCAAGTATTTTTTCATCTGAACTTACTTCACAAGTTTTAGGATACGTATCAACGATGAAATCTCCTGTAAAAAAAGACAATTTTGTTTTTAAGAGTTTTAAGTATGCATTTTTACTACCCGTTGAAGAGCAGCCTACTTTTTTATTTGAGAGGCTTAATACTCCAAACTTTAAATTTAAATTTTTCAGTCATTTATCAGTTTTATCTGGTCTCGAGAGTAGCGGATTACGGACAATTGAGAATCATATTATTAAA
Source organism: uncultured bacterium (assembly GCA_964603885.1). GTDB lineage: Bacteria > Muiribacteriota > UBA6191 > UBA6191 > UBA6191 > JAYZAC01. Next base: position 23,661 of record CAZRWM010000007.1, read on the forward strand.
CTAATATCTAACTATCCTAGTGGCTCTCAGCGAAATGTAGTTATTGCTAATACTATTTATGACTTGGCGAAAAGTAACCCAAAAGTTGCTCTAAGACTACTTTCCAAAATAAGTTCATTGGTGTCAAAAATGAGTGCATCAGGCAGAAAACTTCTTGCAGAGGCAAGTCTAATTACACTTCATGCTGACCCAAATCCTGTAAATTCATTAAGTTTCTGGCCTGTTGACATTGAAGAAAAAATCTTGCTTGGTGCCGAATGGGCGAGTCAAATAATGGATGAAGATTTGAAAAACCGCTTATTGGAACGAATTTCTAAGTTATTTAGTCTATTGAATAAGGATACAAAGATTCTTATTCCTTACCCGGTACTTAAAAACTTAGTAAATACTCAGTCTCGAGACTTATACGAACCTCAAGTATCTCCAGCTTATGTCGGCGAGGAGTATTTATCGGCTATGTTAAGGGTAGGAAAAATTTTGATCATGCGGAATAAAACAGAGGATGCTGCTAGCCTCGCCCAATGGTTTTGGGATCCCGAAAAAGGTGCTTTTTATCTCTCAGAGTTAGCAGATAATGTAGATGACGAGGAAACTATTAAGCTCCTTGTTATGACATTAAAAAATTCGCTTCCCAGCATCGAGGAACCTATATTCAGAGTACCTTTCGTTCGAACTTTATTGCGCTACTTTGGTGATCGCGGTCAGAATAATAATTTCGAGCGATGGTTTGCTCAGGGTTTAAAGTTCTGTCTTGACAGCAATTGGAATTTTGACCGGTTTGAACCCAAATACACTATGATGCTTAGCACCGCTGCAGAATATGGCTACTCAAAACTTGTCATAGAGGGTCTTGCAAAACTACCGAATGTATCTTTCTTAGACCATGTACTTAGTGCTTTATTGGATAAGTCTTTAGAGGTAGGAAATACTAAAATAGCTGAATTAATTACATCTCGCCATAAAGCCTTCAAATCACGAAATAAGTTTTTAAACAGAATTACTCTGTCGAAATCAAAGTATGAGTCCACCGGTAATGAACTAGGTCAGACTTTTTCAGATTATGCTTTTAACAAAAATGATTCCGAGGAATTCGATTTGGATAGTCTAAGGAGAGCCCTAGATGAGTATCGAGGACGTGCCATTCAAGACGTATTTGGTGAGTACTTAAAAAAAGTACTCGATAGCCATGAAGATAAAGTGACTACGCGTCAATATATTAAAGTAATAATTGATGCGCTCAAGGCTGCAAGATTGATTAAATCGGATGCGCTAATAAATCAGGCCCAAGCAATTCTGAATAAGGCTTTTCAGGAAGAAGTTCCTGAGGATTGGCAAAACTTCATTTTGGATTGGATTGAGGTTCTGTTACAGAATGGAGATCTATTAAAAGCGAAGAAGTTAGCCGAGAAATTAAGTGAAGAAGAGATTAGGGTGAAATATCTCGTAAAATCATCTGAGCTCAAAACAATCTCTAAAACACGATTTAATAATTTATTAAAATCGATTCAAGCGATAGATAATAATGAGGACCGTGCAAATATATTTTTAGATTTTGCGGAGAGTCAAATTCACAATCATCAATACTTAAAAATCATTATCAGTGAACTTGAGCAATTAGATCAAAACCTACCATCTGAAATGCGTTTAGAAATACCAGCTAGTTTAGGTAGTATGATGATTGAGAATGGATATGGGCGTAAGGGTTATGAGATTATTAATACCATTCAAGCTAAAAAATTTACTCTAGAGAAGGATTTACAATTTGAATGTCTGAGTACCATGTTTGCTTTAGCTAGAGATCTGAGTAACTCAGCATTATGTTTTCAAATTCTTAGAAAACTGCTACAACCTCTTCAAAGTAAAAAAATTCCAGTTCAAGAATTGAGGCTTATTTCAGAGCTAATGATTGATTTTAAGGAAGACCAATTCCCCTTGGAAAAGTATTTGATCAATTCGGTTCAGAAATTGGTGGTAGAAAAGTTAAGATCTGAAAACTCGGCTTGCAGTCAAATTTTTACTAGAGAGGAAGCATTGAAGGATTTCACCTCTCTTCAGGTTATTGAAAAGTGTTTGAGATTTCTAGAAGACTAATTCGATTGTTGATCATTAGTTATATGGTCTATGATTGCCCAGCAGCGGTAAATTTGAAGATTTTAGAAAACTTTTATCAGGAAATTGAAATCAATGAGAAAGACCCGTATCAATTTTTACTAAAAAATTTGCCTCCAAAGAAGAGTCACAATCAGATAGCCTTTGAGCGAAAGCTTTTTTCAGAGGAAAAACTTGCAATCGAGTCCGACCCAGTAATTCTACGATCTAAGATTTTGAAAACACTTAAATTGGACGAAATGATCAAGCATTACCAGGCCTCTCCACCAAAAGTGGAAATAGTAGATGAGCATATTAGTCATGATGAAATTTCTCAGCGCTTAAAAATTAGTGATAGTTTAGTAGGAACTTTTGAAGCAAAAATTACGTTTCCCGATACCTCTTTGCACAAACGACCAATGATTCTAGGAATTCATGGTCATGGTGGTAATTGTAATGATTTTATAAATCAGGATATGATTTCAAAGCTTTTCAATAAGGGGTTTGGAATTTTATCTATTAGCTTTCGAGCGATGCGACGCTTGCACGAATCAATTATTTCAAGAGAACTTGTTGAACGTGGCTATCATCTGATGGGTGTCCGTTTATATGAAATGTTTATCGCCTGGCAAATTTTGAAAAATCACCCTCTAGTAAATCAAGAGAGGATTGGCATCTTGGCGCATTCGGGCGGTTCTGTTGTAGCTAATCTTTTTGTTCGAGCTTTTCCAAACTTTCGAGCACTCGTTTATGATTATGAGAGTAATTTTCATAGAGATTGGAGTAAGTTGTGTTGTGAATCACTACCCAATCTAAGACCTTTTCGAATATATCTCCAGTTAGCGAGATATTGTCCTATTCCCGCCATTAAGGTCGGTTATGGTTTTAGAAAAGATTCAAATATTGTAATAGATTTTTTTTCTAACAAACTAGATGATTTGGTTTCTAATGAATCTACAAATAAGTCTAAAATTCAGTTAGACAAGTCTGGGAAGAATATTGCTAACTGTTTAAACCATTACGCAAGTATTCAGGATAAATGTCTTTTGAGACAGCAAATTGATAGCTACTTTGATGATACTCTACAGTATGAATCTACCAATTACACTAAATTACGAAGACCTGACTCAAAAATTAAATATTTATTGAAGGAGTTAACCTTGGAAAGTCCCCGTGACCGTACAAGGCTAGAAACAAGCTTTGATCAAATTCTAGAGATTGTAAAAACTATACAAAATAAAGAGGCCAAGGCATCGTTATTAAACTTTTCGAATGAATCAATTTGTAAATTAGGAATCAAGCAATGCGGTCTCTGGATGACAACGGTTCGAAATGATCCGGAAGCTTCAATTTATAATGACTTAACTCGCAGCGTGTATGTTGCCGCACTTACTTCAGGAAGTACTGCAGCTACAAATTTAATCACTCATCTGAAGGGACTTGAGTCGAAGACTCATACGCTATTAACTCTTTTAGACATCACAGGCAAACCAGAGTCTATTGATTTCATAAAGTCAAAACTTAAAGTATTACTAGAGAAAGAATCTAACCCGTCATTAGCTAGATGTCTGAGTCAACTGGTTGATAAAGCTCAGTTTAAGGGGTCTTGTTGGGAGCATTCATTAGTCTCAGATTATTTCAGTAAACTTGGCAAATTACCGAATCAGTTGAAAAGCTTAGTTTATTTTAATGACCAGAAAGCTCTAACTTATCTTGATCTTATGTACCATGAACCGGAGGACCTCCTTAAAGAGCTTCTTGCCAAGATTACAATAAAACCATTAGATGAAAATGATCAGACGATATTAGCAAAACAACTTGATGGTTTGTATCGTAAAAGAGTAAGAGTGGGACAAGCCGAAGGATTTATAAGAGAGTTAATTCCTTATTTAAAATCTTTCGGTACTAAATTTAGGCATCAGTGGATTTCTCGTGCTTTAGTATTAACTCAGAAAGAGTCATCTAGTTATGAAGCCAGAGCCTCTCGATTAGAAGTAATGGAAGAGGCTCTAAAAGTTGTTAGTAGGTCCGAGCTATCTAAGATAATCTCCGAATATCCTGAGTTTTTCGACGAAATGATGTTAAAAAGATTGATATCTCAAGCACTCGTGATTGATAACTTGGATCAGACTGATTTAATGCTAAAAAAATTATCTACAGTATCTCCCTCTATCAGTATAGATTTTGATACCAAAGAGGTACAAACGGAATTGATTCTTCTGAAGGAAAATATCCGGAACAAGTTTCAATATTTTCTACATCAGGTTGCTACCGGTGGAGAATATGAGGATATCGTAGATTGGTTTGACGAACTATCTAACAGGTATCAAAGTGTATTAAATCTTATTCGACCCCAACTTGCAGAGGAGTTGTTTGCGAAGTTTTCTAAAAATGAATTCAATGACCCTGCATTAACTGCCTGGTGGTGTATATATAGTTTATTTACTGAATTGAGTGATAAGCGGATAGATCAGTGGTTGAAAATAAACTTATTAAAAAACCTACCTTCGGATGAAACTGAGGATAGCCAAAAGATAGCCCTAGCTATTCGTACAATGGAGGCTAAAGAATTTGAATTTTTCGAAACTATTCTATCTTTTGTCAAAGCCCCTATTTATGTAAGAGAGGCTGAGATATTAAGAGATTTATTCCTGCGTAATATCCGTAAAACTGATCTCACTCAAACAATTCTAAGTATAAAATCATTAAATGCTTTTTCACGAACAAGGTTGACGCATTTACTTTTTAATTCTATCTCCAGAGTAGAATTTATACAGAATTACGACTCATTGCTTGAGCTTTCACAATTACCCGCGGACCCTGACAGTTTTCAATTGGCTTATGATTGGGTTAATTGCGCGATTCGATTAGAGTTCTACGAGGATGCTTCGCTGCAAATACGTAAAATTCATGTTAGAAATCAAAGACTTAAATTTAGGGAGCGCTTTTTTTTAGAAGAGCTTTATGATCTATGGTTAGATTTAGATTTTCCCCACAAGGCCCGCGAGCTTGTTCTTGTTAGTATGCAAGATAAATGTTCTAGCGTTGATTGCTATCACCAAATTACAGACTTAATCTTAAATGCTATAGATAACGACAAAATTTTTCACGAGTTCATTTTGGTTCAAAAATTTTTCAAAGAGCTTAATTTGTGGTTATCCAAAAATAAAATATTGCGCGAGAACTTTTGTTCAGACGGAGGTTTTGAGGAACTTTGCGATAATGAAGGTTATTTTAAGAGTTCTGAGCTAGATTTATTTTCAAGTCGTTGAATCAGTTCTCTTAAATCTTTTTTAACTTCCAAATTTGTAGGGTCTAATCGATTTGCTTCTTCGAGTAATTGTAAACATTTTTCAGGATCAGAGTCATAATAGCGATTGCTCTCTAAAAACAAACTAGCAGCTTGTTTAGTGGCATTGCTAAGTTTTCCAGTAAGCTCTGATTCCCATATATCATAGGCTGACTGTGATTCTCCTGACGGTTCAATAGAGCGATGAAACCAAAAGCTTAGTGACGGCAGTTGTTCAATTATGAGAGGTCTGTAAAATTTTGTGAGGGTTTCACTTGTCACTAGATGAAGGCTATATGCTCGACTAATTGCCTGAAGAAATTGGTTACTTTGAAAAGTATTATTTTCGATAAGCTCATTTATACTAAAGATTTCGTTTTTTCTGATAGTGAAGGGATCTTTGCCCATTATTATGAGAGATATTTTGCCCGATTTAGACCAATTTGAGAATAGGACTGATCTCTTTTTTAACCATAATTTTCTGATGGCTATTGCAGCTTCTTGATCCAAATCATCTAATGCTGTTATTGAGCCAACATGATGAATAATATTTCTGGGAAATAGTAAGGCATTTCGTGAATGAAAATGGAGAGCCTGATTGATGTAAATACTCTTGCCTTTCAAACCTTCGAGCTTGAAGGTTTGTTCTAAATTACTTCTCATTTTTCTAATATTTGATTTATTCCAACCTAGAGGATTTTGGTGAATGGATTTGAATCCTTCAAAATAAATCGAGGAAAATTTACTTAATCGCAGGTTTTGCTCTAAGAGGCTCAAACCGGGGAAAAAATTAGTTAAAAAAAATAGGGCTAGCAAAACTATACTCAACTTTCCAAATCTTGGCTTATGCGCCGACCATAAAAAAAGTAGAAGAAATTGTGGTAAGAAGAATAAGTAAGAGCTTTTTGCTATCCATGAAACGTAGGCAGATAGATTATGGGTAATGGTTAATAATGTTATGAGAATAAGTAGAGAACGGATGCCACTAACTCTGTATTTCACTAGAAAATAAATGCAGGTAGTGTAGCCCACCAATAATGTTATAAAAGCGTTGCGCATTGATTTTTGCTCTGATAAAGGCTCGAACCACATCCAAAAGGATAAACAGATAAAAATCAAAAATGGTGCTGATGATTTAAACCAGCGACATTCAGATTTTGTCGAGCTTTTGAGTCTTATTTTTTTTAGAAAAAGAATTCCAGAAACCAAACAGAAAACTACCATAATTGGTACTATTATTAAATTTTCAGATTGTATAAAAGGGGCGTGAGAAAGACTCGTTTTAAGATATTGAGAACTTTGATTCCAGGGGTACAAAGGAAGGGCCATAAGAGGTGTTATGAAGAGAACTAAGTTTTCCCTGAACGGTCTATTAGTCTCGAGTATTTGCCATATGGAATATGCCATTAAAAATGAAATAAAATGCACAATACCCATATGCTTGAATATCATGGATATCCAAAATAAAAAGGCAGCTAAAAAGAGCCATCGAAAGCTATTATTTCGGTAGTAAATAGTGAAACTAAGGATTCCAGCAAATGTATAAAAAACATTGAATGCATGAGGTGAGAATCCTTTGAGACAAATTTGCGTGGCTGGCAGAAAAAATAGGCTTAGTACCAACAGAAAAATACGTTTTTTAAGGGGGATACCCCACATTATTACGACGAATGGTAATAATAAAAATATAATTACAAAATAAGGTTCGTTCAGAAATAAAGAATCACAATTAAGAAGACAGATTAACCAAGCAAGTAAAGCTGGGCCATCCGGGTATGCATCATTGAAAAACTCCTTTGATAGTGTAAAGTAATCCAGTCCAACTGCATGGGAACCTTTGAGGAAATTGAGTAATGGATAGTAGAGCTGGAAAATACCATCTTTATCGGGAGAGGGTTCGATCAAAAATATCCACACCGCGCAATGTATAAACGGTAAACTCAGATACACTATTAAACGAAGCAAGGCTTTGGAGGTCTTGTTCATTGATTCTTCGGTTTATCTGGTTTTGATAGTTGCATGTGAAGTTTGTGAGCTTCTTTGTTCCCTGGATCCATTTCTAAAGCTTTTTGTAAGTTTAATAGAGCTTGAGTGCGATTTGTCGCTAGCATACTTTTAGCTGTTGAAAAAAACCACTTGCCCCTAGCTTTCCTGACAGAATTACTGCCAAGAAACGTTTTAATTTGTCTAATATCGCGTTTAGCAATTTCATGATTGGGATCCAGCTGTACAGCTTTTTCAAGTAAATCTAATGCTTTATATGGTTGTCTTGCCTGATATTGAAGGCTCTGGTGATAAAATTTGACTGCATTAGCTCTAGAGATTTCTGAATCAACAATTTTGATATCTTGTATAGCTTCTCTGTGGTTAGGGTCTAAAGAAATAGCTTCCTGGAGCATCAATTTTGCTCTCGATGGGTCTGATTTGAGTATATTTGAAGCCTCTTTAAATAATTCGTCTGCTTTTTTGTGTTCAGGGGTTTTCGGCCCTCTCCATCCCTTCGAAATGAGATTTTTTATTAGCGCTAAATCTTCCTTTGCAGCAGCGTGTTTAGGATCCAGCTTGAGAACCTTGGTAAGAATATCAGCTGCCTTTTTTGGATCAGTTTCAAAGAATTGATTACTTTTCTTAAATAGAAGCTCAGCATTCCTTTTTTTAATTTCTAATTCCTCAGGTTCTGAGGCTCTGATCTTACGCAATATTTTAAGATCTTTTAGAGCCTCCTGATGGGTAGGGTCGAATTCTAAGACCTTATGAAGAAGCTCGATCGCCTTTTCAGGATTATTATCAAAGAGTGCGGCACTTTGTTTGAAAAGTCTGTGGGCTGTCTCTCTGCGCTCGATCAATTCTAAATCTGGCTCATCATTTAATTTGCTATTTTTCCAATCATCCTTTTTAACCCACGGTAAGGATTTTGAATCAGCTAAAGTTTCGAAAAGAATTTCCCAGCTATATTTTTCCAAGATTTCTATTTCCCAATTTCGTAAAGCCAATTTCGTTTGCTTCATTTTATTGCTGATCGATTTGTTTTCAGGATCTAGATGACTAGCTTTACTAAGCAGTACGAAAGCAGCAAGAACTTGCTTATTATCAAGATAAGCATTTGAACGGAGTGTCAAATCTTGTGCCATTCTTAATTTTGGGTTTTGGAATCTTCTATATGCTACTCGTAAATGCTTGAGAGACTCCATATGCGGAGTTTTCTTTTCCAAATTTAATAGTTTTCTATGGACGTATAAATCTAATCTGGGAGAATTAGAAACAAGCGAGTACTTTTTATAAAAGGTAGACAATAAGTCTTCTTTTTTCAAGAATTCAAAGAATGGATCGTGTAACCATTTCTTGACTCTAGTTGCTCGGAACATGTCAACTTCGTTAGATGTTCCAACACCTGGTATGACCTCCGGAAAAGATTCTTCTTCATATTTAACCCATTGGCTATCGCCAGCTATTATCAAAGGCAATCGAGCTTGTTCGAGTAACTTGGTATGAAAGTTTTCATTTAGTTCGATAAAGTCAGAGTACAAAGATCTTAGGTGATTTGACGGTAGATCTTCAGGTAGCGAGATCTGTGGTATGTCGTGTAAATATTGATCTGGGTAATGTAGTTGAACCGCGTTGTGATGATGAAGCCCATATCTTGCCATCAAAATAGGTTTTTCACTTTGGGTGAAGTCAATTTTCTGAAAGATATCTCTCAATGATTCTCGCTTGTATGTAATTTTTGTGGGCTGCCATCCTAGAGGATTTTGATGAATCATGTTAAAACCTCTGGCGTAAAGTCTAAATCCGTAGGAACCTACCAAAGATTCAAGAGTTGTAAGTGAAGGAAAGAAGTTAGAAACGACGAAAAATAGAGCTCCTACACAATAGATTTTCCATTTGGCAATATTAGATTGCACTAGAAGAATTAGTAGTAATAAGTTAGGCAGAACAAAGAAAGCAGAAATTTGGCCTAATCTTGAAAAATAAAAAACAAGGGCGGTAAAAGTTAGCATTACAAATGACAGAATCATGAAACCGTTTTCAGTTTCAAATTGCCCCCATCTCAATAATGCTATTAGAAAACCATTACCTACAACAAAACATAGCAACATCCAAATAAGTCCATGAAAGTCTGGTTTAATTACTAAAATACTTATCGTAAGTAATCCGGTGATCACGAAAAATCGTAAATTAATGAATAGATGTTCAATTGGTATTCTTCCAAAATCTTCGGATACCCCTTGAAACCATGAGAAAAGAAGCAGAAAGATAGCTGAAGCTCCCATGACCCACAATAGAGTAGAATTAATCAATGGATTATAGTTTCTTAACGACTCGAAGTAAGGAATCAAACTCTGCTCTGGATACAGTTGCGTACTGATAAAAATAATTAGCAATCCAGAGTAGAATGTTTTAGAAAGTGATTCTTTCTTTCTTTTTTTCCAGAGCAAATAAGCAATCCATAAATTTACAAAAAGGATTAGTCCCAAATGTTTTACAGCACAAGTAAAAACAAAAACGATAATTGCAAGAATTAAAGAAATGGTTCTTTTATTCTTTCGGTAGTCATAAATAAGAAAAATTGCCGCGAGATTGTACAGAATAATAAACGAGTGCAAATTAAGATTCTTGAGCGCTATTTGAACTGGGGGAAAGAAAAAAAGTAATAGCAGAGTGATCCAGCTCTGGAAACTTTTCCCTTCAACGAGCCAAGCAGATAGGCCCAAAGGCACCATTAGAAAAAAAGTAAATAACCAAGGAATTTCGATAAAAAGATTTTGTAAACCCAATACAGCGATCGACCATGGTATCAAGAGAATACCAAAAGGATATTCTGAAGGCATTAGCCGTTTCAAGAATATAAAATCATTACCAACTATTGTGGACGCTTTAAGATAATTTATTACTGGGTACAGCATTTGATGCAATGAGTCTCGGTCTGGAAATGGTTCTACGTAGCAAATCCAGGCCCACAGAAAAATGAAACAGGCTAGAAAACTGAGTAGCATTTCCAATCCTTGAATAAAATGTTTTCTGTTCATAAAGTACATTTTAATACAATGGGTCTATCAATTTTCTAGGAATTTATTCAAAGCAGCGGGTAATTGTGATTGAATTTTTTCATAATCAGACTTTACCGCAGAGTTATCAGGGTCAAGCTGCTTCGCTTTGCGTAGGTGTTTGTAAGCCTGTACATAGTTCGCCTGATCTAAATATTGCTTCCCAAGATCATGAATTCTGACTGCCTCACGAGAGCGAATTTCATTTTGGATATTGGGATGGATGGTGTGAAACCATTTTGGTGGCGTCTGATTAAATAAATCAATATCAAAATGAAGCCCTATTCTACTCAATTCTAGATTCATTTTTGGCTTAGTATTTTTCACTTTGGTGATATTTTTAGAAATATATAAATTAACTCTTGGATTATCTTGAGGAATTGAATGTTTTAGAAAATAGTGATTCATTTTGCCTGTTTTATTTAGATAATTGAAAAAGGCGTGGCTGAGCGACATACCAAGTTCACCTTTTCTCGTTGGATTATTTTTGATTATGGCCAGTGGCGCTGCAGGGCTGTGATTAATCTCCCAAGGTTTAACGCCCTCTATAAGATAGGTAAACTTTTCATCAGTTAGCCAGGAATCGAATAATCCGTCTCCAAGCTGCTCGTATTTTAGTAGAAAATTACTTAAAACCCCTTCGGGTAGGTCATCAAGCCGTTTCAATGCAGGTGTTGATTTTTGAAAACTTCTGGGAATGTTTAGCAATAATCTGGAATGAAAGTGAAGGTTGTCAAAGGCGCAAAGGGAGTCTCTTGTTATGATTTCTAAACCACTGAAAATGGATTCGATTTGCTCGAGTATTAAATAAATTTCTGAATTCTGCCAGCCTAGAGGATTGAAGTGCAGACTTTTAGTTCCGTTCATAACCAATCTAAACCCCCTGTCTCCAAATGACTGTTGGAGGTTCAAACTTGGCGGGCAAAAATTACTACAGATAAAGAAAATAGTTAGCAAGCCTACATTTTTGGTGTGATTTGGGGTGTCCAAGTATGAACGTATTAGAATAAGGATCAAAGGAAGAGTGATGAAAGAAGAGGATTTTCCTGGTAAATACTCATAAAGAATTACACCCTTCATAAAAAATATTACACATGCTAGATAACTGAACCCTCTGAAATTGATCCGTCCATAACGATAACTTAGCATTATCAGAAGCCCATAGCCTGTAAATATTGAGAATAAACCCAGGCCAAAGGATGAAATTACTTCGGGGTCTCGCAAGAGTAAATAAATATACAAAAGTAAGCATATTCCCAAAAGAATAAAATTGTGAAAGATTCGTGGTAATCGAATCTTATTTTGATTCACGTTGGGATACCTAAGTTTAATGAAAATGAGAAAACTATAAAATAATGATGAAAGGGTAATTAAATTTACTAAATCACTGTTAACGGATTCTTGAATAAAATTGAGGGTATCTATGTAATACCAAGGAATTACGCTTAAAATTATTATCAGAAATATTGAGGTAAGTTTTAATAGCTCTGCAGGTCTGACTAAGCTATGAAGTATACAAACCTTGAATAGTATAAGAAGAAATAGAAATCCGGTTATATCGGTTACGGCGGAAAGCCACACAGCAATAAAAAACCCAATCAAATAAGTACCATCTTTGCGAACTAAATAGGAGTTCATAAAGAAGAAGCCAATCAAGTGGTAGAGTATGCAGATAGCCTCCGGCGAAAAGGTTTTCAATAGAATTTGAATGGGCGGAAAATAAAATATTAGCAGTGCAAACAGCCACCTAGATTTTACACTCAATTTGAAAAAAAAAGGGACTAAACCGCAGGGTAGAAGCAGAAATATTATGAAGAGATAAGCTTCATTAAGAAAAAGTTTCTGTAAGCCTAGTAAGGAAATAATTTTTGCAGGCAAAAGAAGGCCCAAAGGAGCGTCGTCAACCATGACTAGCTCTGCTAGAGGAAAATAACTGAGGGGAAATATAATCGAACTTGTTAGGTAATTTAAAAACGGGAAATAAAATGATCGATATTTTTCTGGTGAAGGTACAGGCTCTACCTGAAATTTCCAGAGAAAAAATATGGTAGCGTAAAGAATCCATATGAATACTAGCTGCAGAATAGTTCTCTTATTTCGTGTCAACCACTTCATTGCTCAGATTCCGTTGTAAGACCCAACTTCAATTTCAATAAATCTAGATCTTTTTTAGCTTCTAAATGAGATGGGTCCAACACTAGCACTCGTTTAAGAAGTATCATTGCCCTTACAGGATCTTTTTGAAATAAATCGCTACTCTGATTAAAAATAAGTTGCGCCGACTTTTGTTTATCTTCGCCCGCTAAAATATTTTCATTAGGCCTTTCAGATTTATTATTCTCTAAAATTTTAAGGTCCATTCTTGCGTCTTCATGATTGGGGTATATCTCGAGTGTTTTAAGTAATAATTCACGAGCAAGTTCAGGATTGGAGTGGAATATCTCTGCTGCTTTAATGAAAATCTCCTCAGCCTCGACCTTGAGAGATTGCTCGTTAACATTTTTATCCTCAGATTGGTTTTGGCTCCCCGAGGCCGTTTTATTAAAATCCTCTTTAGATATTAAATAGTTCTTTAAATTCTGGCTTAAGCTATCTATCCCCTTCCTGTAGCCCCAGAGATTATCAAGATCAGGATGCAAGCTTTTTGCTACCCCACCCAGACGGTATAATTTATGTTGGTACCTCTGATGACTATTAAGATTTTGCATTACTATCTCAAGATCTTTTTTGATTTCAAGATGCTCCTGATCAAGTTCAGAAGCAATTCTTAGTAGTATGCTGGCACTCCAGAACTGTTTTAAATCAAAGTAGAACGTTGCTTTCTGAAATAAAAGTTCCGCAACTTTAATTTGAGGATTACGTTCCTCTCTAAATTTATCAACAAAAGCAATTAAACCTGGCTTATAACCTTTTGTTTGAAAGTTCGACTTCTCCGAAAATTTTTTATGAACAAACAAAAATAATTTTTTTGAACTTCCAGTATTGAGGGTTATGTAAGTGTAATATTTATCCAGTTTGTTATTTTCGATGAGATATTTCCATGAACTTAAATTAAGCCAATTACAAAAATAGTTTCTCTCGAACTCCACAGGAACCTTATCAAGATTTATATTTAACTTTAAGTATTTTGACCAATGGTCAGTTCCAAATAAAATCAGTGGTATGTCCCCCTGTGCTAGCATCGTCTTAAAGTGATTAAGTCCGTATTCAATAAAATTATTGTGCATCTCTTTTATCATTACCTTAGGTAATTGCTCAAGTAAGGTGATCGGTGGAAAAGAGTACAAAAGATGATCTGGAAATTGTAACTCCAAAGCAGTATAAGAGTGTAGATGAGGATGGAGCATCAAGAGTGAGTTGATCTGCTCAGGAAAACTTAACGCAGATAGTCCCTTTTCTATGTTACCTCGATATTCACCCACATTTGTTTTTGTCCAGTTTAGGGGATTTTGATACAGGCTATTGAAACCTCTTGTGTATAGTCCAATACCACTACTACCGAAAATTTTCTCCATAGATTGAAGATTGGGAAAAAAGTTACTACTTATAAAAAGGATAATTGCAATACAAGCAGGGATTTTCCAATTTTTGCATTCCTCAAAAGTCATTATTAAAACAATGTAAAGACTGGGAAAAAAAATCATTGATACTTGAGCAAGACGCGAGAAATATAGCGTAAGAGTTATACTCAGACTGATTAATAGAAATAGTAATTTAAGTCCCTTTATAGAGCTGAAGTTGAACTTAAATAGAAAAGCGCAAACCAAAGCACTTCCAATTAGCATGGAGCCAGTCATGCACAAAATTGGATTAAACTCTGAATCGAGACTTACTACCCAGCTGAGAAATAGGGTAATTCCAATGAGAGCTGAAGCATTACTGAACTTTAGGCTTAAATCTAATCTATTTTTTTGAAACCGTGCCAGACAGAATGAACAATAGAGGAATAAAATCAATAGGATGCAAATGGATATTCCGACGAAATTTGATTCTAAGGAAGGGTTGTGTCGGATTAGCCCCTGAAGATATCTCACGAATCCGGTAATTGGATAAAAAGGCAATGAAGATAATAGAATAAGGATTCCGCCACCTAAAGCTCTAATTATGGGCTCACGCCTGTGAGTTTTCCACAGTAGATACGTCAGCCAAGCTATGCAAAAGAGCACAACCCCTAAATGTTTTACAGTGCATGAATACCAAAAGAATGTAATTGCAGCCGTAAGTGACCCCAATTTTTTAGACTCCAAATGGCTAATGAAGAGATATACGCCTCCTATGAAAAAAACCACATTAAGAGAGTGTAAATTAAAGTTTTTTAATGTGATTTGAGTAGCCGGATAGAAAAATAGAGCAATAACGAATAAGCTTAGGTATTGGCGGGGAACTTTAACCAATACGGGAATCAGACTAAGAACGAACACAGGAATTAGATTTATCAACCATGGATTTTGCAAAATAACGGTCTGTAAACCAAGCAGACTTACGAATGCTGGAATGAGCATCGCGCCTCCCGGATACTCTATTGGTGTAAGTGATTTTAGAAAGAAGAAATTATTTCCGAGTTCTAAAGATGCCTGAAGATAATTGAGCATCGGGAAATAAAATTGGCTTACAGAATCTCTGTCTGGAAAAGGATTTACTACATGTATCCACAACAAAAGTAGTAAAGCATAGCCTAAGAAAGTGAACGCCACTATTAATTTGCGTGGACCAAGTGTTGTCTGCATAGGGTAGCCATTGTAACCCACATAACTGCTGGATTCGAAATCGTCTATCTAAAGTAAATAAATTCTCTTGATTCTGAAACATAGCCAAGGCAAACTGTGTAACCTTATGGTAGTCAATGTTCACAAGGAGTGGGTTGTGTTCAAATTCGTATTTATCATCCTGGGGCTTAGCTTATTGAGTTACAACTGTGAAGCTCGAGCAAAATATGTATTTCTTTTCATTGGAGATGGTATGGGTATTGCTCAAAGAACTCTTGCTGAATTTTTAGCAAACAGTAGAAATAATGAGCAAGCTGGTATCGTAAAGCTAAATATGAACAAACTTCCTGTGCAGGGTTATTTACATACTTATTCTACTGATAGCTACATTACTGATTCTGCGGCCAGTGCAACCACTTATGCAATCGGTAAAAAAACTTACTCCGGATCCATTGGACTAGCTAAAGACGGTAGCAAAGCAGACCCGACCTTAATGGATTTTGCAAGAAGTCGAAAAATGAAAACGGGAATAATTACTAATGTTCCACTAAATCATGCGACTCCGGCTGCCTTTTACGGCCGGGTGGTCAACCGTCGTTTGTATAATAAAATTGCTGAAGATCTAGTGATTACTCCATTTGATTTTGTGGGCGGTGCTTGTATAAAAGTTTCGAAAATACCAGGCTCCAAGAAAACGGCCGATTATTATTATGCGAAAGCTCGCGAGAATGGCTTTACTTTCCATAATAGTGATGTTTCAACCTTTAAGCCGAAAGCGACTCAGCGTGACTGGGTAATGCCTAGCGATTGTGGAAGAGGTGCTGATATTCCTTATGCTATAGACCGTCGAGGCGGAGACAATACTACTTTGAAGGATTATGTGAAGATGGCTGTAAAGTCATTGAAAAATCCTAATGGATTTTTTCTGATGACTGAGGGTGGGAAGATCGATTGGGCCTGTCATTCTAATGATGCCGCATCAGCCGCTCTAGAAGTTCTTGACTTTGATGAGGCTGTTAAGGTGGCAGTAGACTTTTACAATGAACATCCAGACGAGACAATAGTTGTCGTCGTGGCGGATCATGAAACGGGAGGGTTGTCTCTTGGTCTTTCAAAAACGAAGTATCAGCTTAATCCTAAACAGCTGATGAATCAGAAGATATCTATGTCCGAGTTTAACGGAGTAATTGAGAAATGGCGTGAAAGTAAACCTTCCTTTGAAGAGCTACTGCTCGAATTGGAAAACTATTTTTCTCTAGGTAATCTGGATGATGTAACCAAGATAAAACTTAAAGAGGCTTATGATTATACTTTTGATCCAAAACTAGAGGGTAAATTCCCAAAGAAATTCGCTTATGGGCCAAGTGAACCAATTGCGATATTAATGATCGACTTGATTGCTGAACGCACAGGCATCGGCTGGAGTACTGTCGGACATACCGGTGTACCAATACCAATTTCAGCAATTGGCGTTGGGGAAGAATATTTTGCCGGGATGATAGAGAACACTGCAGTGTTTCAAGGTTTGAAAAGGTTGTTAACAGATCAGTAATTACTTAACTTTATACAGGATGATCGGTAAAAAAAAAGGACCGCAAAAAGCGGTCCTAGTATATAAAGACTTTGATCGTTATCGTCTATTATTTCGGTTATAACCACCGCGGTCGCCACCACGATTGGAGTTATAGCCACCCCTATCACGATTGCCGCCACCTCGATTGAAATTTCCCTCTCCGCGTGGTTTTCGCTCACGGGATTGGTTGACCACCAAAGCTCTTCCGTCTAATTCGTGACCATTGATAGCTTCAATAGCCGCCTGAGCTTCTTGATCATTGTCCATCGAAACAAACGCGAATCCTCTGGATCGACCGGAATCTCGATCTGTAATAATTTTTACCTGTCGAACCGCGCCATGATTAGCGAATAGTTCATTTAATCCGTCCTCATTGGTTCCATAGGACAGGTTCCCAACATATATTTCCACTTTAAACCTCTTCTTCCCCCATTAGGGGCTTCACCTTCGACTCCCGGTCGAAAAAAGTGCAATTAGCAATCCTCGTGCTACGCTTTTAAAATTTCATGGGTAACGCAACTAACCTTACCCGCTGCTTGAATGATCTCATAACCATCACAAATAACCAATATTATTCTGCTATGCGTCAAAGATCAGTTTAATTTTTCATAATTATTTTATGAATTTGAACATACTTCCGGGTCACACCCATTACATTTTCGACATAAACTAAAGTTCCATATATGAGCACAGGCGATAGTGGTTGAGCCCGCAATTGTTAAGGCTCTTTCAGCATCCGTACCCAGAACTTTTACGCCAAGGATAGCAGCAATCGCTAAAATTGTAAGACCAATCAAGCCCGTAACTACCACAGGCAATCGTTTGTGTTGAATATACCCACTTATTAACGCATAAGCACTAGTTGGAACTACCACTAAAACCATAAGAACATGAAAATTTGCCATACTAAAGAAAGCAACTGTTTCGTCCCCATGGGGGCAACACGTGGCGGATTCAACACCAGGGATCATGGTCAAACCTGGTAATAGGATTAGTAGGATAGGTAGACCAATACAATGAACTACGCAGGCCATCGAGAGAAATACCGCAACTCGATCAAGAATTGACTGTGGTCCTTTCATTTTAATTCTCCTGAATATTACAGATCAAACGGTATGTTGTAACATAGCATTTCATATATGACAATTGTTTTCGGAAAATTATTATCACAAAAAGAATCGGAGCGAAGTCCCAGGATGAGCCAAATCATAAAAGTACTTTGTTCCCAGGTAAAGTTTTTCTCAGGAATTTTTGATTCTAATTGTCGCGTTAATTAGTTTTTCAATACTAAGCAGTTTCTGACTCTCTAAAATTTTCAAATAATCGGGAATTCTTTTCTAAAAATATTTCTCTTCTCTCTGCTCCAGTATGTTTGCCACGCTCCATTAAAATTAACGTCTCTGATGGACCATAGATAGAAATATTTTTTGTAATATCAAATTAAGAAATTAATCAATTATTTAATATCCATTTAAATCTATGATCAGGATGTTTTTGATATTTTTTAGACTTGTAATGATTATCTAAATAATTTTCATCACACTGTGCAAACAAACTCAACTGACTTATGATTTAGATCATTACTTGATGGAGATTTGATGATAATTTCTAGATTGGTTGACGTTTTGTGTTTCTTAATTTTATGCATATTTAGTGAAAGTGATAGCAAATCATCAGATCGCAAACAAAAAATCAATTCATCGAAAGTCGAAACAGATCAAGAAGAAGATGACTTCATACAGCTCAATCTATAAATGCGGATAAGCTCTGTATACGCAATCAGTTAAAATTAAAGGGCGTACTTCCAAGGAAAAAGACGCCATCGTATCAAGAATATCCGGTTATCACGTATTTGAGGGAGATATCTTTTGGGCCCTACCGAGGGTCTTACCGCTTGATTAATTTTAGACAAGAGTCAGAAAAAATCTAATCGGGATCCTTTTCACTCGATCACTCGGTCAGGTGATGAATACCTCTGGCCAATGGGTGTTTCGATCTATGATATTTCACTAGACTTACAAAACGATTAGATAAAAAAATGGCCTTGAGTCAAGGTGATATCGATGCAATACAGGAAATTTATAAATATTAGTTTGAAAAGCGATCTGGAACAGAGAGTTTAAGAATAAATCAGATGGAAGCTTATGTGGTCAAAACTACAATCCAAATATAAAAAATTTCCAAGCTATACAAAGATGAAGGCTATGAGTAATCAGCAGTTAAAAGGATTGATAAAGTTACCAGGAAAGTGCTCCACTTTGTAAGGAATCCGCAGGAAGATGGGTCATATCTTTGGGCTGAATCAAAAGCTAAGAAAGATTTGGAGAAAATACTAAATATCGATATTCCGCAATCCTTATATTGTAGTCTCTTCATCAATTATAAAATATATTATTCCTGACTTTGATTGAAGCGAAGTAACCAGGCAAAGAATGAAGCAGAGAATAAAAATCCAGTCGAAAAGTATAAACACATATCAAGCCCATATTTTTGGAAAAGTAAGCCGGATAAAATGGTTCCTACCAGCCTTCCACCAGCATTGGCCATGTAATAAAACCCAACATCCATTGAGGTGTTTT
>CAZRWM010000008.1:0-42063 GCA_964603885.1 uncultured bacterium
AAAAAACCACTCTCACCTCGATCAATCGACTGAAAATGCTCACTCCAAGGTAATGATTTTAGGTTCAGTTTAATGCCCAGATCAGCTAAATTTGCTTGTACTACTCGAGCGATAGCTTTTGTGAGTTGAGACTGATTAATTTGTAAGGTTAACTCGGGGAAGCTTTTGATCAAGCCATGAATATCGAATTGGTATCCTGCTTCTCTAAAATGTGTTCGGGCCTTATTCATATTGTATTCATAACCCTTGAGTCGATTTGTATCATAGCCTGAGATACCCGGAGAGAGCGGACCATTAGCCAGGCCACCACGATTTGATAGAATATGACGGACAATTAGATCTTTATTAACTGCGTAGTTCAGGGCTTTACGTACATGTAGATTGTCGAAAGGCGCGATTTCTAAATTCATTCCGAGATAGGAGATTTCAAGAGATGTACGTTCTTGAAAACCATATGATTTATTTCTCAGAGCATTCCTTAGATGTTCTGGCGGAATACGGTCCATATGAAAAAAGGCATGTCTTTCGAAAAGACTATACGAAACGTTTTCTTGTTGTATAAAAAGAAATTTAAGTTTGTCCAAATAGGGTCTTCCCCGATGAAAATCCAAATTAGATCTTAATTCCATGGAGCCTTCGAAAGGACTCTCATTTAGCGTCGATTTAGTTGTTCTTTCATAAATAAACGGGCCCGATCCTACTGGATGTTCGTGGAAAGCTGTTCCCCAGCGGCGAACATCTTCCCACGGGACTATGCTCAAGCTATGCGTCGCTAGAATCCATAAAAAAGGTGAGAACGGATTTTTTAAGTGAATTTCTAATCGATGGGAGTCGATTATCTTGATTCCGCTAACTTGGTCTGATTCTCCTTTTATGAATTGATCACTGCCTTGAATAACATGCAGCAAGCTTGCATTAGGGCTATTGGTATCCGGATTTAGTAGTCTTTCATAACTATATTTGACATCATTTGCTGTAACTTCTCTACCTTGGTTAGCTGTCAAAAGTCCATTCTGCGTAATCGTATGAAAACGAACTTTTTTCTTCAATGTAAATGAGTAAACTCGCTTATCAGCAGAAATACTATAACTTGAGGCTAAATCTCGTTGAATTTGCATTTTTTGATCAATACGCAGTAAGCGGGAATAAATCTGACCAATTACTTCCGATGATGTTGTATCTAAGCATTGTGCGGGGTCTAATGTCTTTGGTTTTCCTGGTAATGCTCGTTTATAAGTACCTCCAAAGCGAGGTTGATCTACATTAGGTCTTATTTGCCTCTGGTAATTGTTTGGCAGAAAGAGGTAAAGTCCAATTCCGAGGACTAATGCTAGTGCGATGTATGTAAGGCGACGAATGATCATTTTCAGGTGAATGGGTTGTGAATCCTTCAATTACGCCCGGCATTATAACAAACCTACTCGAGATGAGGAGTCTAAGATTGCTCTGTTTTGATATAATTCGGTGCAAACTAATTTGCGTAGCCAGGCCAGTGTTGTTGGAGGATCGCGATTGATTTCTAAAAGTGAATATCTGCAATTAGTTGAGAAGCTTGTTCAATGGGACCATGCTTACTACGTCCTAGACGCTCCTATAGTTTCCGATCGGGACTATGATATGGCCCTCAGACAATTGCAACAAATTGAACTTCTAAACCCTGATTGGAAAGTAGCTTTTTCTCCTACGGTAAGAGTTTCTGGTGAGGTGGCAGAACATTTCAATAAGGGTACTCACCCTTATCAATTAATGAGTTTATCAAATGTCTACAATATTAAAGAGCTTGAGGATTACACAATAAGACTGAGAAAACTTCTACAGTTAGAGGATGGGCCAGCTTACTACTGCGAAACAAAGTTCGATGGCCTTTCTATGGCTGTATATTACAAATCCGGAGCTTTTAGTCATGCATTAACCCGTGGCGATGGCAAAGTTGGAGAGGATGTTACATCAAACATTAAAACGATTAAGAGTATCCCATTGAAACTCTCTCAAAATATTGATTTATGTTTACGTGCAGAAGTTGTTATGCCTCGTGATGAATTCCTCAAGTTAAATCGTAGGCAAGAAGAGGCAGGCGCTAAGATATTTGCAAATCCTCGTAATGCGGCAGCGGGTACTGTGAGACAGTTAGATTCTTCGGTTGCTGCACAGCGTGGTCTTGATGCATATTTTTACGATATTCTTGATCGTGAGAACCATGCTTTAAGGACTCACGAAGAAGCCATAATCATGCTGCAAAAACTTGGTTTTAAGACAGACCCGTTGTCGACTTATTGTGCAGATACTAAAGAGATCATAAGTTTCTACCAAAATCTTGGTGAAAAGCGTCAAGAACTTCTGTACGACTTGGACGGCGTAGTAATAAAAGTTAATGATTACAATTTTTATAATCAATTGGGTACTACCGGAAAATCTCCCCGTTGGGCGGTAGCTTTTAAGTATGAGGCAGAGCAGGCTCAAACCGTTGTAAAAAATATATCAGTTCAAGTTGGTCGAACTGGAGTTCTAACTCCTGTAGCTGAATTTGAACCTGTTTTTTTAGCTGGATCTACTGTGCGTTTTGCATCACTTCACAACTGGGATGAAATTCGATCGAAGGACGTTAGAGTTGGTGATTATGTCAAGATAGAAAAGGCTGGAGATATTATTCCGCAGGTTGTAACCGTAATGATTGACCGACGGATGGAGGAACTGACTGAATTTGAGCTACCTAGTACTTGTCCAGCGTGCGGTGGCACGGTTTCCAAATTGATGGGTGAAGTGGCTTTTCGCTGTCAGAATGAGCAATGTAGTGCCAAGCTGTTAGGCAAATTAAAGCATTTTGTGTCTCGTGATGCGTTGAATATCCAAGGAATTGGAGAGTCAGTTTTGGAGCAATTATTAAACCTTAATATGATTAATAACCCCGTAGATTTATTTGGATTAGAAATTGATGACTTTTTGAGACTAAAGGAGACTAAGGAGAAGTTGGCTACTAAGCTATTTAATGCGGTTCAGGAATGCCAGAATATTGAATTAGGACGTTTTGTATATGCATTGGGCATACCCCTAGTAGGACTGCAATCAGCTTATCTGCTAGCTGAGCATTTCATTACGTTAGAGCTTCTGGCTAAAGCAAACAACGAAGATCTAGAAACTCTGGAAGGGATTGGACCTGTCATGGCGAATTCTATTTCTAATTTTTTTCACTCAGAATATTATCTACAGGTACTTGAGAGTATGCAAAGATACAGTGTTTTAATTAGAGTCAACAGTTCTGTTGAGGACAATTCACAGAATGATGGGTTACTATGCAATGAGAATATTTGTTTTACAGGAAAATTGGAGAGAGTTTCAAGGTCTCGAGCCCAAGAAATAGCAAGACAAAATGGCGCGGTCGTACACAATTCTTTATCTAAAAGTACTACAGTTCTGGTGCACGGTAACAAATCTGGATCTAAACTCAAAAGAGCACAATCTATGGGAATTAAGCTATGGACGGAAGATCAATTTTTTGAAAAAATTGAAGTAGTTTCGTAGAGATTAGGAATTTGAATGGTTAAAGGTAAGCAGAAATTAAATTTACGCGAGCACATGCAATTGTTGCATAAACAGCATGTTGAGGGTGGAAGCCAATGGCCTTATGTAGGCAGAGATACAGGTTGGCCTGTTTATGATGAAATGGTTGGCAGCACTAGAGACCGACTATATCTTTTTGCTGGAGGTGCTGGTTGTGGAAAATCAAGTTTTGTAACTCAAATCTTTTTTAATTTATTGATTAATAACGAGGATATGGTTGGAATATTTTTCTCAATGGATCTGGCTTATCTAGATTTGGTAGCACGACTTTATGCGATTTCCTCTGGGCTAACTCTTGAGCAGGTGAGGGATCCATCATCAGTAACAGATGAGGATGATTTAGTCCGCCGTGAAGAGGGTTTAAGGTTAATGGAGTCCCTTCAGGATAGGGTGGTCCTAGTTGACCAAAGCCATGGGATTCAGTCTTTGGAAGATGTTACAGAGCAGATGCAAAAGTTAAGAGATGACAATCCTGACTCTCCAATGGTTGCAGCTATTGATCCAGTCAGCAACTTAAGAACTTTAGAACCTGGTGGTCGCGTTGAAAAAATCGATTACATTGTCAGTGATTTAAGGTCGAAAGCAAGGCTTTTAAGTACAGCAATTTTACTGTCTAGTCCTTTGATTTCGGGGTCTCGAAAAGAGCGTCCACAGATATCTGCTTTAGAGCCTCAGTCTAGCCTAGTTTACGATACCGATTTAGTTGCATTGCTTTACAGTGATGTACTTACCAACGGTGAAACTCCATTTTTAGAATGGGAATTTGGAACGGAAGATCTAATGGTTCCTATCGTTGAAATGAATGTAGTTAAGAACAAGAATGCTTCATTTATGGGGCGACTATTTTATCGTTTTTTTCAGTCCGGAACGCGTTATAAAGAATGCGGCATGGATGAAAATAGTTATTACAATGAAATGATAGGTAATCTGGATTACTTCACAGATCCCAAAGACAAAAAATCTGATTTGAAGAAACGAGTATATAAGGCACCGAAGAGGGAATATGAGGGAATCTTCTAAACAAACGATTTTTGATCTGGGTAGCAGTTTTGAGTTGGCTCTATCGGCACATCGCCAGGGTAGCTATGAGAAAGCTATTCATGAGTACCAAAAAATTCTTAAACATAACGAAGGCCACAGACCGTCATTGTTAAATTTAGGGGTTATTTTTCATGTTAAGAAATCATATGAAATGTCCTTAGATTATTTCCTAAAAGTGATTGAATTAGATGAAAATGATTTGAGCGGATTGTACAACGCTGGTAAAACTCTGCAGTCTCGAGAGGAATGGTCCCGTTCTTTAGATTTTCTTCAAAAAGCTCATGAGGTTTCTCCTACCGATTCAATGGTGGTAAAAGCTCTCGGCAAAGCCTACTTTGAGTTAGAAATGTATACCAATGCATCAGGTATTCTTACAAAATATTTGGAAAAAAATCGAGACGATATTGAAGCTCTATTGATGTATTCAGAAGCTGTTCAGCAACAAGGACAATTTGATTTAGCAACTTTCGGATACAATCGTGTTATTGAAATTAATCCAGAATTCGAGAGGGTCTATGAAATTCTAAGTGACTGCTACGCGAGCCAGTATAAAATTGACAAATCGGTTGCCACGCTGGAAAAATTGTTGGAGTTCAGACAGAATGATTCTACGATTTACAGAAAATTGGCCATGTTCCACGGGCAGTTAAAAAATTATACGGAAGCTCGGAAATGTTACTGGAAGGCCTACACTCTTGAGTCTAAGGAAATGAAGATTCATGAGAGTAGAGCGGTTACAATAAATAGTGACGTTGATCGAGCCACTTTTCAAGCTTCTATACTCCAGATTACGGAAAAATATACTAATAGCGGCAATTGGAAAGGTGCGCTAGCTGAATTCACTACATTAAGTCGAAGATATCCTGGTTCAAGCGTTATATTGCAAGAAATTGCGTATATATATCAAATGATAGGAGAGAGCAAAAGGGCTGCTAGTTATTATGAAAAAATTCTTGATCGCAACGAGGATAGTTTAGAGGCTATGCTACAGCTATGCCGAATTGCAATTGATTTGGAAGATTTTGCTTATGGTAAATCATGGATTGATAAAGCGCTTGCTAAGTATCCCGAAGTTATGGAGGTGAAAGAGTTAGCCGGTGCTCTGCATACTCACTTTGGTGAATATGAAGCAGGATTAAAATATTTTAATCAATGCAAAAATGCTGAATTTGAATCTTGCGGGGTGCTACTGGGAAGTTCTGAATGTTACTTGGGACGGGGTGAATATTTAAGGTCTGCAAACTTGTTAAAAGAAGCAGTCAAAACTTATCCCGAAAGTGTGGATTTAGTATTGAACCTGGCGCGAAGTTATATTGCTCTAGGGAAGACCGCGAATGCTTCAAGATTGATGAAGCAGGCGCGAAAACAGTTTTCGGGAGATTTGCAAGTACTTGTTATTTCCGCCGAAGTGGCAATCACTCAAGGCAACTTGAAGCGAGCGGGAGAGTTTTTTACGGCAATTGCTCAATTACAGCCTCATGATAAAGAGGACTATATTCCTTTCATCAAAAGTTTAATATATATACGAGAAAGTGAGGAAGCTCTTCGATATTTGAAGGCCTTTACTCGCTTTAAATTGAAAAATTTTAATCACCTATACCTTGAATCGCTAGCCTATGTAGTAGCTAAGAACGTAGCTAGGACATCGATTCCTTGGCAGGAATTATGGAGTTTGAATGCGGATGAAATGCTATCGCGTGTGGGTGAAGTTAAAACAATTTTACGGCACGATGATGTAGATTTTTTGCTTCAAATTCAAGGAGATCTAAATCGACTTCTTGCTAGAAAAGGGGATATTCTACCGAAGGTGGAACAGTTTTTTGGAAATCTAACGAAGCCTGCTACCCTCGAGGTAGTTAAATAGGCGTATTTGTCCTAAACAGTTCGTCACGACTTTGATTTTATGCATACATTACGGGAGATATTACGATCTTCATGGAACTATCGCTGGTTTTACTTCTGGAGTGTCGTTTGTTTGGTTATAACCAATATTGTAGCCGCCATAATTCCTATGGCTGTCAAGGAGGCTGTCGATCAAGGCTCTACTCAGGGTGATCTACTCAAACAACTCTACTTTCCTGGGATAATTGCAGCGTTGGCTTTGTGTCAATTCATATTTCGAACAATTTCTCGTGTTCTGGTTTATCGTGCCTGTCGAGAGCAGGAACATGATCTACGTAATAGACTAATGGAGGCAATTTTACGAATTCCTAATTGGCGCTTAAAGTCACTGGGACGGGGTGACTTGGTCACCAATATGGTAGAAGATACTACTCAGGTAAGAATTTTCTTAGGTTTTGGAACAGTACAATTATTCAATATACTCTTAGTATACTTAATCACCATTCCCCTAATGATGACAATTTCTCCGAGGCTTACTTTACTGTCCGTTTTTCCCTATCCTTTACTTTTAATTTATATAGCTTACTTAAACCAGAAGCTCTACTACAAAAATCTGGATGTGAAAGAAAAACTGGGAGACGTTACAGAATTTGTAACCCAAACTGTTTTTGGTATTCATGTGGCTAAGTCATTTCATGCTTTTGAAGGCTTAAAGCATAGATTTCAGAACTTCAATCTCATTCATTATAAAAGCGCTTGGTCTGTAAATATTTTGGATACGATGTTGCTCCCTGGGCTTATTTTAATTGCGAGTTTCGGAGAGTATTTGGTGCTGAGATACGGCAGTGAAATGATTTTTAACGGTCAACTCACTAACGGACAGTTTATAGCATTTCATGGATACATAGCTTACATCCTGTTCGCTTCTATTTCCGTGGGATTTGGAATGTCCACATTCAATCGTGGGTTTACGTCGTTCAAGAGATTACAGGATCGGTATAGTGAAGAAATAGAAAACTTTGTAGTAAATAGTCAGAGAGTTTATTCTTCCGATTTACGGATCAAAAATCTCAGATTCAAGTATCACCCTGAAAATCCTTTCGAACTTCGAGTTGATGAACTCACTGTAAGACCAGGCGAAATAGTTGGAGTATGTGGTGCGATTGGTGCGGGTAAAAGCACCTTCTTTCATACTCTTTTAGCTCTTCAAAAGCTAGATAGTGGAAGTATCAAGTATGGATCGATTGAATTAAATAGTGATACCAACACCTACCTGTGGCGCATGGCATTTAACCCTGTTTTTCAGGAAATTTTTTTGTTCTCTAAAACCTTGGGTGAGAATCTACGTTTTCATAGATCAATAGAAGATTTCGAGCTGAACAAGGCATTGGAGTTTGCAGCACTGACAGAAGACGTTAGAGGATTCAAGAATGGCTTGGATACTTTGGTTGGAGAAAAAGGTGTTCGTTTAAGTCAAGGTCAGAAACAGCGAGTTAGTATTGCTAGAGCATATTTGGATGCAGCGCCTATTTGGATTCTAGACGATTGCTTTTCGGCTTTAGATACAATTACCGAGGAGCAGATCCTACAGAATTTATTGAAGGATAAAAAAAATAGAACGGTCTTTTTGTGCTCTCACAGAGGATCTACTTTGAAACATTGTGACAAAGTATTAATATTTGAACACGGTTGTCTGACACAGCAGGGACATCATAGCGATCTAATTCAGAGTGATGGTTTCTACTCGCGAATGATTGAATTACAGCGTCAATTCGGAGCAGAAGTATAAATCTATGCTTCAATGGTTTTTAAGACATAGCTATCGATACAAAAACTATCTTATTTTCGGTCTTGTGATGATCCCTGTCGTTCAGTTTTTTCGTGTTATCCGGCCTACAATCATTAAGTGGGTTTTGGAAGCTGTTGAAAAGGGTCCAAATCCAGAAAATTTGACGATAGCACTCGATTATGTCTTGTTATTCATGGCATGCATAGTAATCAACTTTCTACTGCAAGGCTTACAAGTGTTAGCAACCAGCTATGCTGGCTTAAATATAGTCAAAAACATAAGAGAGGAACTTTTCGATCATATATTGAGACTCCCTTTCGCTTTTTTTCAGTCAAAGGACAGCGGCCAGATAATAATTCGTTTAACGAGTGATGTTGAAGCTGTAAAAGCTGCTCTTTCAGGGGGATTAGTTAGAGTAATTGGAGACTGTTTAGCTATTGTGGGAATACTTAGTATTCTTTTGCATATGAATTGGCGCTTAACTTTGTACGTAATTGTGGCTATTCCTATTTTACTCAAAGTGACAGGATGGACCGGTAGGCTAATCAGAGATGGTATGACTAGTGCCAAGATATTATTATCTCAGATGACAACAGCGGTCAGTGAGGCAATTGGTGGACTTGAAGTAATTCATGGTTTTTCTAAACAGCAAAACGTTTTGGCTGAGTTTAGTAAATTGTCTCGACGTTACACTGAGAAATATCATGAGCTCAATAATGTTGAACCAGCTTTTTATGGTTTTGTGGAATTTATAGGCTCTTTCCTTCTAGCTTGTATAATTTTTGATGGCACTAGCCAAATTCATGCACAGACTTTGAGTTTTGCTGAACTCGTCGCAGTCGTAACTTATGTGCAGAGTATTATGCACCCTATTAGACATTTAACAGGTATGTTTAATGATTTACAAAATGCGTGGACTTCCATGCAGCGGATTTTTAATATAATGGGCGAGTCTCAAGAGTCCGAGATCAATCAGGAGCCTGCCTTAAAAGTAGCTGAGGTTAATCGATTGAAGCCTTCATTGGAGTTTTGCGATGTGAAATTTTCGTATGGAGAAGAATTAGTACTTAGATCAGTCAGCTTTGCAATAAAACCTGGTGAAAAAATTGCGATTGTAGGTCGAACTGGAGCGGGTAAATCAACCATTATAAAATTATTAAACCGCTTTTATTCACCTTGCTCTGGAGAAATTCTTCTTGATGGTAAATCTCTAGAAAGAATTCCAGTAACTAGCTTGCGTGAACGAATCGGTTTTGTTCTACAGGATGTTTATTTATTCTCCGGCTCAGTTCAGCAGAATTTATCTTTATTTGAAGAGAGATTTGATAAAGCAGCTGCAAAACAGGTGAGGATTTTACAGGACAGTGGTTTTCTCACGCTACCCGGTCAAAAGTTGAAAGATGTAGAGCATAACGGTGAGAATTTTTCTCTGGGTGAAAAACAGTTAGTGGCGTTCGGTAGAGTCTACGCGAAAAATGCAGATATTTTTTTATTAGACGAAGCAACCTCGAACGTTGACGTACGAACCGAGCAGTTTCTTCAGTCTCAGCTTGATCTCTTCCTAGAGGATAAAACAGCAATTATTATTGCCCATAGATTGAGCACCGTTAGATATGTCGACCGCATTTTGGTTTTAAAAGAAGGCGAGGTAGTTGAACAGGGTACTTACGATGAACTCGTTAGTAAACGTGGTGAATTTTTCGAGTATTTTCGTCATCAGTATAAAAATTTAGCTAATTAGGTGGATCAATTAAAATAAGTTATTTTTCTTAAATTTCAGACCCTCAAAATAAAAACATAAAGAAACAAGTCTTGTTGGATCAGATCATGTTTAGTATCTTTTCGGAGTTCTATTTGCTTTAACCCACAAAACATAGGAAAGAAGTTAAAAATGCTAAAATCAACACTAGATCTTATTAATCAAATCACCCCTTTCGATGAGGTTCAGGCTCATTGTGATATTCCTTGTGGTATTTATGACCCTCATCATGCTCTTGTAGCCTGTTTAACAGCTATCAGAATGACTGATCTGATTATTGCACACAAAAATCAAGCGAGTACTGTGGAATGGCTAAACGAAGTGAGTCGATACGTTGCCGAAAAAGAAAAACATGCAGAAATAGTGAAGCATGAAATTCGTGTAATTTGGGGAGATTTCTACAAGGCACCCCAGTTTGAGAAATATCCAAATCTGCATGACTTAACCCACAGTATCATGCTATTAGGATCTAAAGTGCGCCAGGAAGTCAATAAGGATGCTGCGCTTCAGTTACTGGAAAAACTCAATGAATTTGCTGAAATATTTTGGGCAATCAAAGGGGTTGAAACCTACCGAGCAACCAGTCCATATAAGCCTGAGCTCGAGGTGGTGTATCCGAAACTAGGATGATATCGTTGAAGAAAATTAGGGGCCGTAGTATGGAGCCAGAATTAGAAGATGGCGACTATATTGTGGTCCTTTCTGCTTTCTTGCATCATATTAAAGTAGGAAATTGGATCGTTATCAGGCATCCTAATTACGGTAAAATAGTGAAGCAGGTTTGTGAAGTTGGTTCACAGGGTTACAGGGTAAAAGGACTTAGTCATTATTCTACTGATAGTCTGAGCCTGGGTCTTATAAGCCGAGAGATGATTACGGGTAAGGTTCTTTTTCGTATTTCGGGCTTGTAGGCTCAATATTGGACTTAAATAATTATTGAGCCTTTGCCATTTGATCGAGGAATGTGAATCATTTCATCTTCATAATCCTCATCTTCAATGTCTTCCGGTTGTTCTCTTTCGCCTTGTAGGTAGTATTGGCCTTCCTCTTCATCCAACAAAATATCTCCCATCAGGGATTCGAATTCTTCTAAAAGATCTACAGGGCTTAGAATGCCGGTACGATCCAATCCGTGTTTTCGAATGACATTAATTTCCATCGGTGCCAGCAGGGTGGAGCTCGTGTTTATATGTGAAAGTGGCACTCGTTGTGTATCAAATTCATCCAAATAGACCGCAAAGTCTGATTTTTGTCCTGCATAATTTTGAAAAATAAAATGCAATTTATTAGCTTGCTCCTCATTTACAAGACTTGAGGACCAAACCGATATCGAACCGGTACCTGTTTTCATTATTTTGTAGAGGAATAGTCTTTTCAAGTCTCCTCCTCTATTGGGTTTCCAATACGCAATTGCTTCCCTTCAAATTCCACTAAATTACCTATTTCCCCCAAAGAATCCATAGCTTTGACATTCGAGCAGCGAGCCGCTCGTTGAATGTCATTCTCAGCTTCTTTATATAAGCCAAATTGATTATCCAAGTATTGTATTTCGCTTAATTCAGTATTAAGACTTAAGCGCTGCTCTGTCTTGAATTTACGAACTACAGCCACAAATTGACAAGCTTCCTCATAGACCTTCTCAGCCTGTTCATCAAGCGGGAAGTTAGCACCGGTTGGATAGTCAGCGAGATGCAATGAGATGTGACTCTCACGTTTTCTAAAATAGGCTTGGTAAATTTCCTCAGTAATATGTGGAATGAAAGGAGCCAGCATTCTAATCAC
The DNA here is from genome assembly GCA_964603885.1 of uncultured bacterium. Lineage (GTDB taxonomy): Bacteria > Muiribacteriota > UBA6191 > UBA6191 > UBA6191 > JAYZAC01. The sequence continues at coordinate 11,772 of CAZRWM010000008.1, forward strand.
CCCGTATACAATCGCGTATAGGGCATTTTGTACGGAGTCTCCAGCTCCCTCGCCATGTTCCTGCGGGTTATAAATACGATGCTTTATCAATTCCATGTAGTTATCACAGAAATCCCAGAAAAAACCTTCAATCTCTGATAATGCGAGTGAGTACTCATATTTTGAGAGATATTTATCAGCCCGCGAACAGGTTCTACCCAGTCGAGATATCATCGCCTTATCTATAGGAACGCAAATTTTGGAGTCATCAAACCTGTTTAAGCTTTCTAAATGCATGAGAGCAAATTTTGAAGCATTGAAAATTTTAGTGACTAATTTAGCTGCAATTTTGAACTCATTTTCTTCGAAGTAGCAGTCACTACCAAGCTTGGCTCCGGCCGTCCAATACCTAATAACATCTGCACTATATTGTTCAATCAGTTGCTCAGGTCCAGATTTCGAATTTCCCTTCGATTTACTGATTTTTTGGCCTTTCTTATAAAGAACATGTCCTGAAACCATAATATCCTTCCAGGGAATATCATTCTGATGGTAATAAGCTTTTACCATCGTGTAGAACGCCCAAGTCCTGATAATGTCATGGGCTTGGGGTCGCATCGTCATAGGCGCTAAATGCGACTCTCTGGAGTCATTTTCTCCCCAACGATAATTGATCTGTGGAGTAACGCTGGATGTCGCCCACGTATCCATAATATTACGATCAGGTTCGATATTTGTACCGCCGCAATCGCTACATTCGCCTGGGTATTCTTGCTCCTGAGGGTCAACTGGCAATTGAGAGTCTTCAGGTAGCAGCATTTGACAACAATCTTTACAATGCCAAACGGGAAATGGTACTCCAAAAAATCGCTGGCGAGAAATGCACCAATCCCAGCTAAGGTTTTCAACCCAATGAATATAACGTTGCTTCATGAAGGCCGGATACCATTCAATCTTATCAGCTAGTGCAACTAGCTCCTCTTTGCGTTCCATTAGCTTTATGAACCATTGCCTTGTCGATAAGTATTCTATTTCCGTACCGGATCTTTCGTGTACATTAACAGCGTGCATGATGGACTTACTATTTAATAGAATACCCCGCTCTTTCAGAGTATTAATAATCGCCTTGCGAGCTTCCTTTATCTTCAACCCTTGGAATTGACCAGCAAGGTCCGTCATTTTGCCGTAGGGTGTAATAGAAACTCTAAGAGGCAGTTTATGCTTCTTGAACCATTCTATATCGGTTTTATCTCCAAAAGTACAGCACATAACCGCTCCTGTACCTTTCTCCATGTCTGCTTTTTCGTCAGCTAGAACCGGAACCTCATGTCCGAAAAGTGGTACGATAGCAGTTTTTCCGATCTTCTCTGTGTAGCGTGAATCATCGGGATGCACAAAGATGCACACGCAAGATGGAAGTAATTCGGGACGAGTTGTTCCAATCACGATTTCACCGCCATTTTTAAGGTCAAACTTTAGATCGTTGAATGTAGACTCTTGCTCAACACTATCCAATTCAGCTTGCGCAACAGCAGTCTGTGATGTCACACACCACATGTTTGGTTCCTCGCGATAATCCACTAAACCTTTTTTAAGTAAATCTAAAAAACTTCGCTGCGATATTCGCTGACAATTTTCTTCGATGGTGCTGTAACAGAGACTCCAGTCAGCAGAAAATCCCAAGGCAGTCCACATGCCGCGAAATTGTTCTTCTAGTTCTGCCACTGTGTTTCTACACAGATCATTAAATTCAGATCTCTTAAGATCTTTTCCACGAACCTTCTTCTTCTTTTCAACAAATCGCTCAGTTGGCAATCCATTGTCGTCGAAGCCGAACGGGTAAAAAACATTTTTACCCTTCATGCGCTGGTATCTGGCAATTATTTCAGCCTGAGTGTAGGAATAAACATGACCTATGTGGAGAACCCCTGAAACCGTGGGAGGGGGTGTATCTATCGAATAAACCTCGCGATTAGACTCAGTATCAAATGCGAAAACTTTATGGTCTGACCAGTATTTTTGCCAGCGTGGTTCAGATTCTTTTGCTTTATATTTTTTTGGAAGCATACACACCCCTCAGCTTACTTACAAAATTGGCCGAGGATTATAACCTTTGTTCAACTATGCAAACAAGCGTTATCGGCTTCACGGCAATACTTGGGTTGCAGTTTTTAATCCTGTATAATCCAACACAGGCCCAACATGAATTGCACGTACGTCTCACAATTGCACTCAATTAATTACCATCGGGGATCGGTCACGTTACTGGCCTTCATTGTGTTGGGGGTGATTACTGCGGTTGGATTAGGCTTTAATTACTACGCTTCAAATTCCATGCGACAAATTCATCGATTACAGATAAATGAAAAGTCAATATTAATTGGAGATGCAATACTCTCATTATGTAAAAAAATCGCTGAGGAGAAAGCCAAAAATGGAGAATTTAATAATAAGTTTAAAGAATTGAGGCAAAAGAAAACAGTGGATTTTAAAGATGCTATTAGCATTAGTAATGCAGAAGGTGAGTATGGCGCCGTAATCCGAGATTTTTTTGGGGGAGGGGATGGGTCTTTTATCGCTAAGGTCGATTTGACTTTCAATCGAGATAACGATTTTGCTACACGAGACGATTTTGCCTCTAGCGAAGAAGAGATTAAGGGAAGTATTAAATTAAAGGTTAGATATCAATTTGCATACAAGGTTTTCAAGAAGAACGATAGTGATGCATTAATGTCTGGTTGGAAAAATATAACTTCTACCTTCGAATTTAAGAGGGTTCAGATTCAGCCAATGGCCGTAAGACATTTCAATTTATTTGCTCAAGATGCTTCAGGAAGGAAAGAAGACCCAACTAACTATCTGGGTGGTAAATTCAATTCTGTAACAGTTGATCCTCAGGGCGAAGTGGAGAGGAATTCATGGTTAAAACTAAACAATGGAGATACTGATCAAGGTAATACAAGTACCTTGGGTACCGACCAATCAAACAACCCTTTCAAGCAAAATCTTGCCTATATTCTGCTTGGCACCGGCGCCAATCCTGAGAAGAATATATACTTAAATCTGACGGCGGGTAGCGGTGGCGCTGCTGAATCTTTTCATATGTACCGTGGTGAAGCAGGCTCCTCCGACTTCTATCGATTATTCACTACAGATTATAAGATTTTTACTACTGATGACAGCGTAGATCAACGGGGCTTAAAGAGTGTTAGTAAACTAGTGAAAAAGATTCGTGAAACAGAAGTTTCTGATGTGGATTTAACCAGCGGTTTTCCTTTGTATTATCTAGCTCGTAAAGATTATGGCTACTCCTCTGCTTGGGCTAAGCATTCTGAATTTGGGTTCACTGTAGGTAAAAATTCCCAAATTCTTGCAAATTCAATGCATTTATTTGGAGCGGGAGACCAAAGTGGCTCTAGTTTTTCGGTTGTGTTTGGAAATGTTTTCCGTCGTTGCCTATCGTTATCAGGTTATAAGCAGTTCAAGAACTCCAAAAACTCAAAGCCAGGGGTTAAGAATTATGAGATTCAGGCCGGCCCTATCTACTACTACCGAGATTTTGATCATTTGCATGCTCATAAATTGTATCTACCGAAAGGAGCTCAGCGTGAAGAAGAATGGCGCGAAAATGGGGCCATGGCTCCCATCGAGCTATGGGATCAAAGAATGAATTGGAAATGGAGTGGTATGAATAATCCGGATTCTCCTGGAATTAAAGGTAGCTGGATATTTACCTCAGGGGATGGATTATTACTTAGGATGGTGCCGGCTATACAAAGGTTAATTGAGGATATTGGTCAACCCGACGATGCAGCTAAGTTTTTTAATGCCACCATTGGATTGGCATACGAAACGACGCATAGCGAAGGTACTAATTTTCTCGGTTTGTGGGATGAGCTTGATAGATGGGAGTCCTTTGATAAACCAATCGATAAAACGGGTTTTGTTTCCCCCCTGATACAGAGAGTTTATATGTCGAAGAGGGGCGCTTTCAAACCGAGTAAAGGCTTTCCCAAGCTTATTGAAGTTAAGGATGGTCGTTTCGTTTTTACACCGAAAGCACTCAAGCTCAGTGCCTACATGCGCGAACTTTTACTAATGTTTTACTGGACATCATGGGAGGCAAAGCATTCTTTGAAGATTGAGGATAAAAGCGGTTTCACCCAAAATATTGACGGATTACAAGCGATTCATGCCGACATTTTATTGGCAGCAGCTAAACAATATGAAGAGACCATTCTTAAGCCAATTAATGACTCGAGTAGTGATTCCATCAAAGAAGAATACAGAGATTTTTATGCTTTCACTCCATTTCAGGAAGGTGGATGGTGGGGCAAAGCTCGAGCCCGAAAACATAATAAGTCATGGGTAGAGAACAATGGGTCTGAAAACTCGTATTCAGTACCCTATTTTACTTTGCCCGATCCATGGGAGATCAAACTTGAAGAGGAGAAAATACCCAATACGGATAAGGAAAAACCACTTCAGAAAGCCACTACATCGCGCGCCTTGAGGACAGCCATCAGAAAGAAAGTAACCGAAAAGGAATTAGAGCAATATCCTCATAACAAGAATCAATATACCGGCAAACAAATTTTTAAGGGAAAGTCCATTAGAGGTGATGATGTGCATGGTTACGAAGCTCTGTTTGAGAAATATTTTCGAAGAGTAATGACTGACCCGGCTTGGGTCCTGCCTTACAATCACAGCTTGCGATTTGGTATCCAAGAGTTCAAGAAGAATTTTTTTAAGAGCGATAGTAGTAAAGCTGATCCGGGTCAGCGAAAAGACTTCATGAAAAATGATGTAGTACCGGAGTTTCGTGATGCTATTGGGTATCACGAGAGTAATCTTAACGATTACATGAAGAAAATGGAGAATGCGCCTCTGGGGCCAGCATTACAAAAGAAAATTATTAAAAAATACCGTGATAAAAATCCAGATAAGGGTGATTCTGGTTACTTTTTCGCCCCTGAAATTAGTAAAAGCACATCAAAATCTTTGGAAGATTTAGATCTTGACGACCTATACACTGGAAGATGCTCATTTCAGTTTGCCTCTGAGGATTTATTCTTTCGAAGGTTAGGTGGCAGTTCAGAAACATTTACAATTGACTCGATTTATTGCATTAATTCAAGCCTAATTCTTGATAATGCAAACATTTCTGGTAAGGGCGTCATTTGGGTAAAAGGTGATTTAAGAATCAAAGGCGATTTGAATGCATCACAAGTTGTACTAGTGGCTAATAACGTCATGGCCGAAGGAAGTAATAGTGTGCTAAATGTGGGCTCTATCATTCACTATGGTAATAAAGAATTTGACTTTTCTTCTTCAAAAATTAATGGAAACCTTGTCGTAACAAAGTTTGGAACGGTTAAGGGTGGCAGTAACCTTGAGGGTGCTACGCTAACTTACAATCATTCATTCCTAAAGAAACAGACCCACGCTGTGACTTTTCAGCCCTTTATTAATTCATGGAAGTGGCAGGTCGGAGACTGATGAAGAGAGGCTTTACTTTAATTGAGATTATGATTGCTGTAATGGTTATCAGTTTAGGTGTGATTCCTGTATACCTTCTGCTGACCTCGGGGACTCGAGGAGTTCGTTACGGTATCAGGCAGATCAAAGCTGTAAATCACTGTAGCGCACTGTTAGAATTATTTCGTGGGATTCAGTACAAAGACATTGAAAAAATGACTGATGATGGAGATCTTGAGGCGTTTCAGGCAGGCTATATGGTTTATTCGAGGTCTGAAGAAGTATGGATTAAAAGTTCAGATTCATTAGATAACGGACAGTGGGAAGTATCCGGCAGTTCGTCTGCTAACGACTTTTTTAGTCAATTGAACCCTAAAGAGAATAGTGAAGATGAGATTCTCCCATCTCTAGAGTCATATTTCACTATGCGGAAAGTCAAGGTTCGCTGTGAGGCTGTGGCTTGTACGATTATCGCCTCCGTGGAGTGGAGAAGAGATGAAGGTAAGTCTGAAAATAAATCTCGTGAGCTAGAATTTAAGACAGTTGTGGTTAATGAACGCCAATTAAATAAGTTAGATGAATAATGAAATTCTTTAAAATTAGACTTTCCAATAGGGCATTTACGTTGGTGGAGTTAGGCATAGCAGTGGTTTTAGCTTCTGTCATCTCTATCTTACTGATGACTATGATGACGCGGTTTCAGAAAACAGCTGTCGAGCTCTCTGGCAGGAATAAAGCGGCTCAGGATGCAATTGTAATTATGTATAAATTAAAAAATTTGATAAGAAATGCCGCAAAAATAGAGACTCTGGATTCGTCATTTTTAGTAACTTTTAGCGACGCTAAAACGAATGAGGTAGTTTTTAACTCCGAGACGGGATTGATCGAATGGTCTGGAGAATATGTTGATCCATGGGATAAAAGCCTTGGTAGCGGAACCATTTTGGGAATGAGCTTAAAGCCTTTAGGTCAGGTAGGAGATATTCAGGTGCCTAGAGTATTCAAACTCACCTTGAAACTGGAAAATCCTGAAGCTCGCTACAGAAACGAGCCTACATTAGCTTTACAAAAAGCGCTCATTTATTCAACCATCGTATCTATGCGCATACCAGATGGTAAAAAAGAGTCTGATCCAAGTTGGGTTTACAATGAAACCGATCAATGTCCCCCAAGTTGTGGTGATGACTCTACTGAAAGTTTTTAATTCTGTTACTTAACGCGCACGTTGATACCAGACTTAAAACTTGAAATTTTACGGCGAATCGAAACATAAATACCTGTTTTGACGTATAGTAAACTTAGTATTAAAACTAATGGAGTGTGCCATGAATTTGGTCAAACTATCGGGAAAATGTTTTGTAACTTTGGGGTTGTGTGTCAGTCTATGCATAAATTCTTTTGTATTTGCCGTTGCGGACTTAAGTCCCGAAGATATTACGACGAACCCGACTTCGGAGACTGCTGAGTCGAGTTTATTGCCTTTTGATCAGAATGCTAGTACGGGCAACGGTACTGCGCCCGTCGATGCTGAAAATATTGAAGGCTTTCAATTGAATAACGAGAATGGAGATTTTCCCGCGACGGACGCCTTTAACGGCGGTTATGTTACAACCACCGATGGTAAGGCCATATTGGTTGATGGTCGACCAGTACTGCAGGAAAGAATGGAAGATGGATCACCACGATTCAGGATACCTGAAGACGGAAATGGAGTATTAGGATTGTGTGATGGTCTAGCAGGTGCAGTCTGTTTACCAAGCAACTTAAACAAATTTACTTACCAAGATCCTGATGAAATTCCCCTAGTTCTCATGACTTATAATCAGCATAAATATAATACTGAGGGCATCGGAACTGATAGCTCGGTTATTACAGACAATAATACCCAAACCAATCAGTCTGTTCCAATTCCAGACTTAACTCAGAATGATCCCGGAACAACGGCACCGTCTGTTCGTGAGGCGTGTTCGAGTGCAGCGAAATCTGGATCTCCATTACCTTCCCTTTCCAGTGGATGTATAGAGGCTGCCAATGAATATTTGGATGAACCTATCCCTCATTACTGTGCTAATGACTTCATGGGTCCAACTATGCCGTCACAAGCTCAGTCATGTGCAGATAACTCTCAAGTAAAATATTGTTTTGATTCTCATCAGTTTGTTTTTGCAGACCAAGATAGTAAAGTCTCTGAAACCAAAGATGACGAGGATGATAAAGCCAGTGACTTAGAGGCTGACAAACCGGAGGGTGACGCCGATCCTGCGGAAAGCGATGCAGAAGAGGTAGGTCGTGATGCTGAAGAGGCTTTAGAGGAGGTTGAAAAAGATACCGAAGCTGAAGTTAATGAGGTACCACGAGAATCAATCCAAGAGGACAGCGCGAACCAAGACCAAATTATAAATGAAAGTCAAGGAGTAGGCATAGAGGACTTGAATGGGCAAGCTGAAAGAGACTCCTCGACCACTAATACTGCCAGCTCTACCCCACATGACATCCAGATTTTATACGGGGAAGATGAAGATGTAAATTCCGACGAGGATGACAAGATGCCCGATGTAGTGACCAATGAAGAGTCCGTGAGTGGTGGATTTATTGATAATAATTCTGACTGGTTTACCGATGATGGGGACCTAGTTGATCCAGATGACTTCGAAAATAAAATTCCTGACGATGTGGAATTATCGGAAATGGAAGATATCTTGGGACTGGAGTCGATCGCCGAACAGGCTGATGCAGAGCAACAATCATTAAAATCGATAGAGGAATATCAAGAAGGGGCCAGTCCTACAACCGATGATGTAAGTAACAAAAGCGAGGTTTCACCTGAACTAGATACAATGGATGTGGAATCTTTGCAGATCGACTTGAACGCTGCTGATGAAGGCATCGATGCCCTGAAAAAGGGGCTTAGCATTGTAGATGAAAAAACAGGCGTCAAAATTATCAAGTCTAAAGATGGTTTCATAGCTGGAACTTTCTCACTGAAAAAGAAATCAGATACGCAGAATCAAGATAATAAGCTCAAACTGATTTCAGGCATGAATAAAGAAGAATTGATGGACCGCTTTAATCTATCAGAAGACGAATTAGATGAAAAACTCAGTAAGTGTGCTAACTTCGAGCGTAAGCCAACCGCTGCAGAATGTCTGAAAGAGGATGCCTCTTTATTCGGAGAGCTACTAATCAGACAAGACTAATGCTCTTTGCTATATACTTGTAAAATTCGTCAAGGATTTCGACAGAAATTATCATCAGACCCTTTGCAGTACCGTTTTTCTTCTTACTATTTATTGTAGGACAATAGTATCAATATTATCGCTAAAGGTGATTTATGAGACTCAGACATTATTTGGTAGCATTATTATTCCTTTACGGATTACCTCAATTAATATCTCAGCAAATATCGGTACTCGCTGCAGAGGATAGCGCAGATTATGAGGAATATATCGATGAGGAAAGCAACCTAGTACCTTTTGAGTGTGATGACAATAGTTTACCTGAAGGACTTTGTGCTGAATTAGCAGAGAAATTTACTTCTAGTGGGACATGGAAAAAAGAAAATCAAGAGGCGCTTTCCTGTATAACGCAGAATTGTCGACCGGGTTTAGATTCTCCATTCTTGTCATGTGGCAGCGTGGGCTTTGGGCAAAGATGCGAGGGCGCTGATATTTCTTCAGAGGATCCAAAAGTCTGGAGTTCTGATATAAAATCGGAACCGGAAGATGGTTTATCTTCTGAGGAACATCAAAAGCACTTGGTAGTCCGTGCTTTAGGTTTTAGTAAAATGATTAGCTACTTGGCCAAAGAAGCGATTCATAATTCTAATAAAGATTTTGATGAGGCAAAGAATGTCTATGCTAACGAAAATCTAATGCGTCAAATTGAGGAAGCTAAACATCAGGAAAGTTATTACGATAATATTAATTTTAGAGAGGTTAGTAAGACAGCGGTTTGTGATGACCCTTACTATAAGGGTGATGTTAAGCAGTATCTTTACGATGAATTTTATATGGATGAGCGCTATCTTACCGCTATCAACGTTGCCGGTAATGGTTTTAGTGAAATATTAGATGGTAGCGATAATCCCAAGAAAGTATTCTCAAAAGGAGCTATCGATAGTGATGGAAGATTGAGAAGCGGAAAAATTTGTAGGGGTAAAGAAAAATCATTCACATTACCTTCAGATGAATTGTTGGAAACTGTTTCTGCGCAGACTGACAGTATGAGAAATAGGGGTTTAATTGACGAAGTTGGAAAGGTTACTAGAGATGGCAAAAAAGCATTAAAAATTGCTGATCGTTATGAGGATAACTTAGCCGTTCAGTGTAGAATCAAAGAGTCTGAAGTGGGTTATATCTTGGGGGCTATCTATGAGAATAACCGTTTCATGAATGAATCCACTAAATCTTCTTACTGTGCTGATTTGGGCAAAAGCGGGTGCAGTTTACCCGACTCATTTAGTGCTAGCCCAAGTTGTCAAACATCCTATGGAAAATCTCTAGATGAATATTTAACGGAGTATATGGAGAGTGATGATTTTGAGAAAGAGAAATTCATCGATCCGACCACTGGACGTCTGAAAACAGATGTTAAAGAACTTGTTAAAGAGCAGCTTGAAAATCAAAAAAAGGAACAGCTAGCACAAGCAGAAGGGGATTCAGAGGACCTACTAGCCGCCATAGAGATAAAAGCGCGATTTAGTGCTATTATGGGTTTTCTCAAGGCTGAAATGGGTAATAATAGTTGGTTCTTTGAGTCCGGCCAAAAGATTATGACCTCCGATGGGGGCCGCGAAATAAGTATGGATGATTTGAATACCATTAAGGATTTGCCTGCTACGGGTGATAATGATAGCGAATTAGATTTCAATATTAGCAGTTCTCACAACACCAAATCCAATAAGTACTCCGGTGATACTTATGCGGATTCTTCCGATGAAGCAAATTCTTCCGCTGCTCCAGATGTTAAGCGACGTATAGCTAGTTTACCTCGACATCCATCCGATTATGACCAGAATGATGAAGAATATGATGGCATTAACATGGAAGCTAATTCTCCAAAATCGAGTTTTGGATTTCTGAGTAGCAAGAAAAAATCAAATGAGGGTTCCGTGGAAAATAACCCACTCTATGGTAATAATTCTGATCGTAATAATTTACTCCACTTTCCAGATGAAATAATTCATTCTGGAGCTCTTTCAAAATATAGAATCGGGACCGGTTTCTGTACTCCTTCAAAAATTTTGCAGGAAGGAAAAGATCCCAATTGCCGCTGTGTAAAGGGTCCATTATTGAGAGATAGCTTGGACGATATTTTTGGTGAACCTTGTCCTGGAGAACAGCAGAAGGACGATGATTTAGGCTTTTAAAGAGAGTCGTTGTTCACTTATTGGATACTCGAAAATCTTCAAGGTTTGTTATACTAATCCTCAGGGATTTGAATGACACTAAAATTACTTCTGATGCTCACTCTAATTGGCTCCACCAGTGCGCAAGATCTGCTACTTGGTCTAGAGCATTCTGCAAAGGTAGGTACCACTCGTAAGTTGGATGCCGTTAAACTAGAAGGAAAGCTTAATCCAAATGATGTTAGGTATGAAGCTTTAGATAACGCAATCAAAGATGCTCAAAATCTGAAGCTTGTGCAATTACAGCACAAAATTCAATTATTAGATGAAGCTCATTTACTACCGAAAAAGCGACGTGATGAGTACAAACGTCAGCAAAAAGAATTGCAGGAGTTTCGCAATGAATTGGCACATAGAATGGTTGAGGATTATTCTGAATCAGGGTCCAGGATTTCCAAAGCTGAAATCCTAAATATTCCCACCGAATTTTTACATGTAAGCGCCGCAAGAATTTTGAAAAATATACCAGAGGGTCAGCAGCGAAAAGAATTTAAATCTAATTGGAAGGCGTCAATTGTAGATAGAGGTGCTCGTACTTCTTTCGGGACTATGTTGGCTATGATCAACTTGTACGGATTCGATCACGAATTAGTGAAATCATTTAATAAATCTCTTGGTCCCTATCGCGATAGTTTTGAGAACGTTCATACTAAATTTTCTGGTACAATCTCTAGGCAAGAGCGCAATGACTTTGTTTATAGAATTTTTCAGAATTCAAATCTTGCGTTAGATAGGCCTCTGCAGATAAAGTTGAATAAAATTGCCTTGATGGAAAGAAATTTCAATGAGAAAGATAGTTCTCTGCAGACTCGTAAACTAGCCTTAAGGAAATTAGAATTTGAGAAGCTAGCTTTCTTCAATCTTCTAATAAGTAGCGGATTAAATTTGAGCCTTAATGAACCATTATCTATGGAGCAAATTGAACAAAGTATTTTCAACTGGTTCAAGAAAAATTCGTTGGAGCCTGAGACGCTTGTATGGCCATTTGACGAACCAACTGAAGTGCTTTCCCCAATGAATTTACCAGAAAAGCCTTACTGTTTAGTAAGAACGATTGATAGTAATGCACTAAAGGCTCCAGCTAATGGCAAAATCGTACAGATTAATCATCGGAGAATCATCATTCTGACTGCGCAGCACTGGATTATGTTCGAAGGAGCTTTCAAGAGTCTCTTGTCCAAAAATTCAAAGGTCTCTACGACTGAAATATTAGCCCTGAATGAGGCACCCTATGAAGTTCGCGTTACTTTGCAAAATACAGCACAGGAAAAATCTTGGAAGGATATTTGCGAATTGCGCTAAAAAGCTCAATTATGAAATTCCGATATTCAAATAATGATGTGCTCTAAATTTTTATTGATTTTCCTAGCCTTGCAAATCAATGTATATGGTCTAGAGTTTTTTCCAACTGATGAGCGTTACTTAATACAGCTTCTAGATTTCAAGCAGCGAGATTGGACTCGCGATGGTATAACCACCAAAGTAGAGTTGTTAGAAAATGAGAAAATTTTGATAAAGATAGTGGTGCCGTCTAGCTTTTATTTATTTGAAAGAGAATGGCGCTTACATGTCCAGGCATTTATTCGATCTATTTCACCTAAGGTAAACAAGATTATTCGTCGTTATGCCTCGGAGGAGTTTCTTAGTATTTTTGAACCGCATTTAGATATACGCTGGGACATTTACCTACACAAAACTTTGTATGGTCGTTTACATGCTGGTAAGCTGAGATTTAAAAAAGGTTTATACTGATGGCTGAAGATCAAACAATTTGTCCAATTTGTCGTCGACCTGTCGATAAACTTTTATGGGATTATCATCAAAGTCAGGAACAAGATTTACTAGAAGAGATCGTGCGAGAATACCCTGCTTGGAGAGATTCTCCCGAAAAAGTTTTATGGTATTACCGCCAATTCGTTATCCCATGGGACGATCGTGAGCAGGGTTTGGAGGATGCATGAAGCTAAAATCATTGTTCGACAACCTCTCGAAAGATCGAAGATTAAGACATCAAGCTTTTAATCTTCTAGAGAATCAAGATTGTTTGGAGCCTTTTACGCGTGAAAAGATTTTATTTTTACAGCTATATTATAGTACTCATCTGTTGGGTGAAGAGGTATTAAATCTTGATTTACGTTCAGCTTCTCGTCTACTAAAGCAATCTGAGAAAAATAACCTGCCACATTTACTGCGTCAGCAACTTAATCAACATCTAATTGAAATAGGAAATCGGAGTAAAATTTTTTCGGTTGAATTTATTAGGCAAGTAAGCACAGATCCGTATAATTTCATGCGTGAGGGTCTAGACCGCGATTTTGTAAATAGATTAAGGGCTAATCGCGTAATTTGCTCATCGAGTGAATTTAAGGTGCTACCGACTCCATTAAGACTGAACTCAGACCCACGTTACTCGGGTAAGGATATTTGTATTGCGTTTTTAGACGGCGGTTTTTACCCTCATCCAGATATCATGAGACCACATCGAAGAGTTGTGGCATATAAGGACCTTGCTTCTCCCTACCGACCAAAGTCTGATTTTGAAAAGCCTGATGTGATGAGTTGGCACGGAATGCAGACTTGTGTTAGCGCAGTTGGTAACGGTTATTTGAGTAAAGGTCTCTACAAGGGTATTGCCCACGATGCTAATGTAGCATTGTTAAAGGTCTGCGGTGAGTATGGTTTCACCACTGAGGCAATAGTTCAGGCGATAGAATGGTGTATTCGCAAAAAAAAGCGTTACAATTTGCGTGTAATAAATATTTCTCTGGGAATGGATGGCAAAGGGAGCTTCCGGGAATCCCTAATTAATCATGCAGCGGAGGAGGCTGTTCAAGCTGGAATCAATGTAGTCGTCGCGGCGGGCAACGATAGCCATGCTTCCATCACACCGCCTGGAAATTCTCCAAGTGTGATAACAGTTGGTGGACTGGATGATCGTAACTCACTAAACAAAGGTGATCATGGGATGTATCACTCTAGTTATGGGAGAACCGCTGATGGAATAATGAAGCCTGAGATAATTGCTCCCGGAATTTGGGTGGCAGCACCTACACTGCCAGGAACAGCTTTCTATCGAGAAGCAGAAACATTATGGGAATTAGCTCATCATACATCTGAATATGAATTTTTGGATAAGTTTCATGCGAATCGCGCTGTAATTCCTTGGTCAGCAAAAGTCAATCACTTAGATCCTTATGAAATATTGAATGCTATTAACAGAAAACTAGAAGAATATAAGTTGGTGTCTCCGTATTACCAGCATGTAGATGGTACAAGCTTCTCCGCCCCTATTATCTGTAGTATTATTGCTCAAATGTTAGAAGTAAATCCAGAGCTCAGCCCTAGCAACGTCAAAGCGATATTAATGGAGACTGCAGAGCGAATTACTAATGTTCCTGTTGAGGCGCAAGGTTGCGGTGTTGTGCAGCCTAGAGCAGCTGTTGGAGCTGCTAAGAAAAGAGTAAACTCTACTGGATTTGAATATCCTTCTGTAATAGATAATGTAGCCACATTATCATATGAGGGGCAGGCAGATTCTGTTGAAGTCCTAGGTAGTTTTAATGACTGGACTCAAGGAAAGCACAAGATGCGCAAACGACGCCAGGGTGGTCGCTCTATTAAAATTGAGCTACCCGAAATGGGTACATACTCCTACAAGTTCTTAGTTAATGGAAAGCGGTGGATTGATGACCCTCAGAATGCGGATCGAATGTACGACGGATTTGGAGGCTTCAATTCCTTGCTTCACATCTATGGATCACCGAAATCCAGGGAGACATTGAAGAATTTGGAGTCCAAGCTTTCTAATATAACTAGTGTAAAGTTCGAAGCCTCAAAACATAGAAAGATTATGGAGCAAATAGATGATCTCTTTCAAGGAGATTCAGTCTCAAAAAGTCCCCATGTACAAGGTTTTTATCAGCGTAGAATGAGACATGTGGTAGATAATTTGAAGGCACGCCAGGTTAGTGATGGGATTTTTTTACATCAACTATATAATTGCGGTTATATAATTCAAACTCCTAGTATGATCTTAGGAATGGATGTTGTCTCTACTAAACATGTCTGGGAGCTATTCTGGAAAATAGACCCTACAATTTTCGAAGAACTTAGTGATTTACTCGACATGGCTTTCGTTTCTCATCGTTTGCCAGATCATCTCGATTTAGAAGTAGTTAACCGTATGATTGGTGCTGATAAACTTGTCGCTGTTCCATCGGGAATGGAGAATTTGTGTATTAATGGTGTAATTGGTTTTGAACCTGGCGAAATAAGAGACTTGTACTCATTAGGTCGAGGAAATATTCCAGTTAATATTGAAGCCTTAAATCTTCCATTCAGGATGCGACATACCACCGACCTTGATATGCGCGTCTACAAGGTTTCAATTCTTGAAAGACTGAGTTTATTACACGTTGGCGACTTAGATTATGAAGAATGTGTAAGATCTCCAAAGATAAGAAATCGTCTAAAATCGCTAGGACCAATTGATATTTTATTGGCTCCGCTACCTATTGAATCAAGCGACGGAGAAGACGCCTTTTTTGAGGTTTTAGAACTGATTTCTCCAGATGTAGTTGTTCCTATGCATATAGCTGAGCTTGGACAAAAAGATCAAGCTATGCGAGGTTCCTACAGACGAGCCTATAGTTTGTTAGAGAAAACGGGCCGAGAATTTGCAGTTCTTGGGTGGGGAGACTCCGTTAAAATTGCTAATCTTGAAGAGTAAGTAACTTGGCAGATACATGCTTGCGGAAAAACTAAAAATTTTAGTGGAACACGATGATCTTAGCTATTGGGTAGATTGTGATAGTAGTCGCTTAATTAAAGATCTTAGGTCTTATTCAGTAGTTGTGTTGATTTGTGACGTCAACACCAGACCTTATGCAGACAAGCTTTCCGAAAATATTGAAAACTTTATAGTCGAAGAAATTCCGCAGGGCGAAAATAGCAAATCTTTTAGTCAACTTGAGAAAAGTTGTGAGAGCTTAGCCGGTAGGGTAAATCGTAAATCGGCTGTTGTAGCCGTCGGTGGAGGCGTTGTGGGAGATTTTGGTGGTTTTCTATCCGCAATATTATTAAGGGGTTTAGATTTTTTTCTAGTGCCAACTTCTTTACTCGCAATGGTTGATTCTTCAATTGGTGGTAAAACAGCCATTAATCTGGAAAAGGGTAAAAATCTCGTGGGAAGTTTTGTTACTCCAAAAGGATTATGGATAAACTTTGAGAGTTTGAATACTTTACCGAAAGAGCATTTTGATTCAGGATTTGGAGAAATGATAAAACACGCTTTGCTTCAATCTCCTGAACTCTTTAAAAAGACTTTGGAAGTCTTCTCAAAGGGAGATTCTTTTGAGGAACTTGTTTTCGAGTCTATTAAAGTAAAAAAGTCAATCGTTGAACAAGATTTTAAGGAATCCGGACTACGTCAGTGTCTTAATATTGGGCATACTGTTGGGCATGCGTTGGAAATGCATTATGAGCTAAAGAGAGCTCATGGTCTCTGTATATGGGAAGGTTTAATTATCGAGCATCGTATGGCTCATATGATGGGCTATTTAGAGGGAAATTGGCTTAATTCAATTGAATCCGTTTGGAAATCAATGGGGTACGAAAGTTTTCAGGGTGACTCCAAAGACTTGAGAAAATTTTTGATGAAGGACAAAAAGAACCACTCCGGTGAAATAAGATTCAGTTTTTGTTCATGTCCGGGTAAGTTGGCTTGGTTTGATGGTAAGCCGGTAAAGGGTTTAAAACCTGAAACTTTCTTCCAATTGTTAGAGGCGGCTTTGTGAAATTGATTTCCATAAGTATCGAAGACCAAAAGAGTCTTCTACAGTTCGTTAAAGATTTTCCTGCAGATTTTGATGGTATCGAAATCAGAGCAGATAAGATGATAACGCCCATAGATTGGAGTATTTTTAAAGAATTTTTTGAGTCTTTAATCATTGTATTCGCTTGTAGAAGAGGTACAATTGAAGATAACTTGAGACTTAACCACTATCTTAACTTTACGGAGCAATTTGAGGGTTACATTGATGTTGATCTACAAGATTGGAAGATGTGGTTCGAGCAATTGTCCGATTATCGAGACAGACTTGTGTTGAGTGTTCATAATTATGGGGGTCCAGAGATTACTAGCTTTGAAATGAGCGATTGTATTTCTGTACAACCAGCGGTTCTTAAATTTGCCATTTCAGTACGGGAGAGTTGGCAAGGCCTTGCTTTACTAAAAAAATTACGAGTCACCAATATAGGAAGTAGTCGCCTCGTACTTACCTGCATGGGAGAAGCTGGTCAATGGAGCCGCATGGCAGCAAGAGCATTGGGTAGTCTCTGGTCTTACTATTGTTTACCAAATGGTAAGACTGCTCCGGGGCAAATAGATATCGATCAGTATCATCGTGAGCAATTTCATGAGGCTCCTCCTGGGTCAGCAATATTTGGTATCATCGGAGATCCCGTTACGCATTCTTTGAGTCCTAGGATACACAATGCTTTTTTTAGTGGTTCAGGTCAGCATAGTATTTATGTACGCTTTCCAGTTTCTAATTTGCAGGCATTATTTGATTTATTACCACCTGAGGTGCAAGGCCTTTCTGTGACAACGCCATTTAAGCAGAATGTTGTGGAGTTCTGTGATTCCTTAGACCCTGTAGCGAGTGCATGTGGAGTGGTAAACACAATGTTTCGTACTGCCCAAGGATGGAAAGGTTATAACACCGATGGGCCTGCAGTAATTGATGCCATAGAAAATAATTGGTCCGACTTAGATCAATTTAAGAGGATTTTGATTTTGGGAGCGGGAGCTGTGGCAAAAGCGGTACTTGCTTGCATGATTGATTATCAAGAAAAAATATTGATTCGAAATCGTAGCGAAGATAAGGCCCGACGCCTAGCGGAAAATTATGGAGTTCAATGGGTGGGGTGGGATCAAGAATTAGATTTATCGGATAGCCTTATTATTCAGTGCACATCGGTTGGTATGGGTGAAGACTCTAACAGCCCGATCCCTCCCAATTGGATTAATTCAACAGTTAGCCTGGTAGAAAGTATTTATTATCCGCGCCAAACTAAACTAATGCAATTAGTGAACGATGCTAATGGTCGAAGTCTAAGTGGTCTTCATCTTTTTTTACATCAAGCTCTTTTGCAGCAGCAAATATGGTGTAATGGCTCATACATGGATCACGAACAAGCTTGTGAATTATTGGAAATATAATGAAACCTTGGATTTGTCTTTTAGGTTTGCGAAGCAGTGGGAAAACTACTGTGGGAAGAGAATTGTCCTCACAGCTCAATTGGTCTTTCACAGATACTGATCAAATGCTCATTAAGCAAGAGGGTTATAGCATTAGTGAACTATTCAATATTTTTGGCGAATCGCGCTTCAGAGCGTTAGAAACTCAATGTTTATTTAAACTCCCCGCACGGAATCTTGTTTTGGCAACAGGTGGAGGGATAATAGAAAACCGTGAAGCTATTCGTTACATTCAGAAGCGAGCAATTTGCATTTATCTTGAAGTTCCATTAAATATTTTAGTTACGCGGAGAAATAATGACCCAGGCGATAGACCTCTATTATTTGGTGCTAGTGGAATCCGGGAGGAGTATTCAATTGCTTTGGAACGAAGATCGTGTTTACTTCAAAAAGCTTCCAATGTTGTCCTTAAGGTAACTTGCGATGACTCTGTTTTAGATATATGTCAAAAAATAAGGAGAGCATGTGGCATCCAATAGTTTTGGAAAAATTTTCCGCTTTACAACCTGGGGAGAGTCTCACGGACCTGCAGTTGGGGTAGTAATAGATGGTGTTCCTTCAAATTTTCCTCTTGATCTTAAATTCATTCAAGATGAATTAGACAGGAGACGTCCTGGTAGCACCAAGTTCACCACTTCTCGCAAAGAAAGCGATAAATTCGAACTATTATCGGGAATTTACGAGGGTCGTACAACAGGGGCTCCTTTAAGTTTTCTAGTTACTAATAACAATAAGCGAGGTAAAGACTACGAGATTTTAAAGAATGTTTATCGTCCCGGACATGCAGATTACACATATCATAAAAAGTATACTAATTATGATCCCTATGGTGGCGGTCGTTCTTCTGCAAGAGAAACAATCGGAAGAGTTATTGCGGGTGCTATTGCAAAACAATTTTTATCGCACAGAGGAGTTAGCGTAGAGGCCAAACTGAAGCAAGTAGGCCAAGTCAAAGGAGATCTTGACATTCTTCAGGCGGAAATTTTAAGGGTAAAACAGCAAGGTGATAGTATCGGCGGAATAATAGAAGTGACGGCCGATGGTGTTCCCGTGGGCTGGGGTGAGCCAACTGCTGAGAAATTAGACGCACGATTAGCTTATGCTTTGATGGGTTTGCATGCTGTTAAAGCTGTAGAAATTGGTGATGGCGTATCTGTTGTTGGTAGGCGTGGTTCTGAGAATAATGATGAATTAACTCCCCAAGGATTCAAAGCAAACTCTAGTGGTGGTGTGCTGGGCGGTATAAGCACCGGACAGCAGATAATCGCTAGAGTACACGTCAAACCTACAGCATCCATTTTCAAGCCTCAAAATACCATCGATAGAAAGGGGCATCCAAAGGTTCTCGATCTTAAAGGCCGACATGACCCATGTGTTGCGCTGAGAGCAGTTGTTATAGTTGAAGCGATTGTGGCAATTGTTCTATTCGATCTTTCCTTGCTTGCAACAGCATTAGCTCCGATACATGAATAATGCTATGAAGAATATAAGGTGCCTTTTGTATGTTTTTTGGATCACGTCCATTTCTCCATGGACGCAAAATGTTTATTGTGAAACCTTTAAAACTGAACGCTCTAATACATCGAGTGTACTGCGACTTGAAAATGATCTTGCCTCGGGAAAATATAGTTTTGAGGACCTTTACGAAGGTGCACAAATTCTTTTCGAAAAGAATGAGCTAGATAGGGCTCAGAACTTATTCGAAATAGCTAGCCAAATACAGCCCAAAAATTTAAGTATTTATAAATATCTTGCTCAGATATACGAACGTACTGGACAGCAAGTACGTTTAGGAATCCTCGCTAATGCGATCAGTAGTTTTTTATTGCCTGAGGGAGAAAATGATGAATTTTATGAGACTATGTTGATTTCTTCTGTTGTTCTAAACTCTCGAAAAAATCCAGAAGATGCGCTTAAAACTTTTGTGAAGTTGACAGCAACTCTGCGGGATAAGCCAGGTAAAATTCGCAAGATAGTGAAAACTCTTGAGAAGAAAGCTCATTTTCCATTTTTAGCTGAAATTTATACGACCCTACGCAAGGATGGGTTATATGACGAATTTAAGTGGGGTGAGTTAGGTGATTATTTTCTATACCGTGGTGAAAAAAATAAGGCTCGCAAATTTTTAGAGTTGGAGTTAGATCATGCTGATTTTGAACCAAGTTTTTTATATAGCTATGCTCTAATTCTTTTTAATCAACGTGAATTCCCAATGAGCCAAGTATATATCAATCTAGGCTTAAAGCTGAACGACGATCCACTAGCCATTCGTAAGCTAAAAGAATTACAAAACAATCTATCTGAATATATTTATGATGTAGGTACCGAACAGATTCGAAAAGAAGCTGAACTTCTCTTTAAATATGGAAAAAAAGACCTTGGAATTAAGCGAATGGAAGAACTGGTACTGTTATCTAGTAAAGACTCTAAAACATATTTTGAGATTGGGCAACTCCTCATAAAATATCCTAGGGAATTTAATACCTGGTCGGACGGAAGAGACTATCTTCTTCGATATTCAAAGTTTGATGAGCTCCGTTTTAACGAATTATTGGCGGCCTGTGAGTTGCTTTTCATGCGATCCATGTATGAAGATATGGCTAGCATCTTGAAAATCTTAGAGCAGAAATTTCCTAAAAAAAGTCGGACCTCAAAGAGAATGCAGGAGTTTAAGTCAAAAGTACTCGAGTCACTTACGGATGGTATTCGCTTATTTGAGGTTCATTCCTCTAGGGACGAATTGCGCAAATATTTGTATCTTTTGATTGACTTTGCCCCTTCCTTGGCATCAGCCTACGTAAAACTCGGCGAATTGATTGAAGATGAATTGAAAATGGAAAAAGATCAGCGGAGTGTTTTGTCCAGCCGAACAATGAAATCTACTGATATTTTTCTTTCTAAATTAGAGGAGCAAGGATTACGAAAAAACTCGAAAGAGGCTCAACTTCATTATCTTCGTGGTAAATTGACCACCTATTATCCGATAGATTCACGGCAGCCCTCCGCAGAGATCGCTAGCTTCAAGCGAACGCTTGACCTTGAGCCGAATCATCATCAAGCACGTTTAGCTCTAGCCTCAAATTATCATGGACTAGGTTTTTATAGACAAAGCGTTAAAGTTTTAGAACCTTTATTGGACTCAAGAGTGCAAGGTATTACGGAGAAATTTCGTAAAGAGGCCATTGACTTGTATGTTAAAAATAATATTCAAAGTGCCTCTAATGCTTATTCCAATGAAAATTATTTTTTAGTACTCGAATATATGCTTAAAGCATTGGAGCTCAATGATAATAAGTTAATTAGTCTAGACAGTACATTGTGGTTAGGATACGCGTATTTTTATTCTGAAAGACACGATAAAAACATTACATTGTTAGAACGTGCAGAGGATATCTATGGTGAAAAAAGTGAGATTTATTACCTGATGGCTCTAAGTAAAGAGGGTTTATATAAACTCGAAGAGGCTATTATTTTGTACGACAAAGTAATCAAAATTGGTCCACCTGAAGATATGTTCGTTCAAGAATGCGTAAAAAATATGGAGAATCTTCAAGAAATTCTCAAACATGAGCGCAGCGATAAAGAGCTTTAATTAAGTATCCATTCATACAAAAATCATTGTTTGTTCATCTAGAAGCGCAGTATCCTAGCAAACATGCATCAACAATCTAGTTTGTATCGTAAATATCGCCCAAGAATTTGGGATGAGGTGAGTGGACAAGAAAGAGTTGTTCAAGTGCTGAGAAACTCTATCAAGCGAGTTCAAGTTTCTCATGCCTATTTATTCTGCGGTCCTCGTGGAACAGGCAAAACAACCTCAGCAAGAATTTTTGCAAGTGCATTAAACTGTTTATCTATAATGGAGGGTAATCCTTGCTTGAATTGTAGTAATTGCAAATCTTTCATGCAGGGTAATTACCCCGATTTTATAGAGTTGGATGCGGCTAGTAATCGTAAAATTGATGATTTTCGCGAAATCCGAGACCAGGTTCAATATCCTCCACTTGCCGGCAAAGATAAATATAAAGTTTTTGTAATAGACGAAGCACACATGCTTACAGCTCAAGCGGCGAATGCTTTTCTAAAGACGTTAGAGGAGCCGCCCCCTTATGTAATTTTTATACTTGCTACTACGGAGCCCGAAAAACTGCTCAGTACAATTGTTTCGCGCTGTATTAGGCTAGATTTTGATTTATTGAATCCAGAGCAGGCAGAAAAGCGTTTGCGAGAGGTCATGGAACTGGAAGATTTAGCAGTAGACGATCTTGTCGTGGAGAAATTAGTAAATCGAGGCGCTGGAGGGATGCGTGATACTTTAACACTTCTGGAGCGTGCAGTACATTTTTGTGGTGTTCATGTTAGTCAAAAAGAGTACTACGTGATGCTGGGCTTGGCCGCAACTGAGGAGATTGACCGACTTTTAGAGCATTTAATTCGTAAGAATCGTAGTGAACTCATAAGGGCATATAAAGTCTTTATGAGGAGTGGTAAGGACCCGCGCCAGCTCTTGCTGCAGACTTTGGAGCGAGTTCAGCAGTACATATATTTTCAATTACAGGTGCCAGCAAATTACCGCGAGATACCAAGTTTTGTCGGGCAGTATGAAGCAGCTAACTGGATGCAAATTTATAAACACTTGCTGCAGGTAATTGACGAAATGGGAAACTCTCTCTTTCCAGAGTTACACGGGGAAATTGGTTTGATCACACCACCCTCCGATGCTCATGAGGGTTCAGGGCAAGATCCTCAAATTAAGAGAAGCATTCAAAAACTTGAGCAAGAGTTAGAAGCACTAAAGAAGAGCAATTTGTTAATTAAAGATCACCCGGCATCCAACGAAAAACCTGTATTGCGCCCCACGATACAATTGCGTGACGAGACCTTATCGCATTACCCAGAGGCTGAGCGTAATTGGCAACAAATTCTCAAAGAGGTAAAAAATAAAAATCCGATGCTGAAAGCTTTTATAGATCCTGTTCAAGTTCGTCAGGAGGGAAACAAGCTTTGCTTGTACTTTGCCCCTACTCACGAATTTCATTTTAATAAAATCCAGGAAGAGCGACATCAGAGCCAATTACTAGATTTAATACAGCATCGCTATGACTCCAATGTTGTTGTAGAGTTTGTTTTGGGTGAGGCGCCTGGTTCTCTGGAGGAATTAGCGACTAGGCCTCAAGCAATAAATAAATCGAGTCACACAGCCGAAAACAACAATAGCTCAGAGGATTTTGTTTCCGACGAGCTCAAGCAAAAGCTGATGAAAGACCCAGGTTTAAATCAGTTAGTAGAAGACTTTGGTGCTGTGATTAAAAATGTGGATTAGATTTTTTCTCTTTATAGGATTGATACTGTCATTGGGTTGTAGAACTTCAGTTGATGCTTCAGATGAGCGACAAGTTATAGCTGAAGCTTATACTTCATATCATTCGTTCCACTCAATTGATGTGCGCTCGCAAGTCTTTGCGGATAGTGAAGAATCCATACTATTTGAAGAAGAAGATGGTGATCTATGGATTCGGCTTTTATTCAGTGACAAAAGTAGGAGATCTGCAGTACAAAGTAATATTAATATTCGTCTATGGGAAGATGTTAACTATCCGAAAAGTCCATCCAACTGGGTTGAAAAATTTAACAAAGAGGTTGCTGAGGGTAGTGGTGTGGCAGTTGATTCCAGTAGAACTTTTACAAAGCAAAGCTACGTTAAGCTGCCCGGAAGTTTGTTCGATAGAGCTAAATCTATCCATAGAGTTAAACTGGAAATATCGCTTCAGACTAGTGTGAAGTTTGGTTGGGCAACTCGCCAAAGCCAAAGTTCAAAAACTTTTTTTCTTAGTCATTATCCCAAATTCTCTGGGAAGCGACTAAAGACACGTTCAATTCAAAAACTCAATAATTGGGCTTATAGCCGAAATATTATGCTGCAGGATATCATGAATGTCTTTCGAGACTTTATGGATCCAACCTACAAAATAAAAGATGGAGAATGGCCTCAGAAAAGAGCACTACGATATTTAAATAATGTAAATCAATACACGAATACTTATTTTGACGAAGTTGACTTTAAAGCGTATATGAGTGAATTCGTGACTGCATACTCAAGAGGAATCGAGGAAAAAATTGAGTTTCCTGTGCAGGTTGATCAATTCCTAAATATTCCTGATAAGGATTTTGACTTAAAAACTCTGATGATGGAAGTTAATCGACAAATTGATGAAATGCCTCGAACAATAAAGAACTCTAGACATTACCTTGCTTTGATTAAATTAGTCGGCATTGAATTAGATTTACTCCCAAAAATTTTTCAATTAAGAAGTCTTAGTGAAAAGGAATTAGAGCGACTCAGCGTTTTTCAGAACATTAATAGTCGTAACGGATATATTGAGAGACTAAGTATGTTGAAGAAGAATTCTCTCAAACAACAAGATGCATATGATGCAATCGGCCAAGATTTAAAGCGCGTGCTTGGCTGGAATAGTAATGTAAAATCATGGAATGCTTTAGAGCAGTCACCTATTTATCGTTTGGCTAACTCTGAAATTTTTTCTAGTAAGCAAGACCAATTGGTGGCGCGAGAAGTCATTCAAGCCGTGAGGGCATTGTATTATTCAATGTTTTTTATTTTAGGTAGTGAATTGTATTTCTCGAAAATATTAACTGAAGTAATTGACGCGGCTATGGCTGTATTTCAATTGGCGCCTCCAGAAATTTCCTTTCGATTAGATAACGAGATTTTATTTAACGGGGAAGAGGGAGTGCTAATTGCCAGAGTGCATAATCCTTCGAGATATTTAGCGTTAAAGAATGTTCATCTTCTCATGGAAAAAAATAATCTCCGAAGGCTCATGTTTTACCGGGGTGACAATATGCAATCTCTTGATTTAATAAAACCGCAAGAGGTTAAATATGTCTTTTTTAGATTTAGTACTATTGGTATAGGAACTGACTATCCCACAATTTTAGTTCGATATAACCAGGATTTTGAAACTGTGGTTCGAGTAGATCCTATAGCTGTCAAACGCAAAGATGAGTTTCTTACTGAAGCGATGCAGAAAGTTGAGAATTTCACACAAAAAGACGTTGTCAACTCGTATTCACGATTGAAGGATCGGCTCAAAAGTTTTCAAGAGAAACTCAATAATATGAATTGGGAAAAAGTACCTCAGAGGCAATAAGTTACAAACTTGCGTATTAAGCGGAGCTAACCTTCACTGCATTCAAGGTATGATTTTCTGAAAAAGTCGAATTAGCATATTGAGACTTAACGTCTAGAATGCTGTGGCCAATTGTAATGAAAACATTCGGGTGAGTATGTTTTTTTATTCTGATGATTGAATCGCATTTCATTTTTAACAATACACTTAATTTTTCGTGTTTACTATCAAGTTCTTCTAATTGAGTTTTACAATCTATCACCTGATCCAGGACTTCCTGGAGTGGAGCTTTTCTATCCGGAGGAAGACTATCTATCTGTTCGAAGACAGCTTTATTTTCTAATATCTTCTGGTTTAGCTTTTTAAGGCTTTCTTTAATCAAATTTTGATTTTCTACAACCGACGATAGTCTCTCACGAACAATGAATTTGTCCCCCACAGTTAATTTAGTCGAGACACCTAATTTTGATCCAGCCTCTAAGCATTCGATTCCTCCGATCGCTTTGATATCGCCGCCTACAAGGCTTCCTTTGCCAGAGAGGGCCTCAAGTCTTGAATAACAAGTTACGTCAGTATTTACCATTGACGATTGGATTCTCAGATTTCCGTGACATTCAAGGTTAGCTCTTTCAGCGAAAGATACATTTATATCTCCTCGACACTGAATAGTAGCTTTTCCCTGACCCTTTAAACCGCCTGAAATAGTTATATTCCCTCCCGCCACGAGATGAGCGCCTTCAACTATTCCTTTTATATGAATATCCTCTTTAGCTTTAAGTGTAAAACCAGAGAGAACGTTACCTAGCACTATAATAGTGCCATTGAAAGTTATGTTGCCTACATTCAGATCTACATCGTGCGGTACGGTAAAGATTGGCGATACCTGAATCATTCGATTCTTCAAAAAGGCCTGCCCATCTATTTGCGAGTAAGCTTTCATACCATCATTTTTAATTTCTACGTTTTTCCCTGCAATGATTTTGGCGTCTTTTATTCCATCAGGAAGAATAGACTCGCCATAAATGTCTGTTCCAGCCACGGGAGGAACTCCCGGTATTTTTTCAGCAAGAAGCTGATCTTTCTCTACATTGTTGATCAAATTAAGCTCTCGATGATTTATTTTGCCTGCATCATTAGCGACTAATCTTATTTTTTCATTCACCTTAAAGTGATATTTAATTTCTGCATCTTTACCCGGCGTGATAGGAGTTCCTCGGGCGATTACTTCCTCTCGTATAGGAGCGCTCGTATCATTAATTTTTGCTATCAGATCCGCAATAACGCCCCTTTTAACGCCATTTAATACACCCTCGTTGTCAAGCATTTCATAGATTTGTCGAACCTCAAAAAGGCGCCCCTTAGTTTTGGGGATAATACTCATGAAAACACTCAACTGATCGTGATCAATGTTGAGGGTTATCTCTTTACTTTCGCTTTGAATAGTTTTCTTAAATCTTAGCGGATTTTGATTAGACAAACCGATCCTCCAGAAGAACTGAACAATTTAGGCCGTAATTAGGATGACAGCAAACCAGGTTATTTTTCAAATTTAAGTACATAAAATCTTTAGATCGGTCCTATTCGGACTCTCTGGTCGAAACTATCTTCAAAGTATGAACAGGCCGATGTTGGGTCACTTACAACGGTCTTTGAATGTCCTATAATAATAGTTACATTAGGGAAAACTTTCAAATTTACGATTAGCTTCGATCTTGTTTTCATTCGGAACAGTATTTCGAGTTTCTGAATCATGCTTTCGAGGGTTTGAATTTCTGAAATGATTTCCTCATTTTTTTCCAGGACTAGATGTAGAGTTTTTGCGAGCTTATCGGGTAAATTTTTCAAGTTAGCTTCGACTTGCTCTATTGGTAAATTCTTTACAGATTTCATTTTTTCATAGAGCTGATTTTTTTCATCAAGTTGTGATCTCAAATCGATCAATCGTTGATTTATGATTGGTTTATCACCCACTGTGATTTCGGTAGGAACTCCTAATTTAGTGCCTAATTCTCTTATTTCTATGTTTTTGACAACCGTTGTTGAGCCTCCGATAATTCGCGCGAAGGGTAGTTTCATTTCAGAAAAACATGTGACATCAGAGTGTAGAATTGAGGACTCTACCCTTAAATCACCATGGCAAGTTACTTTACCTTGGTCGATATATTTCACATCCAGATTCCCTCGGCATCGTATATGGCCCTTATTTTGCGCTACAAAACCATTTTGAATTACGATATTTCCACCAGCTGTTAGTTCAGCACTTTCCACCATGCCACGGATTATGATGTCTCGCTTTGCTTTAATCGAAAATCCTGAGCGCACATCGCCGTAAACTTGAACTGTGCCGTTAAAAGTAATATTACCGGTATCAAGTGAAACATCGCCGTCAATTATAAAAATAGGCGAAACCTGAATCATTTTTTTCTCAAGTTTTACTTCACCGTCAATTGCGGCGAGGCACTTGAGACCATCTTCACTTACTTTAGTATTCTTTCCAGGAACAAAATCGGTATCTTTAACGGGGTCTGGTAAAACGGGCTGACCGTAAATATTCGTACCAGCTACTGGATTCACCATGGGTATTTTTTGAGCTAATAAATCTCCCTGTTCCACATTATTGATAAGGTTTAGTTCCTTGAAATTGATACGACCATTTTCATCTTCTTGGAGCATCTTTTTAGGTTCGACTTCGAAGAAATATTTGATCTTTGCATCATGTCCAATCTTTGGCTTACTACCGCGGGCTATAGCTTTATCAACAACAGGTAAATTACTCAGATTTATATCATTACACAATGCTTCAATCTTTTCTTCATCAATCCCGTGGATGATATTTAAGCTTTCTAGTACAGATATTACCTCGGGTTTAGCGAAAGGTGGGCAATTTTCCGGGAGGCTTAGACTAAGAAAGACTTCCATTTTGTCTTTAGAAACTTTCACTCCAACGGACTTTTGCAGAATTTCAGATTCTTTTGATGATATTTTTTCACCCTGAGTTTTATGATTGGAGGGTGGAAGTTTTGACGAATGTACAAGGTCGTAGGCATTTGCCTCACTGGTTCTCGTTTTGTTGTGTGTAAGGGGGCTACTTTTAATCATGGACCGCAGTAGAAGATTATACATTCATGGGCTGGGCATATCCATGTTTGGCGCATCTACTTTCGTTATAAATGTAAACTTAGGGTGTAGATATCGGCTGTTGTTCAGAAAAATATTCTTGCTTTCGCTCAGCAAGTGCATCTCGGATCGCTTGATAATGGACCCATTCTGTTCGTAAATTAGCTTTCCACTCTAGAATCTGTTCGGAATCTTCTAACTCGGTACCGACTTCTTGTAACATTTGATGGTTATGGTATCGCAGCCACAACTCGCGTCTTAGGTCATCCTCAGGCATTGCTTTGTAACGGATTAGCTCCTCGTCAGGTACCATTTCAGCAAATGCTTCTATCTCTGATACTTCATCAGATCGGATCTCGCCGAGATCAATCCCGGTTAGCTGCGGTGTGAACTGATTACGCATCCATTTCAAAGCCATATCTGCCAGGTAACTACCAATTATAGAGAACGCGATGACGGCGATGGGCGCGAAAGGTCCCATGAATGAACCAACGAATGCGCCCAAGAAAAAACCTATTGTTGAACCAATAGTTTGAGCTGCTACCGCTGTCCAGTCTGTGTCGCGCCAGGTTCCAGTTGCAAATTGATGGCCTACTGAGGCGCCTGCTATCGCTCCCAAAACCTTAAAGGGCCCTGGGAGAAAGGATGTTAGTGCCGCACCAATCATACCCCCGGTAAAACTACCTGCTGTACCGGCCCAGAACTCTTCCGTACTGATGAATTTAAATGCTGCTTTGTAATCGAGATTGGTTAGATCGCCATCGTTGGCAATTGCCTGTTGTATCAGATTATAGCCTCCGGTGATAGCTACACTCATTGCGGCGAATGAGGATCCACTCTTAACGAAGTTAGTTACAGGTGATGATTTCGCTATCTTTAATTCAGCTTTTAGTTCACTTTGAACCTTATTTAGCCGCTCAATCTTTCCTTTAATTTGAGCCTTAGCTTCCGGGGTGGTAGCATTTTTGAGTTCCGTCTTTAGAGTGCTTACCCGCGCAGAAGAATTTGTAATACTCTGATTTAGTCCTTTGATTTGCTGGGCCTTCAGTTCAGTGCCCATTTTACGGATTTCAGACTTGGGTATTTCCTGTTTACCGCCGGGCGCAAATCTACCTTGGTTAGGCCCACTTGAATAACGCGAAACTTTGTAATACTTTCCATCTTTCCATCGTTCGATTGTGGTTACAGTATCCCCCGTTCGGGCGATGACACCAGTAGTTGGATTGTTTGCGCCGGTTATTTGACCGGGTATTCCTCGCATGGCAGAAAACGAGTTGAGTGTATTTGCAGCATTAGCTGCCCCGACTGTCACACTGAGACGCTCATCCTCTAGCGATCCAGATTCACCAAAATCTCGTTGCCTGATAGTCTCGATTTCTTGTTGAATAGTCAGTAGCTGTTCTTGATTAGATTGAACACTCCGATCAATAAGAGCAATTGCTCCATCTATTTGCTGAAGACGCTCATTTTCTACATTACTGAGTTGGCCTGATTCAGCTGCTCGTTCCAAGAGATCTCTTTCAAGCTGCAAATTATAACGCTGTTCAGCTCTACGTCGAAGTGTGTCCTCATAATGTTGTTGCAGAGAAAGTTGCCCAAGGAGCTCAGTATGACTTGCCTCTGAGGCGAGTAAAGGTACTAACGGATTTAAGGCCAATGTGAAAATTAATACAATACAGATTGAACAACGCATCGCGTCTAACTACGAGATCGGTAATTTAAATGTTTCATCAATCTTACTAGAATGTTTGCTATTTGAAGATTGTTAAAAATCTGTGAATAAAACTGTTCAAAAAATGGTCGCAAATGTAAAAAATGTTTTAAAAGTTAAAAAATGGATCAATTTTGGAGATTGAGTTGTTACAATCCGATGGTCTGGATTTACAAAGCTTAGGGAGC
>CAZRWM010000009.1:0-38980 GCA_964603885.1 uncultured bacterium
TCATTCAAGCCCCAGTCATATTTGAGGGCCGCACCAATTTCGTATTCTGAAATATTTTTAATCTTCTTCTGCAGGGGATCATTGAGGTAAGGCCATATGAAATTAAGGATGTTTTGATCGCTTGCACCAAAATCCTCTCTGAACCAATACATGATTCCAGATAGACGAACGCCTTTACGAGTGTGATCCCATTGAATATGTTTGGCTTGCTTAAAGAAATGCTTAGATTGTAAGGCTAGCTGCGCATCTAGTGTTTCTGCTTCATAAACCTTGTTGAGAAGCTTGGGACACGAAATAGAGGCACACACGATCGCAAAATGAATTCGGGGTTCATTCATACTTCTCAAAACCTCATGTTCAATCTGATCGAGACTCAATGTAGTATCAAAAAATTGAAAATGCAGGTCTTTCCAAAAGTTGAACCCAAGCTTAGATACTTTATCGCGAATGGAGTTTAACGGGTAAAAATGCAAGATGCCGACAATGGTAAGAAAATTATAGAAATTAATATGAGCCGCTAGTTTTTGATTTCCTTTTAATGAATTTATTTTCAGCATACCAAGTGAGTTAAGAATATCAATAATCTGATCACTTTTTAGCACTAAACCTTCGTAATCTACATTACCTTCAACATCCACATATTCGCTGAGCAAACGATTCCATCTGGCATTGAAACTTTCAAGAATCTGAACTGTATTTCCGGCTTGAGCTTTTTTAGACCCTAATATCAGTTCTTTTGCATCGAAATTAGTTAACAAGAGCATACTTGTGGCGACTATGGAGATTATTAAAAGTACTTTTGACATATTTGAGTGTCCTTATCTTTTCGGGTACATTATGGCTGAGCATATGAAACAAAGGAAGTACGTTTGATTTTGCGAATATTATTTATCTTGTCGGTTCAGGCCTACAATTGGGCAGCTTTTAACGAACCTCTTCGTACCAAAAATGGAGCAGTTGCCACAGATCACCCACAGGCAAGTGTGATCGGTGTTGAAATACTCAAAAATGGCGGAAATGCCTTTGATGCTGCTATTGCAACTGCCTTGGCTATTGGGGTAGCCAACCCTCACTCCTCTGGAATAGGCGGGGGTGACTTTATTATGCATTACAGCGTAGATGATGATGCTGTAGGTGTTATTGATTGTCGAGAATCTGCTCCAAAAGATATCAGTCGAAGCCATTACCTAGTTGATGGTAAATATGAAACCAGATTATCTCAACGTGGTGGTCTGGCAGTCGCAATACCGGGCGAATTGAGGGGTTTAGAACTCCTACACAAAAAGTATGGATCTTTACCTTGGAGAGAACTTGTCGAACCGGCACAAAAACTTGCACGCAACGGAGTTGAGGTTAGCCATTATTTTCATCGAATTCTGAAGAAGTATGCTCAAAAATTCAAGAAAGATGAGCTGTTAAAGAAGGTATTTTATCCAAATGGTAAGGTACCTGATGTAGGTTCTAAGATTAAGCGTTTGGGGCTGGCAGAATCTCTTGACTCAATAGCTAATAATGGAGCTAATGCATTTTATGAGGGCCCAATTGCAGAAGCAATAATTAGTACAATTCAAGCAGCTGGTGGCGTAATGACTTTAGCTGATTTGAAATCATACAAAGCCAGAGAGATAGAAGCATTGAAAGGTAAATATGAAGGAGTAGAGGTTTACACAATGCCATCACCAAGCTCGGGAGGCTTGATATTGCTTCAAATGCTAGATGTTCTTTCTCATTTTCCACTTCAGCAATGGGGGCATAATAGCTCCAAAACTATTCATCATATTGTAGAGACCATGAAACATGCTTATGCATTTAGAGCAGAATACATGGGAGATGATCGTTATATTGATATCCCATATGAGCAATTAAGATCTAAAGAAACGATCGAAAAAATTGTAAATGCTATTCAAAATAGCAAAGTCACCAGGCCAACAAACTTTTATGGAAAATCTTTTTTAAAAGATGATCATGGTACAACTCATTTTTCGGTCATTGATCGCAATGGTAATGCTGTAGCTTTTACAGCAACAATCAATACATTTTTCGGAGCAAAACTGGGTGTACCTGATTACGGTATCATATTAAATAACGAAATGGATGACTTTTCCTTGAATCCCGGCATCCCCAATGCATACGGATTAATTGGAAGTCTTGCTAATGCAATTGCCCCCGGAAAAAAGCCTTTGTCATCAATGTCCCCGACAATGGTTATTCGAGAGGGTAAAGTTGACATGATTCTGGGTGGTTCGGGCGGTCCTAGAATTATCACTGGAGTTTTACAGGTTTTACTCAATAGTTTAACTTATACAATGGATGCACAAGCGGCTGTGAATAGTCCTAGAGTGCACCATCAATGGATGCCAGAGAACCTTTACCTTGAAACAGAAATCCCGTCAGATGTATGGAGTAACTTAATTTTGAAAGGTCATATAGTTAAACCCCTAAGAATGAGAAACGTAATACAGTTAATTCAAATACGAAAAGGTTGGATAGAAAGCGCTAGTGACCCCAGAAAAGGAGGGCAACCGGCTGGCTACTAGTAAAAATTTACGTTATTTCATAAGAGCTGCTAGCTGTATTGTAATTCGTATACTTTGAGCAAATCCAAGAAGACTTTCCTGACATTGTTTTTCGCATTGTTGGCCGCACTCATGAAAGTGTAGCCGATTACTTAAAGTCTGGAATAGCTAGAGTTGGGGAAGAATACAAGACCATTTAGAGTATTATGAATTAAGCTTCTTTTTGGGATTTAATTTCCAAGTTAGTGGTAGCAATGCATCCTTAAATTCAATAATTGGCGTCTTTTTGAAATCCTTTTTGAGATACTTTCCAATCTGATCTCGATAATGTCTTGAAAAATAATTCCCACTATTTCCCGTCGGAAGAATTGAGTAGCTATTATCAATATCTGCCATATCGACGATTCTGCGTGTTGACGGACCAGAGAAGACATCGAATCGCTTATTTGAAAATTTTGTACCGACCGCATTGATGCTATCTTTCAATCCCGGTGCTTTATACGGTCCTAAGTTTAAGAAACTAAGCCATATACTCTTGCCAAGCGGGTGCTTATAGGTGACTTGATGGGCTTTTCCCCATCTCCATGTGTTACTTTTTTTACCATATTTCTTGCTTAGAACTGCCAATGTAGAGTCAAAGGCCTTTAGCATGGCCTGATCCAAGGACATATTCTGAATATCTAAGAGATGCGAATGACCCTCATCGAACAAGTGATATAGAAAGTGTTTTGAGTGAGTCAGTCGTAGCCAATGGTAACGATCATTTTCAGTTAAAACATTTTCTGTGAGCAGAATACGAAGTTGTATTAACCATTCCTGAAAAATAAGTGCGCCTATTTCTTTCGTTTCGTGCTCGCCATTCCATTGACAAAAAAGACTGACTAGGGATGAATCAAATGCTTGCTTAGATGGGCCTTTTGTTAAAGCCTTACACAAACGTGGACCGATCATCTGATGTAAAATCGAGACACTATCACCTAGCATACGTTTGTGATCATTGATACTTAATTGCTGTTTTGCTTTAATCAACTGTTCGATTCGCTGGGCACGATCGGCGGGTTGATAATAACCTGATTTTCCGCGTTTACCCGTAGGGTCATTATTGGCGGTTATAATGTAGCCTTGGGGTGGATTCAAAAGTTTGGGATTGTATGAGAAGGGTAGATAGTTTCTAGAATGCTCGTTGAAATTTTCTCCGTTTAAGGGTAGATGACCAGGGTTATCAGGCGAGCGATTTATGAATCTGCCCGCTGCCCACCAGGCAATGTCTCCTTGTTTATTTGTATAAGAAATATTGAGCCCAGGTGAGATGATTTGCGAAACAGAGTGTTCGAACATGCTAATATCGGACTGGTTATTAATTCCATGGAAGGCTTTGTAAATATTGTTATCCGGGTCAAAATAGCTCCAGAAAAGTGATACAGGTTTCTTATGATCAAATTTAAGAAAAGGATCTATCAAAGGACCAATATCTGTCCAAGTTACAGTGTATGAAACAGGAGCGGCATTTTTAACCGGAATAGTCACTGGATATTCTTTGAGTTTAATCCATGAATCACCCCGTTTTACGCGCTTTAGATCCCAGTCAATTTTTTCGAGATATAAATCCATATCGTCTTGAGAAAGCATGGTAAGACCCCATGCGTGGTCCGTAGTATGACCAACTAAAGCAAAAGGAAATCCAGATAAGAAATGTCCTTGTAGTTTGAAATCTTTACAATGAAGGCTGGCCTCGTACCAAACTGACGGATTACTGTAGCCAATATGAGGGTCGTTCACCAGGACTGCGTTTCCAGTAGCGCTTTTGTTGGGTCCAACTATCCAAGAGTTACTGCCGTAAAACGGAGCGAACACTTCGTCTATATCTTCAATTAAATTTAAAGACTCAGATTTTAGCGCTGGTTTTTCGCTGTCTAATTTTATTTTTTCCTTTGAATTTTCATCATTCGAAGATAATCCATACTTTCCGGGATTTATTATCAGCGGCCCCTGAGAGGGATATGTTTTCCATAGAGCCCGAAAGACTTCAGGTTCTAGCTTCTGCTGTAAATAACCGAAAAAAGAATCTGACTTTGAACCGTGAGCGAATCCGTAAGCCATGTATCCACCGATTGCCAAAACCTCTTCGATCTCAAATTTTTTAGGCGTGTAGCCCAAAAATTTGTATTCTATTGGTAATTGATCTAGCTCAAGAAATTGATTCAAGCCATCAACGTAGGCATTTAACTCTTCAAACCAAGACCCTCTAAAAAGTTCTGGTCGTTTTTGCCTTAATTCGCGTTGGAATTCCACAAATCGCAGTTGCGAAAACAATTTATCTTTTTTAAGACCTGCCGAACCAATGACCTCACTAAGACGACCAGAGACAAGCCTGCGTAAAAAGTCGATTTGAAAGATACGGTCAGCTGCATGGACAAAACCAAGGGCGAGGTACAGATCTGATTTGTTATTGGCGTTTATATATGGAATTCCAAATTGATCCCTTTGTACAGTGACGGGTTCGCTTAAACCATCAATTTCGTAATTACCAGGTTTCAATGGTTGACTTGATAGGACAATATATAGGACTGCAGTCGCTAAAATTAGTACGCAGGTTCCTGAACTGATAAATAATCTTTTCATAATCTATCCTTGAGAGACTGAGGATACCATGGTCTTAACGCTTGTACTTGGGCAATGATTTATCTATGTTTGAATACATGCAAGAATATGAAGTCGTCATTTGCGGAGCTGGAATCAGCGGTTTATCCACCGGAGCTAGTCTCGTGCGAAAAGGTTTAGATCCCAAAAAACTACTGATAGTCGAGTCGAGTAATCGCTGCGGTGGTAATGTGGAGTCGAGGACAATCGAAGGAAATTTACTAGAAGTAGGGCCTAATTCCTTGATGTTGAAATCTCAAAGAGTATTAAATTTTATAAAAGATTTGGAGATGATCTCTGAAATAGTAACACCTAAGGTAGGCTCAAAAAAAAGATTTCTTCGTAGAGAAAATGATATTTGGCAAATAACTCCGCAAGCTATTTTGGGAAGACTTAATGCGCACTCCCGCCTCCGACTTGCTGCGCTTACATTTTCATCCGCCAGACCAGAGGGTACCAACGAATCCGTTTACGATTTTTTCTGTCGTAAGATTGGCGCTCAACTGACCAACGAACTTGTTGTGCCATTCGTATCTGGAATTTATGCTGGAGATTGTAGACAATTACTTGTCAAGCAAGCTTTTCCGAACTTATGTAGATTGGAGGCGAGGTATAACTCGATTCCATTGGGTCTTCTATTTGAAGCATTAACACCGGATAATGTCCAAAAAGAATTTCGGGGATTGATAAGTTTTCGAGGTGGTCTTCAGACTTTGACAGATAGAATGGTTGAAATCTGCTCCGAATCAATACTATTAAAAAGTCGAGTGAAGGCAATTTACCGTAAAAAACTACATGGTTTTGAAGTAGAAATTGAGGAAGGTTCCGTTGGGGCCAAAAATGTAGTGATTTGTTTGCCAGCTCCTATTGCTGCCGGAGTTTTCCAAGGGCATGAATATAAATCTCTCAGAGAGCAACTTAAGCTTATCAATTACCCGTCTTTAAGAGTTTTTCATTTTCTGACTTCGTACTCTGACGCTGAGTTCAAGGCTAGAGGATTTGGATTTTTAAGTCAACAATACGAAAAGTCTAAGATTTTAGGCTGCTTATGGCCAGCATCTTGTTTTAATGAACGGTGCCATCCTGACAATGAAATTCATACAATTTTTTCAGGGGGGCAGCTGTATCCTGATTTAGTTAATTTAGACATGTTAAGCCATTCTAAAGTCGTTGCAGAAGAACTGAAAAAAGTGCTCAGAATGGAGGCTGAACCAGACCTGCTTTTCAAGTCACAATGGAAGCATGCGATACCTCAGTACGATATAGCTCAAGCCGCTCTGGAAAAGTATTTAAGGGCTATTAAATATCATCAAATAGGTTTGTACTTTAACTGTAATTATGTCGGTGGTGTTTCGTTAGGTGACTGTATTACAAAGGGCCTTGATACAGCCGAAACAATTTCGGGTGTTCAATAGCGGGTACCCATATCCAGTTTGGAACGTTAAAAAATTGTTGATTTTTAACGTTCCGAATCAGTCAAAAAATGGTGCATGCTATCTAGGTCTCTGTTATTATCTAATCAATTGAAGGGGACCCTGATGTAGGGGTCATTTTGCATATGAAATTGGTCTTAATTATTTTTTGTATGGTTATTGGTGTACAGCTAAACCTGGCGCAGGGCGCGTACCCTAAACCTCAACAGGCTCAGCCTGAAGTGCAGAGCGATGATAAAGAATTCATAGGTATTCATGAGAAGCTAGGTGATCGGATTCCTCTTGATAATTGGTTAACGGACGATCAGGGTCGTAAATTTCAATTGAAAGAATTGTTTACCAAACCTGTTTTATTTGCTTTCGTGTACTACCGCTGTCCTGGTATATGTAGTCCGTTGTTAGCCGGTAAATCCCGTGTACTCGAAAGCATAGATATAGTGCCCGGAATTGATTTTAATGTGGTGACGCTAAGTATTGACCCGACGGAAAATTACCAATTGGCTGCAGAGAAGAAAGCTAATTATTTATCCAACCTCAAAAGAAATATTGATCCCGATGCATGGCGCTGGTCAGTAGCCGAACAAGAAACCATCGATGCGCTAACCAATGCATTCGGATGGAAATACACCAAAACTGATGATGGCCACTTTACGCACACTGGCTCTTTGATGGCAGTATCACCATCTGGCAAAATCGCGAGATACTTGTATGGTGACAAATTTTTACCTTTCGACGTGAAGATGTCGCTGGCAGAAGCTGCCGAGGAAAAGACTGGCCCAACTGTGGCTAGGTTACTAAAATATTGTTTCAGTTATGACCCTGAGGGTCGTAGATATGTCTTTAACATCCTGCGGGTCGTCGGTACTTTGTTGCTACTGTGGATCGTCGGGATATTTCTCTTCGTTTCGAGGGCTAAGAAGATAAATCCATTAGACCGATTTGAAGACGATGAAGAAGAAGGGGGAAGCTCGTGAGTTACGCGGTGAATAAACCTTATTATGAAGATCAGGCAGTCATACTTGCAGATTTGTATGCAACAATGGCTGAAATGGGAAAGACTAACCCGTTTTGTAAGTTTCTTGCATGGTTGCATGCTTGGGTATTGTCGACGGATCACAAACGGATAGGCATACTATACATGATAGCCATGTTTGCATTTTTCTCTATTGGTGTGAGCCTCGGTTTGACTATTCGTCTGGAATTATTTTGGCCAGGGCAGGATTTCATTAGTGCAACCACCTATAATTCAGTTTTCACATTGCACGGCGTCATTATGATTTTTCTGTTTGTGATACCAGGAATCCCGGCAATCTTTGGAAATTTTTTCCTTCCAATCTGCATTGGTGCTGCTGATGTGCAGTTTCCGAGACTTAATTTACTATCTTGGTACATGTTCATGGGAGGTGCCTTTTTAGCCTTTTTATCATTGTTCGTGGGGATTGGAGCTGAGGGGGTGAATTGGGTTGCACCAGATGGGGGCTGGACCTTCTATGCGCCATACAGCACCACAGCCAGTTCAAATGTAAGCATGGCAGTGTTTGCCGCATTTATATTAGGATTTTCCTCGATTTTTACCGGAATGAATTTTGTATCTACCGTTCATCGTATGCGGCATCCAAAGATGAAGTGGATGGACATGCCTCTTTATGTGTGGGCTCTCTACGGCACAGCTTGGATTCAGGTTCTTGCAACCCCAGTCATTGGAATTACACTAGCTCTTCTAATTATGGAAAGATCCTTCGGGATAGGTATTTTCGATGCGTCTCTGGGAGGCGATCCTGTTCTTTATCAGCATATGTTTTGGATTTATTCACATCCAGCTGTGTACGTTATGGTAATCCCTGGTATGGGTGTGGTTTCGGAAATTATCGCGACCTTCTCACAGCGAACGATATTTGGTTATACGTCAATGGTAATGAGCATGATGGGTATTGCTTTTGTAGGTTACTTTGTATGGGCGCATCATATGTTCACCTCAGGGATGTCTGAAGCTTCAGTAGCCATCTTCTCATTTATTACGTTTTTCGTAGCGGTCCCCACGGCCGTAAAGGTCTTTAATTGGCTGGCAACACTCTACAAAGGGTCTATTAAACTAGATCCACCAATGGTCTGGGGGTTGAGTTTTGTTTTCCTATTCAGTATTGGCGGGTTTACAGGTTTAGCTCTTGGTATGGTCTCAACGGATTTGCACGTACATGACACCTATTATGTTGTCGGTCACTTCCACTACACGATGTTCGGTGGAGGCGGAGTTGCCGTGTTTGCCGCTCTACATTACTGGTTCCCTAAAATGTTTGGTAAAATGTACAATTTTACCGTAGCACATGTTGGTTGGGCATTGTTCTTTGTTGGATTTAATGTGTTGTATGGTTCTATGCTGATTGTTGGATTACAAGGCATGCCTAGACGGTACCACGATTATCTCCCAGAAT
This sequence comes from uncultured bacterium, assembly GCA_964603885.1. Lineage (GTDB taxonomy): Bacteria > Muiribacteriota > UBA6191 > UBA6191 > UBA6191 > JAYZAC01. Next base: position 9,022 of record CAZRWM010000009.1, read on the forward strand.
TTCAGGGGCTTCACCAAATAGGGTCTTTAGGGTCATTTGTAATGATCACAGGTTTGTTGATAGTTTTTGGGAATCTATTTGTTGCTTTGTTCATTGGCAAGAAGGCTCCCCAAAATCCGTGGGGAAGTAAAACACTCGAGTGGGATGAGTGTCCTTCACCACCTGTTCTTATAAATTTTTATAAAAAGCCACGTTTGGACCACGGTCCGTACGATTATCCGGGAGAGTGGGTCTGATGAGTTCTACAGTTGAAGGTCAGATCGAAGAGATAAACAAAGAGGAGTTATTTCACTTTGATCATCATCATGTTGATTATGAGGGTGGTAAACTTGGAATGTGGCTGTTCTTGTTCACCGAACTAGTTTTATTTGGTGGAATGTTCCTTGCACTCTTCGTTTATGGAACAGGCGAGTATGCAGCAGATTTTCATGCGGCAGGTAAGAGTTTGAACATTTTCAAGGGGGCTGGTAACACATTGGTACTCCTTACGAGTTCACTTACCATGGTGTATGCAATTACAGCTCTTCAAAGGGGCAGTAAGTTCTGGGCTTTAACTCACATAGCCATCACGGTGATACTCGCACTTACTTTTATGGTTGTGAAGTATTTCGAGTGGACTTCGAAATTCGAACATCATCTTTTTCCTGCAAAGATTGGATTTTTGGAGTCAATCTATGGAAAATCAGACCTGAAGAACGCTTATACCAAGGAATGGAAAGAGTCTGGGTTAACTATTGCCGAATTCAACGCGGTGAAAGTTGATGCTAAAGGAAACCCAGCTCCGGCAGGTCTAACCGCAGAGCAAGCAAAGGACTACACACACACGAGATACACTCGTGGACAAGTCATTTTTTATGGAATGTATTTTACAATGACTGGTTTGCACGGTTTTCACGTGATGATAGGAGTGGCATTGCTACTATGGATGTTTGTATGTGTTTTGAAGAATACGGTAACTGCCGAGAATTTTGGTTGGTTAGAAAATGTAGGTTTATATTGGCACCTTGTGGATCTTATTTGGATTTACTTATTTCCACTTTTTTATCTGGTAGCCTAGGAGAATAATATGAGTCAAGGTCACGAGCACGAAGACGATCATGTACACATCGTTGGCTACGGCAGTCACACCCAAGTTTATGTTGGTTTATTAATTTTAACGGGGCTAACTGTTGCAGCCGCTGGAATTGATGTGGGGGTCTTTAATTTGCCAATTGCTATGCTGATAGCAAGCTTTAAGGCCGGGCTTGTATTGACTTATTTCATGCACATTAAGTATGAGAAAGCCTACATACAGGCTTTTGTATTGGGCACTTCATTTTTCATGTTTGTAGTCTTCTGTCTCACGTTTGCGGATTACGCCACTCGGTAAAGGGGATATCATGTTTTCAGGATTATCTAATATTGCTAACCAAGTAGATTTTGCGTTTCTTTTCGTGTTCGCACTGGATGCAATTGTATTAGTTGGAATCACAGTTTTTATGATCTGGTGTTGTATACGATTTAACAGAGAACGCAACCCCGTGGCTGTGAACATTCATGGAAATGTGGGTCTTGAAATAATTTGGACCATAATCCCAACTTTTTTAGTAATGTTAATGTTTTTTGTAGGAATGGATTACAACAAAATGTCACAAGCCCCAAAGGATGCCATGAGGGTTAAAGTATTGGGTTGGAAGTGGTCTTGGGCGTTTACGTACGATAATGGAAAGGAAAATGATTATTTAAAGAGTCACGAGGGTAAAGACGTTCCTGTACTTACGTTGCCAGTGGGGAAACCGGTGATTCTTGATATGACCTCCAGCGATGTATTACACGCATTCTACATTCCAGCCTTTCGGGTGAAAGCAGATGTGCAACCCGGCGGTCGCATATCTAATATGTGGTTTGTTCCTAATAAAGTCGGTGTATACGAAGTATTTTGTGCGGAATATTGTGGCGAAGCACATGCAAAAATGTATGCGAAGGTCAAAATAGTACCTCAAGACGAATTTGATAAATGGTATGGACAAGCGCCTGTAAAACTTGATGAAACACAATTAGCCTCGGCGGGCGAGAAGATTTACAGTGCACAATGTGCCGTTTGTCATTCTATAGACGGTAGTCGAAAAATTGGTCCATCCTTCAAGGGAATTTGGGGACGGACGGCGAAATTACAGGGCGGGCTCACTAAAGTAACCGATGAGGAGTACATTTCTAATTCGATTAAAATGCCGAATGCGGAAATTGTGGAAGGTTATCCTGCTGCGATGCCAGTGTTACCTCTCAATGATGACAAAATTTCACAAGTCATCGCTTACATGAAGACCATAAAATAATGATTGAAAATAGTCGTACATACAGCTTAGAGGATTATTTGTCTGCCCTCGCTAGCATGACAAAGTTCAAAATTACCATTGCAGTTTGTACGACAACTTTAGTTGGATTTGTGCTGGCCCGAAAAGGTCTTGACTCCAGTATTTCGATACCAGCTCTAGCATTATTTTTAGTGGCCAGTGGTTCGGCAGCCTTAAATCACTTTCAAGAACATCATTTGGATTCACGCATGGGTCGTACTAAAGGTCGTATGATCAGCTCGGGAATGATGAGTCCTTGGAATGTATTAGGTCTAGCTATTGCACTTGTTTCATTGGGTGTTGGGATCTTATACATTTCGGCAGGTTCCAAACCTGCTCTCCTCGGGATACTGGCTCTAATCTGGTATAACGGTATCTATACACCTCTTAAGAGGGTGAGTCCATTTGCTGTGATTCCTGGGGGAGTCATTGGCATGCTACCTCCTCTCATCGGTTGGAACATCGGAGGTGGTTATCTTACAGATCCCACTATCTTGGCATTTTGTTTTTTCATTTTTATGTGGCAAGTTCCCCACTTCTGGCTACTTGCGTTGCATTACCGTAATGAATACGAAGAAGCAGGTTTTCCAACAGTGACTCAACGGTTTTCGGAGGCCTCTCTAGGCAGAATAGTATACTCATGGATTGTTGCCACGGGTACTTCCGCATTACTCATTCCGGTTTACGGCGGAATAAATTACATAATCAGCGGTGTGATGATTGCAATTTTAGGTGTATGGATCAGTTATATTCAAATAAAACTTTGTCGAACGGAGCTTGAACCGGTAAATTACAAGAGAGCTTTTATGGAACTCAATAGTTATGCCCTTGCGGTAATGCTAATAACATTTCTGGATCAATTGATGAGTTTTTCTTGAGAGGAAACTATGGAAAATATACTTGCAACAATCATTTTGCCACCAACGAGAAATCTCTTGACCTTGCTGGATTTTTGTTACGCTATAACATTGATAATTTACTTACCCTTTTTTGCAATGACACTGGGGAGTTTGAGCTTATCGATAGTTTATCGATTAATTTCTGACGGCAACGCTCCCCGTAAAGAGTTTGCTAGAGAGGTATTGTTACAGATTTTTCCAGAAAGGCACTATGGAATACTTTACGGTGCTATCCCCGTATTTACAGTGATAGTAGTGTATGCACAATCGCTCTACAAGGCTGATATTCATGTTGTGGGATTCATGTTTTGGGGAATAGTGACTACATTTGCAGGTTATTACTTTTTTTACCGCTACCGTTCATCTCTTCGTGAGGAGCATCTGCTAGACCAGGTTCAGAAATTGGACAATATTCCGAGAGGCTTGGCAGAACAGATTGAATCGAGAAAAGCTACTGTCAAGTACACACTTTCTTGGATGATGATTTTTGCACCTGTTTTTATATACTGGTCCGCGTATCTCCTGATCGGTGCTATGGAAATTGTATTACATCCTAAGTACTGGGCCCAAACATTCTCTGCATGGCAATTTCTGACTTTTGCAGGGTTCTGGTGGAAATTCCTATTTTTTCTTTCGGCTTGTTTTGCAATAACTGGAGCCGCGGTTCTGTTTTTCATGTGTAAACAGTATGATAAGTTATCCGACGAGACCTACGAGCTGGCTAATGTGTGTGGTTCCTTTTGTGGTCTTTACGGCGCTACGTTGTTGCCGATCTTAGGTTTGTTTTATGGTTTTACCATTTCAGAAGCTGCGTACACAGATACCTTTGTACATCTGACCCTGTCTGCCTTATTTTTTTTATTTCTCGCAGTTGCGCGGTTGGCAACCGCAGCGCGTTCCTCTCATCGGCGCGGAGGTTCATCCACTGCTTTTGTTTTAATTGTAATTGTTTTCACCTTGACTAGCATGGGAGACACTGTAGCTAAAAAAGCCGCCACCTATAAGCACACTGAATCAGTTCTAGGAGCCCAAAAGGCTAATAACCCCAACAAGAAAAGCGAAGACAGCTATTAATTGAGATTGAAAGACGGAGAGACGGCTATGATTTCTAACAGACGCGGAAAAGTTCTAATACCAAACGTGAGTTTGATCGCTTTATATTTTGGACTTGTTGTACTTTGTTACGGGATTCTTGTTTACAGTAACCAACCTACGATCACGGATAATAAGCAATTAAATCGCTTTGCCACGGGAGATCTCGAGCAGATCAAAGGGAAAATCCAACCCGGTATAGATCTCGTGCTAGCAACAACTGCAACACCTGAGATCTTGGCTAAAGGTAAAGAGCTTTATCAGGCTAATTGCACCGTTTGTCATGGTAATGACGGATATGGCGATGGAGCGGGTGGGGCGGCACTGCCCCACAAACCACGTAATTTTCATGATGTGGATCAGAAGTGGACCAACGGCAACAGTATCGACATGGTTTTCAAAACAATGACAGAGGGTATAGCCGCAAGAGGAATGTTAGCCTATGACTATCTTTCCGTAGAGGACCGCTTTGCTCTAGTACATCATGTACGGGCCTACAGAAAAGATTCGCCAGAAGTGACAGAATCTCATATAGCAGCAATCGATGCACAGTACAGTCTATCCAAAGGTATTAAGCAAGCCCATCAAGTACCCGTGCAACGTGCAATGGAGGTGTTGGCCTCAGAAGCTAAGGCAAGAGGTGAGTCCATCGATAAACTAGTTGATGTCGTATCAGAGGATGCTAAAGATGGAGTGGTCGGAGCAAAGTTAGTAGTTGCAATGAGTGAAAACCTCCGATATACCCTGAAGATATTGACTAGAAGCCGAACAAACTGGAGCGCAAATCAAAGGACGTTTAAAAGCATTTTGAGTAACTCCATTCGTAAAGATGGAATTAATGCCAGAATAAACACTTGGGATAACCAGAAGTGGGATATGGCGCATAGTTATATGAAGACAAGCTTTAATAAGATAACCAAAACAGTAAGTAACGACAGTTCACTGTTGATTGGGAAAATTAATAACACAGCTCCAGTGGTTCGGCAGACCTTTAAAGTCTCAGAATCACTCATGAATCAGTTACAGTAATAAGCAGAAATGTGGAAAATTAATCATCCGGTACATTCTTGTGCCGGTTTTTTTTTTCTCAGATTATTATAATACTAAAGGTCTGATACCAAGACACCGAATAAAGGTATACAACCTCACTCTAAACTTGCAATGAAAGCCTGGTGACTATCTGTTCACCAGGCTTTCTTACTGTCTCTATGCCTTGAACTTATTTTTGGGAAGACGAATATCTCTAACTATTGAAGCTTACGCCGGGTGATTAGAAGCAATTAACCTACTTCTAATAATTTAAGCTGAATTTTCCTTGTAGAAATAAATTATAAATTAACTAGCTAATGTATCCGGAGATGGTGGAGAACTGTCATTTTTCAATCTTAGAAACACGAATATGAGAAAGATCAACTCAAATAGCGTAAATCCTAGAGCATAGTTTTGTCCTCCGGAGCCAAAACCATAGGAATGTAGACCGGTGCCAAGTACGAAATTAACTCCGTACCAAGTCATGAGAATCAACAAGAATCCTAACAAACTCCCAACTGCTAAGCCAAAATCTCTGAACCAGCCAGCTTTACGCCCGTGAAGCAGAGCCATATAACCTAAAAATGATATGAGAGCCCACGTTTCCTTGGGATCCCAACCCCAAAATCTTCCCCAACTTTCATTTGCCCAAACCCCACCTAAAATGGTTCCTGCGCCAATCAGGATGACACCGATTTTAATAGATTGGTAAATTGAGTCCGCTATATCCCTCATTAAGGCTTCTTTTATTGAAGTACCTATCAAAATATTCACTAGATAGATATGACCAAGTGCACAAGCTAAAGCGAAAGCTCCATAACTAGCAACAATGACGAGCACATGGATCGTTAGCCAGTAAGTCGATCTTAGAACAGCCTCAAGCATTCCTAGCTCGCTACTCATTGGTAGTAAATCAGCCATTACCATCGTTAGTGTGGCTGCCAATAGTGTTGAAGTGAGCAGCACATGGCTATCTTTTCGTTTATACTTCTGTTGAAACAATAGAGTGAAGCTGAAAATAATTACTGCCCATCCAACAAAGACAACCGATTCATACATGTTACTTACCGGCGGTCTATCGAGAATGATTGTTCGTAGAATTAGACCGTAGCTGTGTACAATAAATCCGGAAACCATTAACCATAAACCAAGTCCTCGCAGAGTCGGTATGTGATTAATGCGACCAATCACGGCTGCTATAAGAGCTAACAAATAGACAATCCACGCGACACGGAACGGTTTAGACGTATTGTATATCAACTCGTTTTCGAAATTCTTCTTGTAAGTTTCACCAAGTGGATGCCGCTCAAAAGCGATACCTTTAAGTTCGGCTACAGCTTCGTCCAGTTCCTTCTGCTTATTATGGTAGTTGGCATGTAGAAGCTTTTGAAAAGCTATGTGAGCCTGTTGAGCTTCCGCATCAGTGACTTGTTCTAGTTCAACAGCAGGAGTCCAATTTGTGTATTTGTTTCGTGTGGCGGGATAGAACTGGAGTGACGTACCTTGTACTAGCTCGGAAATCATATTAAGTTGCTCCGATAAACGGCCGAATGCTTCATCCAGTGGCGTCAGTGGCATTTTCTGATCAGTTTTGTGTTGGTAGACGTTCTGCAACTCCGTCAATACCTTCTGGTCTGTAGTATGTTTGAATGAGGTATATCGCTTGCTTTTATCTATGCCCAGGCTTTCTTTGAGTGCATGATTGTCAATTTTGATAATATTTTCAGTCAAAGGGTTTTGATTTTTAACGTAATTCATCACAAATTCTATGGAATTCGTCTTAAAAGGACGTTGTGAACCCGCTACAGTGTAGGAAAATTTTCTAGCGTAAGTGTCAAATGGGACGACTCGACCTTCCAGAAGAATCGGCAATGTTTTCATACCAGAAAAATCTAATTGGCCTTCTGAATTTCGCGAACCATTCTGGACAAATAGAATGACTGACAATGTGAACAAAACAGATAAAGATATATGAACAAATCGTCTTCTTAGGCTCATTTTTTCCTCGCTCCGGGTAACCCCCAAAACATTATACCGATACCTAATACCATTATGATAGAGCCGAGATATATTGTTTCAATTCCGGGATCCTTAGCCACTTGGAAAGTAGAATATTCTGTACCGTCCTCAATCCTGAAGCTCGACTGAAAGAATCTCCATCCGGCATGGTCCAGCACATTATTCATTGAGATAGTTGTTTCAATACGCTTCTTTTCTTCTCCATTAGTTGGCTTGAAAAGATCTTCCACGAGCACATCACTCTCATACTCCATCGCTCGATTGGTGTTTGGGTAATCTATTTTTCTAAAGTCTTTCAACTGTACCTTAAATGGAAGGTTTATACTACTAGGCCCGAAGGATAATCGTTTTGGTTTTGAATTAAGAGCGTAATCGTAAGATTCGCCGTAAAGTAGCGTTTTGAATAAATTACCCTGATCTGTTCTAACCTCGAAACGAACCATAGGAAGGCTGGACTTTGCATTTGCTGCGAGAGGCTTTGGCATAACTATCCTTTTAACCTCAGCGTTAGGGATTAACTGTTTAGCCACTAGAACTGCATCGTTCCAACCCATAGGAATCATTTTATTAAGTTGTAGAACACCGGCTTGAGTGGCTCGAGATGATGTGATGTGATAGTAGAATTGACCTTTCTCGTCTACCAATAATTCGCACTGGGCAGGCTGGCTTGAGGAAGGGGCCACTCCTAATGCTTTGATCAGTGGTTCTTTGATTGCTCTACCATCGTCATGCATGCCTTGAAAATCTGGATGAAGTTGGAATCTAACACTCATTTTTTCATCACCGTCTGGATAGATGAGCTTAAAGACTATGGCTGGATTATTGGGAGGTCCGGGTTGATCAACTATCCCCTTACCCTTCACCACAGATGCATTGCGATAGATTCCTGTGACTATCATTTTGAAGCCTTTACCTATGGACACTTCTTTGTCTAAAACTTCATTTGCATTATATACCTCGACCGATTGTCCTTTATCATGAGAAACCGTCAGTTGAGCTTGTGATTGCATACCTTTATTCTTATTACTTTCTAGATTAGCTAACAAGTTTTTCGCATCTTCAGTTGAAACTTTTCGAATGCTGATTTGAGCGGGACCCATTTTGATTTGAGAGGGAGATCGTAAGTCTTCGTTCTGGTAAACTAACCATTGATCCAAATTAAACATGGAACTGCGAATCGTAAATTGTGCCGCGGGATTGGATTTTGAAAACGATATGGATTCATCTCCTTGGATGTACATGTGACTCATCGCCGAATGAGGATGATATTCGGTTATTAAAACCTCAGACTCGTCGTTCTCAGTGAGTCCACTAGGGAGATTGAGTTGCTCGACGTTTTGACTAGCTAATCTAGTTTGGCTCTCTTTGTCACTTAACTCTAGAGCATTGCCTGGCAAATTTAGAATACTAGAACTGGAACCCTCAGCCAAAGTAATAGTACCTTCTTGTCCTTCTATGCGTGTCATAAGAGAGCCCAGTAGTATGGTTAAAATTCCACAGTGAGTAAGGAAAAAGCCAATCTTATTCCTCTTGAACGGAAATCTTAGGACAGTGGCAAAAAAGATATTGATCCAAATACCTATCAGAATGAATTCGAACCAAGACGCCCTGTAAACGGTTCGCATGATATACTCAGTCCCATGTCTAGATTCTAGAATTGTTGCTACGCTTAGCAACACAGCGAGCGAAGTCAGTAGTGTTACTGCAAGATGCAGTGAGCCGAGATACTTCATGATTTTATTTTGACGTGGCTGGAAGCCATTGTGGACGGCGAGTCTCACTAAAGCAAATAATCCAAAAATGAAAACTACAGTTAATAAGGGTCTAATTACTACCGGTGTCATAGTACCTTCAGAATATACTGATTCGAGGGGTGTTTCACTGGGCGCACCATAATGGCAGATAGATAGGTGCTTGTCAATCAAAGTGGGACGTTCAAAGCCTGATAAACTCTAAGTTAATCGATAAAATGTGTCCAATTATGGAGCAACTAAAATTCAGAGGAAGACCATCTCGTAATTTTACAGATACTTTTCTTGGATAAAACTTTCTAATTTTATTAGATCAACAGTGAACTTACGGATTCCCTCGGCCAGCTTTTCTGTCGCCATCGCATTTTGATTCATCATCCACCGAAAGGATTTTTCTTCGATGACTACACGACTAATTGGCAACTTATTTGCATTCTCTGGATTTAATTTATGCTCAACAGGTTCAGAACAATCCTGCAATTCTTGAAGAAGTTGAGGGGCTATGGTCAGTAAGTCACATCCGGCTAGTTGTAATATTTCATCTTTATTTCTGAAGCTTGCGCCCATTACTACGGTCTCGTGGTCGAATTTTTTAAAGTAGTTAAATATATTTGTAACAGAAACCACGCCTGGGTCATCACTTGGAGGATAATAGTCTTTTCCCTCACTGGACTTGTACCAATCAAGAATACGTCCAACAAAAGGTGATATTAAGGTGGCTCCGACCTCTGCACAAGCAACAGCTTGTGATAAATCAAACAATAAGGTCATATTGCAGTGAATACCTTTTTTTTCGAGTAATTTACATGCCTCAATACCCTCCCACGTACTAGCTAACTTGATCAAAATTCGTTCTTTGGGTATTCCTCTATTTGCATACATTTCTATAATTTTCAGTGCTTTTTCATAGCTTGCAGAAGTGTCAAAAGACAGTCGTGCATCAACTTCGGTTGAGACTCTACCCGGAATCAACTTCAAAATTTCTGTGCCAAAACTTACTGAGAGCTCGTCGAGAACGTTTTCTATACGATCATTTGACCCAATGTTTTTCGAGTCTTTGACCGCCTTCGCCACAATATCTTGATATTCGGCTTGCTGACTAGCTTGGAAAATCAGACTGGGATTAGTCGTCGCGTCCTGTGGCTGATACGCTTGTATACTTTTAATATCACCGGTGTCTGCAACGATAGTTGTAAATTTTTTGATGGCTTCTAACTGATTCATAGCACTCTCCGTAAATTGAAAAGTGATTATATTGTTCTAATACTGAGAGTTCAATCTCTTCATACTAACGAGCTATTGTTATTCTTTAGGTAGTGAAGTAACAGTTGTTGAGTACTTGAATCGTGAAGACCGGGTTGAGTTCCGCCTGACTCAATCTCGTTCAAAATTGATTTTGCCAATTTTTTACCTAACTCGACGCCCCATTGATCAAATGAATTAACTTTCCAAATTACACCTTGAACAAATATTTTCCACTCGTACAAAGCGATTAAAGAACCTAAACTAGTCGGAGTTAAACGATTTATCAATAATGTATTGCTGGGTCTATTTCCATCGAAAATTTTATGATTTAAGAGTGTCTCCATTTCGCCCAAGTCCGTCTTATTTTTCTCAAATTCTAAACGTACTTCATCTTCATTCATTCCAAAAGCTAGAGCTTCCGATTGAGCAAACAAGTTTGCCATTAGTTTGGAATGGTGGTCAGTCAGAGGATTCAAAGGCTGGCAAAATCCGATAAAGTCGCAAGGGATGAATTTTGTACCTTGGTGAATTAATTGATAAAAGGCGTGTTGACCGTTGGTGCCTGGCTCACCCCACAATATGGGACCGGTTTCATAATCTACCTGTTGATTATCTCTATTGGTAGATTTTCCGTTACTCTCCATATCTACCTGTTGAAAATGAGCTGTAAAATAACTGAGATACTGATCGTAAGGCAGAATTGTGTAGGATGAGGCATTGAAATAGTTGTTATACCAAACACCGATTAACGCAAGTATGACCGGTAAATTCTGATTTATTGGACTGGATTCAAAATGATCGTCCATGGCTGAAGCCCCACCTAAAAAATCTAAGAATTGCCGTTTACCAATTGCACAACAGATACTCAAGCCGATCGAGGACCATAGGCTATATCTTCCACCTACAAAATCCCAAAATGGAAAAACATTTTCTGGGTTGATGCCAAATTGTACTACTGCTTTCACATTTGTAGACATCGCGGCGAAATGCGATCCAACAGCCTCCTCTCCTAAAGAATCAATTAACCACTGCCTAGCACTGTGAGCATTCGTCATAGTTTCTTGTGTTGTAAAAGTCTTACTAGCAACGAGAAAAAATGTAGTATGTGGATTCAATTTCTTCAGCGTCTCTACCAAATGGGTTGCATCGACATTAGAAACAAAATGGATGTTCGTAGCTCCTTTATAGTGTGCTAAGGCTTCAACTACCATCTTGGGTCCTAAATCACTTCCACCGATTCCTATGTTTACCACATCTGTAATCGTCTGCTGGCAGTGACCTCTTCGAATACCCTGAAAAAACTGATCTCCGAAATCGGTAAATTGATCTCGAACTCTATAAATTTCTTCGGAGATTTCTTCACCGTTGACTTTGATCGATCTATTATTAAAATTTCGTAATGCAAAGTGCAGGACTGACCTTTTTTCGGTCCAATTTATGCAGTCTCCGCTAAATAATGATTGTTTAATCTCATGGAAATTGGTTTCGTCGATAAGCTGTAGGAGATTCTTCCAAGCAGTTGCGTCCAGATGATTTTTAGAAAAATCTAAAAGGAAGTCTTGCCACTGGGTACTGAACGATTGAGCTCTATCAGTGTCCTTGAATAAGTCTCTGTAGTTTGCTTGTTTGAGTCTTGACGCGTCCTCTTGGAGCATTAGGTCCACTGCATAGGGAAGTTTGGCTTTATGCATGAGATCTCCTTACTTTGCGCTTAGTGCGCTAGTAGCGGCGTAACAGCCACGCCAGTTACAGGCATTCTTTATCAATTCTTCTTCTATTAAGCTCTTCAGACAAGCGATGAACGCTGCATCCTCATTAAACACAGGCGCTCGATAGTAATGTTCTATATTAAATTCATCCGCAATTTCTTTATATTCTATGTCTAATTCGTGCAGAGTTTCGATGTGATCACTAACAAAGCTTATAGGTATGATCAAAAGTGCTTTGTCAGTATCTTTGTAGGACTCGAGAACTACTTCTACATCCGGGTCTAGCCACTTTTGCGGGCCTACCCTGCTTTGGTAGGCTAATTGGTATTCACCTTTCCATTGTAATTCCTTCACAATTAGGTCAACACTGGTCTCTATTTGAAGTTGGTAGGGATCACCCTGATTAACGTATTTTTCTGGGATACCATGCGCTGAAAAAAGCAGAACCGTATTAAGGTCTTTTGAAATTTGCTGAAGCCCTCGACGTACCATTTCTGCTTGGGCCTTAATATAGCGTTCATTTTCGTAAAAGCAGCAAATAGATCTAAAACGCATTTGCGAAGCGGAAATATCGAGCTCGCGAAGTGTCTGTGCAATGGCATAAAAGCTCGAACCAGTCGTAGCATATGAGAAATGTGGGTAAAGTGGCAGCAGAAGTAAATCTTTAACTCCTTGACGATGCAAATCTAAAATAACATCCTCTGTGTAAGGAGGGGTGTAGCGCATTGCGATATGAAAATTGAGTTGTGGTAACTCAAGGCTTAATAAATTGACGAGTGCTTTAGTCGTGGGAACAAGTGGACTACCACCACCAATTTCATCGTATTTTTCTATAACAGATGGGGCTCTCTTCTTAGAAATTTTCTTTGCAAGAAAACGCTGAAAAAAAGCGGGCGTACCAAATCGTATTCCAAAAGTATCGGAAAAAAGATTTCTTAAAAATATTTCAACATCCGCGGTGGTTTCAGGACCACCAAAATTTAATATAAGCACATCTTTGCATGTCATGCCCCGCATTATACACTCTCAATTAGAATGAGTTACAATATGGTATGGAGATTCAGATTCCTACCGCAAGTTTCGACGATATAGATTCGTTCGAAGAATACAATAAAATTATATTTCAGCATGACGTTTTTGTTTTGATTCTAGCCAAAATCGATTCAGTTCTTCAAGATTCGAAAGCTTGCGACTGGGACAGTCAAGAAGAGGCTGAAATCATGCGTTGTAGAATCGAGAAACGTCGGTCTGAAAAATTAACTGGAAAGTGGTGTGTTAAGAAGGCTTTTCAATTTCTAAATCAGGGAGAAATAAATATTCATTCGGATTCTCATGCGCCCAAAGTATACAGAAATGGGAAGCAATTAACTGATTGGTTCGTGTCCATTAGTCATTCATACGGCTGGGTTGGTGCTGCGGTATCTAAGACAAAGATTGGATTTGATTTGGAAAAGCAAAGATTTTTCAAAGATTCTTTACGTAGATTTTTTTGTAATGATTTCGAATTAAGTCAACTTTCCCGATTGAAGGAAAATGAGGTACAAATATGCAGTTTACAATTTTTTTGTGGAAAAGAGGCGATCTTAAAGACTTTAGGATTGGGTATAGCAGGTGGACCTGAAAAAGCAATAGTCAAACAACTTCAAAGAAAAAAATGGGTAGATGCAGAGTATCTAGACAGACAATTCAAAGTATTCTTTACGCGACCCCAAGAGATGGGCCTATGTATTTGTCTAGATAATGAAATAAAATTTCTCCCATTACCGTCATAACAAAAATAATCTGTCCATTAGTCAGATGGAAATCAGTAATTTGTGAAGAAACTATTGATTTTTAACTAGGGCATCAGAGGACCAAAATAAGTAGAGATTATGTTAAGGTCTAGCGAAGACTAAACTTAGGAGAAAATACCATGATTCAAAGAGATGTGATTGCAGGTATTCCTTGCGTTGTGTATTTACCTGACCCTTTTCTCGTGGACTCTAGATTGCCTTTGATCTCATTGTTCCGAGCAAGTCCTGATGAGTGGTTTCAATCGCGACAAGATCATTCCCGTGGTAAACGCAATGTATTTACTGTTGTTAATGAGCTAATTAATCAAGATTATTTGCTTCCCTGCGGCTTGATATTTCCTCAAACTTGTAACCAAGCTATGACTGAATATTACTTTAGCTCCAAATTACATAAACAAAACTTATGCGAAGAACCTCCGGAAGTCATTTTGGATGTCAATCATTTTACCGATTATTTTTTACCTGAATTGGCTACCAAGTATCCAGTTGATATCGATAGAGTTAGTTTGGATGGTTTTTCATTGGGTGGTTACACGAGTTTATCTTATTCATTTGCGGAACCAGACCGTTTTGTAAGCACGGGTAGTTTTGATGGTGCAATTCTAGATTATAATTTCGATAACAAACGGGTAAACCCGCATACACCATCGGATCTTACTTTCGACGTATTTCCTTATCTTTTCGGAAGTGACCCCGATGAAGATCTATTTCGGGGTCAGAATGCTCTCGACCTAGTTACGAAAAAAGATACTGATATACCCAAAAACTTACATATAATGTATACAAATGATAATGGCGTAACATCAAATAAACCACGTGTGCAAAGCTTTATCGAGTGTATGAAGGAGAGAGGTCTTCAAAATTCGGCGGAATTAGAAGTGATACATGACAATTCCCTACATGAATGGTATTGGGTTGATGAATATCTTTTTAGATGTTTACCCTTTCATTCCCGAATGCTCAAGGACGCAAGTTAATTGTTCTCTAAATTATGAAACCCCTAAGCCAAAATAATGATGAAGAATCCCGAAGTGAGCAATTCAAGAGGGCGATGGCTCTTGTTGAAAAAGGAAATTTATTAGTTTCAAAGAATAAATTACACGAAGCAAGAGAATGTTACCGAAAATCAGTTGAAATTTACCCGACGGCGGATGCATATACCTATCTAGGTTGGCTGGTTACGTATAACGGTCATTATCTCGAGGCTATGGACTTGTGCTTTAAGGCAATCGAAATAGACCCTGATTTCGGTAATCCATACAACGATATCGGAGTATATTTGCTACGTATGGGTAAAATGGAGTCGTCGATCAAGTGGTTTGAAAGAGCCATTAAAGCTCCTCGCTACGAACCCAGGCATTTTCCACACATAAATCTCGTACAGGTCTTTATGAAACAAGGCAAACTATCGAGGGCATTGAAACATGTTGAAATTGTTCTTGAGTATGACCCAGATAATGAGCAATCTAAGAAACTAAAATCCATTTTGGAGCCGATAGTACATATTGTTAGTGGATCAGATATCGTGAACTAAGATCAATATGCTGCATAAAATACTGTATGACCCTGAATGCCCCCTGTGTGTACGTTTCGCCTCAGCGATTCGCGGTTTGGACCATAAAAATCAATTTCAATTAGTCAATCTTCTAGACCATTATCAAACGGATTCGAGTATTCCTGTAGAAAATTTAAGGGATCAACTGCACGTGATTGCTGACAATGGAGATATCCTTGTTGGTGAAAAGGCATTTGACTTTATCATGGGACAAATTCCAGCGGCAAAACCACTTAACACCCTTATCAACAAGACCTCTACCGGTACTTTGTTTAGTTCAAGTCTAAATCGTTTGAAGCGTTGGACAAAGTCACGTTACTCATTGGATACATCTTGTTGGCTTTGTCATCATTAGATATTGTGATCTATGCAACATGGATTTCGTATACAAGTAGTTTTTGATTTTATCAACTACTTTAGGCCTTATAGATCTCAAATCATTATCGCTATATTTACCCTGGTTTTCTTAACCCTTGGAAGTTTAGCCAGACCTCATATTTTGCGCTACATGATCGATGGTTCTTTAATGGGTGACTGGTCCACCATTATCTGGGGAGCCATTAGTTTCATTGCAATATTGATTGCAAGTATTGGCTTAAGTTATGCACAGCTAATGATAACAGCCAGAATTGGAATCAATATAGTTAATCGGCTGAAATTTGAAGCCTTCGAAAAAATTTTGAATCAAGATATGTGGTTTTTTAACAAGCATAAAACAGGTTGGTTGATATCGAGAGTTGAAAGTGACTGCGAGTTACTTAAAGAGTTTTGCTCGAAAATAACAATCCGGATGTTTATGGATGCGGCAGTCTGTTTTGCAATATTAGTCAATATTGCTTTTGTTAATATAAAAATTTTCAGTTTATTATTTATACTTACGGTCTTAATTTGTTTCTTTCTCAGGCATTATTTAGGAGCTATACGAGTTCTTTACAATGATGCTAGAGACCGCTACGCCGAACTAAGCGCATTTCTTTCAGAATACATTCAAGGAATAAACATCATCCAAATTTTTCGTCGCAAACAAGAGGTAATGAAGTTACTGAGTGCCAAAGGCGAGAAGCGATATCAAAGTGAGATCATAGCAGCACGAACTCAATACAGCGTTTGGGCACTAGTAGGATTTATAACGGAAGCTTTATTTCTGGGTGTAGTTTTATATTTTGGTATTAAAGAAGTTAGTGCTGGCACTCTCAGTATTGGCGAATTAGTTATGTTGTTAGAATTCATAAGACAACTGACACATCCCATCAATTCTTTTGGTGAAAATTTCAATTCAATTCAAAGATCAATCGTCGCTGCGGAGAGGACCCAGAATATTTTAAAGTTAGATCAAACAGTTATTGATTCAGCAATGGATACTGGTACCAAAACCAGATTTAAGCTTATTAAATTTGAGAATGTAAATTTTTCCTACAGACAAAACAATCGGGTGATAAATGAACTGAATCTTGAGATTAAAAAGGGTCAAAAAATTGGTATTGTTGGTCCTTCCGGAGGTGGTAAATCAACTTTAAGTGACCTGATTTGCAGATTTTATGATCCCCAAGAGGGTAAGATTTTAATCGATAACTCTGACCTAAAAGATATTTCACTAAAGAGCTGGAGGAGAAGTATTGGACTGGTTCTTCAGGATATTTTTCTTTTTCCAGGATCTATTCTCGATAATCTAAGAGTATTTGATCAACAGATGTCAGAGCAAAGGGTTGTAGATTGTGCAAAGAGAATGCATATTCACGAGTTTATTCAGAATTTACCTCAAGGTTATGATACGGAATTAGAAGAAAGGGGCGCTAATTTTTCACTAGGTCAACGCCAATTACTAAGTTTTACACGAGCCATGGTATTTGACCCAGAACTATTAATTTTAGATGAAGCGACCGCCTCCGTAGATCCATACACAGAAAATTTAATCTTACGATCAATGAATGAACTATTGGCAAACAGAACTTCTCTAGTGATTGCACACCGATTAAAAACTATTGCTGACTGCGATCGTATTCTCTTTATCCGAGATGGCATTATTACGGAATCTGGAAATCATGAAGAACTAATAAGCAGCAAGTCTGATTATTATTCCTTATTCCAACTTCAAAATGGAAGTTCACTTGCATGACCAAC
This sequence comes from uncultured bacterium, assembly GCA_964603885.1. Taxonomy (GTDB): domain Bacteria; phylum Muiribacteriota; class UBA6191; order UBA6191; family UBA6191; genus JAYZAC01. The sequence continues at coordinate 26,568 of CAZRWM010000009.1, forward strand.
AATAAAGAACATTGGGGTTGGTTTTTAAGTCTATGGCGTTTTCATATTAGGTCAGCCTTATTTTTGATTGTGCTGACTTTATTGTCTACGGTTTGTTTTGTTGGATTTCCATTATTTTTTAGGGAACTGATCGATTTTTTATTAGCTCATGAGAATAATTCGAAAGCAATGCTGGATAGTCGACAATCTGTCCTCGGTATCCTTTTCTTTTTGGGTATCGTTAGATTCTCAAGTAGTCTCAGCCCATTATTTAGAGCCCAAATGAATTATTTACTTGAAAAGGAGGTACGAGAGCGCTACTTCTCGATTTTTCTAGATCAAGAACCAATAAATGTTATCAAATTTCGAACTGGTGATCTCGTAGTTAGATTTACAGACGACTTAGCCAGTTTTCCAAAAATAAGTTGGTTTGCATGTAGTGGATTATTTAGGGCTTTTAACTCAGTGGTAATGGTGGTTGGTTGCATTGTTGCAATGCTATTTATAAATCCAATACTTTGTATGTTTACTTTGATTCCTATACCCATCGTGATTGGAGTCTACTTGCTAACTAAGAAAGGTTTGAAGGAGGCTTTTGAACAGAATCAGTCCGCCATCAGTGATACCACAAATCAGCTAGAAGCATGCTTTTCCGGAATAAGAATTTTACATACCTTCAACGCAATAGATAGAGAATTAAATAGGTTTAAGGAGGTTCTGAAGTCGCGCAAAAATATTGAATTAAACACAATAAGATACAAAGGAATCATGGGAATTTTTTATGAATTTGTGAGTTATTTTGCGCAAGTATTGGTAGTTGCGATTGGAGGCTATATGCTAATAAAACAGACTATAAGTCTCGGAGATTTCTACGCCTTTTATACATTCCTGGGAGCCGTTGTGTATCCGATGTTGGACATACCACATCTTTTGATTGCAAGTCGACAAGCTTTTGCATGTGTGGACCGACTTGAAGAATTGCGAATTGAACCTACCCTATCGTCTGAAAAGAAAAAAATTACTGTCCAGTCGCTCGCTTTGAAGAATATTAGTTTTCAATATCCTTACAAGCAATCCGTTAAACAAAGAGATTTGGCTCTCAATAAAATTTCCTTAAACATGGATAGAGGCCAAACACTTGCCGTGGTGGGTAAGGTAGGATCGGGTAAAAGTACTTTGCTTCAACTTCTCGCCGGGGTTATTAAACCCCAAGGTGGAAAGCTTCTAATTAATGGTAATCCAGTAGCAAGTACAGATTGGGACAACCTCAGAGAAAACCTAGCTTTAGTAAGCCAAGAGCCCTTAGTATTTAGTGAATCTGTTGCTTCAAACATTCAATTCTTTAAGGAATCTTGTATACAAGAAGTGGAGGACGTTGCGAAGATTAGCCAAATTCATAATGAAATTCTCGTCATGCCTTCGAGATACTCTGAAATACTTGGCCAGAGAGGTTTATCTATTTCAGGTGGTCAAAAGCAACGACTGACCATTTCCCGCGCACTGTTAACTAATCCGGATCTTCTGTTAATGGACGATGTGACTTCGAGCCTTGATGCCGAAAATGAATCGCGCTTCTGGGCAGATCTACAAAAACACCAGGGCAAAAAAACTATTGTCGTCGTGACAAATAGACTAGAAACGGCTCGAAACTCAGATCTTTTGTTGGTACTAAAGGATGGTAAGGTAAAAGATTTTGGTAGTACTACAGAACTATTACGAAATGTAAGCAGTCTGGGCAACATTTTGCATTAGAAAATAAAAAAAAAAAATACCTCCCAAACCAGAATCTTATAAATGTCTAGGCGATATGGTAATCTTACAATCTTTAGCGCCTTATCCAGAAAAGTTAAACGATGGGAGATGAAACAATGAAGATCGGTATCCCTAAAGAAATTTATCCAGGAGAAAAAAGGGTTGCAACTACTCCTGAAGTTGCCAAACAACTTATTAAGTTAGGATTTGATGTTGCTATTGAATCTGGCGCCGGAGTAAATGCAAATCTATCAGATGAAATGTACTCCTCAGTTGGTGTTAGTGTCTTGAAAAGTGCCAAAGAGATTTGGTCATCGAGTGACATTATATTAAAGGTCAGGGGTCCGGAGAGCGGTGCCGGTTTCAAATCAGGAGAAATAGACCAGTTAAAAGAAAATCAGGTCTTAATTTCATTCTTATGGCCTGGTCAAAATTCTGATTTGCTAAAGAAACTTGAGAAGAAGAAGGTCACTGCATTAGCGATGGACATGATCCCCCGTATTTCCAGAGCCCAGAAAATGGACGCTCTAAGTTCAATGGCCAATATAGCTGGATACAGAGCTGTTGTAGAAGCTGCACAAAATTTTGGACGTTTTTTTACGGGCCAAATTACAGCAGCGGGTAAGGTACCACCTGCAAAGGTTATGGTAATCGGTGCAGGTGTCGCTGGTCTAGCAGCCATTGGCGCTGCAAAGGGCATGGGTGCAATAGTAAGAGCGTTCGATACTCGTCCAGAAGTCAAAGAGCAAATTGAAAGTATGGATGCAGAATTTTTGGAACTCAGTTTTAAGGAGGAAGGATCGGGATCAGGTGGATATGCCAAAGTAATGAGTAAGGAGTTTATTGAAGCAGAGATGGCTTTATTTGCAGAACAGGCACAAGAGGTTGATATCATAATTACAACGGCATTGATACCAGGAAAGCCAGCGCCAAAATTAATTCTTGAGGATCATGTCAAGACCCTCAAGGCAGGTAGTGTAGTAGTAGATCTTGCAGCTGAGCAAGGAGGAAACTGTGAATTGACTGAGCCTGGTAAAGTTGTGAGTAAGCATGGTGTGACTGTAATTGGTTACACCGATATGCCAAGTCGAATGGCCGCCCAAGCAAGTCAATTGTATGCAACGAATTTACGCCATTTGCTGACTGATATGTGTAAACAAAAAGATGGTAAGATTGTTGTTGATTTTGATGATGAGGTAGTTCGCGGGGCCACTATTACTAAAAATGGGGAAATTACCTATCCACCACCGGCACCAAAACTGTCTGCCGCACCAGTACAACAGGAACCGAAAGCCACAGAATTAAGTATGCCAAAAGAAGAAACTCCATCGTCTGCAGGCCCTGTGGTGTTTTTGATCATAGGAGCAGCATTGCTACTTGGATTAGGCTCTGTGGCACCTGCTTCATTTATGGCTCACTTCACTGTTTTTGTATTGGCATGTTTTGTAGGATATATGGTGACATGGAATGTGACCGCAGCCTTGCATACCCCCTTGATGAGTGTAACTAATGCGGTCAGTAGCATAATCATAATAGGGGCACTGCTTCAAATAAGTTCAAATGATCCCGTAATCTCATGGGTTGCCGGGTTTGCAGTACTTATAACATCAATAAATATTACCGGTGGATTTGCAGTAACCAGACGAATGCTTGAAATGTTTAGAAAGTAGGACAGATTATATGAATGAAGGCGTCGTAACAGCCTCCTATATTGGAGCAGCTGTATTATTTATTTTAGCCCTCGGCGGACTGAGTAAGCAGGAAACTGCCCGTCGTGGAAATCTTTATGGCATTGTGGGAATGATTATCGCCCTTATAGCAACTCTTGGCGCTGTTACTGCCAATCTGAGTATTTTGGTTGGTGGTTTGGCAATTGGGGCTTTTATTGGTCTCATATTAGCTTACCGAGTCAAGATGACTGAGATGCCAGAACTTGTGGCAATTTTACATAGTTTAGTTGGACTTGCCGCTGTTCTAATTGGTTTCGCTAACTTTATGGACCCGGGAAGACTGCAGCGCTATGCTGGAATAGAACTAACAATTCATGATATTGAAACCTATTTAGGTATTCTAATAGGCGCTGTTACTTTTTCGGGATCGGTAATTGCTTTTGGAAAGTTAAGCGGAAAAATCGGTGGAAGCCCTGTGTTGTTACCAGCCCGACATTGGTTAAATTTAGGGCTTTTAGTTTTGTCCGTTTATCTATGTACATTATTCGTGTCGGACTCTGTGACCGGTGGAGGCCTTAACGTTTTACTGATCATGACGGCTATTGCACTTGTATTTGGTATCCATATGGTAATGGCAATTGGTGGTGCTGATATGCCAGTAGTAGTATCAATGCTTAATAGTTACTCAGGCTGGGCTGCTTCAGCTACTGGTTTCATGTTGAGTAATGACCTCCTGATTGTCACCGGTGCACTTGTTGGGAGCAGCGGTGCAATATTAAGTTACATTATGTGCAGAGCGATGAATCGTAAATTTTTAAATGTTATTGCTGGTGGGTTTGGTACAACATCGAGCTCTAAAGGTTCAGATGGTGATGAAGACCAGGGTGAAGTAGTCACTTTACAGGCTCCTGAGGTTGCTGATCTTTTGAAAGAATCAAAAACAATTATGATTATTCCCGGTTATGGAATGGCAGTGGCGCAAGCACAGCATATAGTATATGAAATCACAAAAGCTCTTCGATCAAAGAAGATAAATGTAAAATTTGGTATTCATCCCGTTGCGGGGCGAATGCCTGGACATATGAATGTTCTTTTAGCAGAGGCTAAGGTGCCTTACGATATAGTGTTTGAAATGGAAGAAATTAATGAAGAATTTTCTGACATTGATGTTTCAATTGTCATTGGGGCTAACGATATAGTTAACCCGTCAGCACAAACTGACGACGAAAGCCCCATTGCAGGAATGCCAGTGATGGAATGCTGGAAGGGTAAAACCACAGTAGTATTAAAGCGAGGTATGGCCACTGGGTATGCAGGAGTACAGAACCCATTATTCTTCAAGGAAAATACTCGGATGTTGTTCGGAGATGCCAAAAGTAGCTTAAACGAAGTCTTCAAGAATTTATGATTAATTCAAGATGAGATACTCGGTAAGTAAACTGAGCAGCCTGTAAATTTGGAAAGTTGTTAGTTGTAAAGTTTTTGAAAGAATACAACGGACTTATCATAGTGGAAGATTACTTCTCCGCCTAAAATCTTGAAAATGTCATGAGGTGATACACCTAGTTCTCCCTGCGGGACTGGACTTCCATGCCTTTTGAAATATTTCTCCCAGTAAGTAATGGCACCACTAAAGTCCATAGGCTTTGGTGATAGTGGACTTTTCGATTTCAGTACATAATCTAAGGCATCATAAATCAATTCACTGCAATAGATTGTATCCAATTCATTCAGTCGGAATAAATAATCATAGGGCTTTCCCAAATGTGTCTTTACTCGATTTAATATTTCCGTTCGAGTTGTAGAGGATATTGATAGCCTTACAACGGAATAGCGATGTTTACAGCGTTGAAGAAAAACTAGCAGAGGAGTTTGTACAACACCTCTGAAATTTGCTTCGATAACTACAACTTTATCATTGTGTCTATCGATGATACCAACGTGAGACCATGGGCTATTTGTTGCACCAGAAACACCGCTGGCAAAGTTACTAGATAAATTTTGAAGTACGAAATCACCAGATTTTGGCTCAAAAGGCAGGGACTGGCAGTATGAGGTGGAATAAAATAGGAGCCATAAAATTAAATATAATGATTTGAGCATGCCAATATTTTAGTGTTGAAGCTGAGCCTGTCAAGGCCACACCATTGTCTGGTATATTGTTGCAAAAATTTACAAGGCTAAAAATATATGAATGCGACGACATTTGGCTTTATTCTTTACTTGCTTATCGTATTAATTATTGGAGCGTGGGCCTCTAGGCGAAATAGTAATAATGAAGATTACTTACTTGGTGGAAAAAGGTTAAATGGTTGGTTTTTAGCGTTTTCCGAACGAGCTTCTGGCGAGTCGGCATGGCTACTCTTAGGTCTCCCTGCTGCTGCCCTTGTTACAGGTTACGGAGAATTTTGGACTGCAATAGGTTGTCCAATTGGCATTTTTTGTAGCTGGAAGTTTGTTGCAGCGAAATTACAGCAGGAGACAAATAAACATGGGTCTCTTACCATACCTCAATATCTGAGTTCAAAATTTGGGGATTGTAAAATAATACTGGCATTGGGAGCAGTTATCTCCATATTTTTCTATACCTTTTATGTAGCTACTGGAGTCGATGCAGCAGGGAAAGTTCTTAATATGACTTTTGAAATAGATAAACAGAGTGGGATGTTCATTGGTGCATTTGTGGTTCTTCTCTACACAATTATTGGGGGTTTTGCAGCAGTTGTTCTCACCGATGTTTTACAAGCAATTTTAATGGTAACTGCTTTAGTTGTCCTGCCTGTAATGGGTATTTTGGCTTTAGGAGGTCCTGTTAATTTCATTGGCCAGTTAAATTTAGTACAAGATGTAGCATTTAATAGTTGGACTAACGGATTGGAAGGAACAGCTGGCTTGGTCTTCGTACTTGGTGGTCTCAGTTGGGGATTTGGCTACTTGGGTCAACCTCATCTTTTGACAAGATTTATGGCTATGCCAAATACTGAAGAGGTTAAAAAAGGTGTAATCGTCGCGTTCTGTTGGGTAATTCCAGCCTTTCTCGGTGCAATGTTAATTGGATTAATAGCTAAAGTAGCGTTTAGTCCAGAATTTCTGTTAGAACAGGGCATTAATCTGGCCGATCCCACGAAAGAAAAATTAATGCCATTTTTTGCCAGATATTACCTACCAGCTTGGCTAGCCGGTATTCTCATCTGCGCTGCTATTGCGGCCATGATGTCTACAGCAGATACTCAGTTACTAGTATGTAGTTCGGCTTTGTGTGAGGACTTATACAGGCGCTGTTTCGGAAATGAACCTGGTGAAAAGACACTTCTGCTAATTAGTCGTATTTTTACATTGATAATCTGTGCTGTAGCCCTGTTTATTGCTAAAACAGGAAACCAAACGATCATGGGACTGGTTAGTTATGCTTGGGGCGGTTTAGGTTCCAGTTTTGGACCCATCATTATTTTGAGCCTGTATTGGAATAAATTGACTCGTCATGGCGTAATTATAGGTTTATTATTTGGTTCTATTGGTACAGTTTTGTGGCGAAATTCCGACTTTCAAAATTTTGCACCGGAGCGTTTCTCCATATTTATATTGAATTTTATAATTATTTTAATCGTTAGTTATATGACTACTAAAAATGCAAAAGGAAATGCTCATGGACAATAAACAATTGAGTTCACCAGAGACTGATGGATTGGAAAATCTTACAGAATGGATGAATTTATTGAATACTTTAGATCCGCAGAAAAAGAATGCAATCTTAGAGATACTAAACCCATCGAAACCACAGTCATTGCGGGAATTGCAAGCAAAGATATTTGATCTCCATGCGCCATTCAGTTTATTTTTATCTGGTACCCAGGCTGAGTTAGCGCAATTTCCAAGTGCAGGAATTCCAGCTCAAAGTAAAGCCATCGCTCAAAACGTAAAAAAAAGTTTGAATGCTGGTATAGGCATCGCACATGATACGAATGGTCAGATTTTAGCAGCACCATATGTTGATCGTTTTTTAAATTTGCTTCGTCCCCAAGACTGCGATGATATTGTTTGGGCGCAAATTCGTAATGAGCTACTAAATTATACTAATTCACTAGGTGCGCCCTGGTACCGAAGAGTAGCGAGATTACGCTACCTGAGAGATGGTTCTGATAATTCTGACTTGCTCAGTTCAATGAAAAAATCATTGGTAAGTGATCCTATACCTTGTTACGGAGGCACAACAGCATTAAGTCTGGTTTTTTGGTTATATGGTGGCGCCGGCTGTCCGGTAATATTTCCTCGTACTTATTGGGGTAATATGAATTTAAAATGTCGAATCCACGGGATGCGACCGCAAGTATGCGATTATCTTGATATCGATGGTAAGATAAATCCTAGCGAGTTACGAAAACACTTAATAGAATTGCAGCGAAAAAGATATTCTAAAGTAATTGTTTATTTCAACTTTCCACACAACCCAACAGGCGCGATGCCTACTGAAAAAGAAGCTGCTGAATTGGGAGAGGTTTGTCGCGATTTAGCGCAAGAAGACTTTGTAATTTTAGCATTAAGCGATGAACCATATTTTCCTTTCCTTCGTGGAAAAAAATCAAGTCGTTTGCCGTTTTCATATTATCTCCAGCCTCAAGATAATCTTAATATGCTTACGGCGGTAAGTATCAATGGAACCAAACGAGACGGAATTTACGGTCTTAGACACTCAGATTTAGTTTTTCAGTATCCTCATTCAATTTCCCACAAGGCAGTAGAGTATTTAGAAAAAGATGTTTTACAAGGGTTACTTAGAGGCTTATTTTCATTCAGCAATGTACTCAACCAGTATGTGGTGGGCAGGGGTCTAACGCAGAATCCTCAACTACCTCTGATGGATATATCTGATATCAAACTTAGTGTAAGTGTAAAAAAAGAGGAACAGTTGATGGTTCAGGTAATGGCTGATGAAGTGTTAAAGACCTCTTCATTGCTATCTGGAAAAGTTTGCGATCAGCTTTACAGAGTCGGTTCTGATGAAGCCGCAGGTGGTTTTTTTGTTAGTTACAAACACAAAGAAGAGACTCCTAGAGCAGTCCATGAGATAGGTTTACAAAACCAGTGCGGAGTAATTGCGGCAGGCAAGTATTTACGCATAAATGCACTGTTACCAACAGAAAGTCGATCAGAGTTTTCAGAAAACCTAAAGAAAACACTGGATATTTGTGAGAACAATCGTTCAGAGAAATCAGATCAAGAGAAATAACACTGATGCAGGCTCCAAATTTAAATGAGCTGACAGGGGCTGACAAAGCTAATTGTAACAGAAAAGTTGTATTGGCTACCTTCTCTTTGTTCTGTCTACTCAGTTCCTATTATTTTATTAAACCTCTACGAAAAGGTTTCTATTTTAGCGAATTCTCAGCGGAACTTTTACCATATTTTCATTTGGGTGTCATACTGCTAATACTCGCAACTACAGCAATAATCGTACGGATATTTAAGTCGACTAAGTCTCACAAATTTGCTCGAAACTTTTTAATCGTAGTTACCTTAGTTAATTCCGGCTTAGGGATAATTTTATTAACACCGAATAAGTTTAATGTTGCCTGTTTCTGTTTATGGTCTAGTACCTATTTCCCTTTATCGATGGCCTTATTTTGGGGTGGATTAAACCAGAATTTTGATAGTCAAAGCAGCAAATCATTCTATGCTGTTATTTGGATTGGAGCAATCTTAGGCGGTTTATGTGGTAGCTACTTTAGCAATATAATTATTGAAGACTTTCACTGGTCATATCAGTTTTTGTTATCAACCATATTTATGATTTTAGCTATCCTCTCATTTGAACGTCTTCATCGAGTTAGCGCTAATATGAGCCATGAGTCTAAATCTAATGAATTTACGTATTTAAGGGCAGGAAATTTATTCAAAATGATTCTAGATCTTTTTAAGAATCCGTATCTAGCCTGTTTGGCAGTCATAATCCTAAGTTTGACTTTTTCTCGAGGAGTTTTTGATTTACAAAGCGACACTGTAGTAGAGCGAGAAATTTCAATCAAGTTGTATCGGGATCATTTTTGGGGTATCAATCAACAAATTACCCACAATAAAGAATCGGGTCAAATGAGTCCCTTATTCTTCAATTTTATTTTCAGTTATAAAAACTTGAATAATAAGCAAAGAAATGAGTCTTTTTATGCTTTAACTGATGAACTGAATATAACTCTAGTTAAAGATAAATTTGATTTTGAATATGAAAAATATAGAAGAGCAATAAAGCGTGAGGTAGCACTGTTTAACTCCAAAATATGGACTTATCAAAACATTATCAGTCTGGGTATTCTTCTAATTTGTAAACTTAATATCGTAACAAAAATTGGAATTACACCTCTAATTATGTGCCTGCCTATAACCTATGTCCTAGTCTTTTTATTGATGTTTACATCAGTCAGTTTAACGGAAATATTTATTTTGAAAGTTATAACTCTAGCTTTAGATTATTCAGTACATAATACCGCTAAGGAAATTATGTATGTCCCATTGGGTGAAAATGTAAATATAGGTTATAAACCGATAATTGAGGGTCCTCTATTTAAACTGGGCGCGGCTTCATCTTCAGTCTTTAAAATCATCTTAGACACTACAATGAATTTACTATCCATGACGAATTTAATTGCCTATGTTTTTGTTGCTACTGCTGGAATAGTTGCAATTAATTGGACATTTACTGCAAAAGCACTTGGTCAAAGATTTTACCTCTTGAGATCATAAAGTTCTTAAATAGCTGGTTAAGGGTTTCTTGTACTAGGTTAGATTGCGGTTAATTGGAGTAAATTAGGTTATAATAGCCTCCAATGATGGCAGGTAGTCGGAGTTGTAGCGTATGAGAATAAATTCCCTTGAAAGTGTAAGAGACTTTCCCCCGTTTTTAAGCGATCTTATAGTACAAATAAAAGAATCAAAACTTTTGGCAAACTATGCAAACGTATTTCGGTTACAACTGGAATTATTTGATTGTGTTGTAAGATATAAAGCAGCCATTAAGCTCTCACTACTAATTCAATACGATTCCAAAAAAAAATTATCTATCAATAATCAATTACAAAAGCTCCGTTCTCCTGATAAGTGTCTTTGGTTGGAATTTGCATTGTGTAATCTCACGGAATTAAAGGTAGGTGATTCAGCACAGGATTTAGTGAAGTCCCTAGGAACTAATTTTAAGAAGTGGTCATTTGCAGGTCTTCATAAAACTACTCGAAAGAAAATGGACGATCTGTCTAGAGGGCTGATATCGAACTATCAATCTCCTAGCAACTTAATAGAACTAATTTTGATCTTAGACAAATTTATAACTCAATCCACGGAGCGAGAAATCAGCAAATCTCCACATCTAGTTCATAAATCTTGTAATTTTATGGAGGCTGGCTTAGCCATACTCATAGAGGAATGCACCGATATCCTCAATTACAAACTTTGTAGTTTACAGTCATTTATATCAGTTGATGACTCATTTGATTATTTTTTCAGAGCGCACTATGGAGGAAGTGTTTTACCTTTTTCTCTAACAATCGCAAAGGATATAAAAATTGGATCAGTTTTTCTGATGAGAGATATATCAACTGATGATGAAAATTTATTCGAATCCGTACTATGTCTATCTCCAATTATTGTTTCTCCATCAGTTTATGAAAGTGATGAGGTGCAGGCTAAGTTACTATTCTTTCAAAAATTCCACGGTACTACTATCGAATATATGAATCTACCAAAAGGGGTAATCAAGCAAGAGCAACGATTCGTAGAGGACTTTGTATTCCTTCATGATATGTCGGAGGAATATAGTTTTGAAAATGCGAACGAGAGAATGTATTACCACAAATTATTGCATTACTACAAAGATGGGGTTGTTGACGAACAAGAAGAACAGGCGATTAAAATCATGCAAAAAGTTTTCAATTTGCCCCTTGATCGACTACGAATTATTGAAAAGCGAATTAAATCGGAACTAGAGATACATGAAGACACTCACCACCAAAATAATCTAGAATCTTACAAGCAGTTATTTCTAAGCCTATCAGACGAATTAGAGATAGAAGCAATGGAAAGATTTACATTGCAAGAACATGCTCGAAATATGGAAATAAGAAGTACCGAGGTTTGGGAAATTGAACTGTTGTGCTGGACAGAAAAAGCCTTGAGCTTTATGAAGTTAAAAGACACGGATAATTTGTGTAAAACCTTGGTACAAATAAGTCTAATTGACTTTAAAAATCCTTTGATAATCCAATGTAAAGAGGAATTTGGTGTCAGTATTGATGGGCATGAATTGATCATAGAGCGAAATAAGTTATTCAGCGAATATCTCGCGTACCTCCAAATTGTATACGCTGACCAGCAGGTGAAGCCCGATGAACGCAGATTTCTTGAAATACAACGAAAGAGATTGCGAATAAATGAACGTGAAGCTTTCGAATTAGAATTCCTGGAAGAAAATCTTGTGGGCGTTCTCCATCACGAAGTTGATGATTATTATGAAATGCAAAAAGAAAACTTTAAGTTAGGTGGTATCTTGCTTAGCCAAGGGCTTATTGATGACCAACAATTACAGCTCGGATTAGATGTTCAGAGTAGGGACCCAGGAACAAAGTTAGGAGCTGTCTTGTACGAGCTGGGCTTTGTAAATCATTCTCAATTAAAGAGATGTTTAGATCTCCAAAAACATTTGCTATTTTGTCGAAAAAGCTATCTTTTGGGTTCTATTGCATTGAAGTTTGCATTCATAGATAAGAGGCAACTGAAAGAATGTTTGAAGGCACAGGAACAGCATTTTCATGAATATCAAATTAGTCGTAAATTGGGAGACATTCTTTTAGAGAAGGGATACATAAGTAATCAAGCCCTCAGCTTTCTACTTTCCATTCAGGCGCTTTCGAAGGAAAACTAAGTTTAGGATATATGGATCAAAATACAAAGCAGAAACTTAGTAAAATTGTACTTAAAACCCTGCTGTATGAAATTTTAAAGAACGGTTCAGTCTCTCCGCAGGAAAAG
>CAZRWM010000010.1:0-38674 GCA_964603885.1 uncultured bacterium
CAAAAAAAGCCGCTGCCCTAGACCCCATTGAAGCCTTACGATATGAATAATCAAATGATCATCAACTTAAAATTTTCAGATTAAACATAGGCATTATGGTCAATTTTTCTTAAGATTACAGTCGTGAAATTAATCGTTATTTTTCTCTATATTTTTTTGATTCTTATGAGCAACTCAAGTATCGGAGCGGTTGACTATCATTGGGAAGGTTTCGTTCAAAACATTCTGAAATCTCATTCATCATCTAAGCAGAGAGAAGTAGAGACTATCGTAGATCGAAAACGTCTTACTCGTCTGATAATTCAAGCAAAAGCACTACATTCAACTGGTAAATCTAAACCTGAAATTTATTTCACTAAATCGAGATTAGAGTTCTTCAGCTTCATAGATAAATCTGTCCGTTACTTGATTATTAAGCATGCACAATTCGGAAATGAATGGAAGTATAACTTTCATGACGAACTATCAAAGAAGTTTCTTGATGATATAGGCATTCACAAGGGTATTGAATCTCTTACAGTGGAAGTTTATGAGCACGAAGGCTTCAGGAGTATTCTTGAAAAACATAAAAAATTTGCCGTCTCTCTTCCCTTTACAATTATTGGACATGCATTGGGTGGAGCAGTTGCAGTACCTTTGGCTAAAATGCTCAAAAATACAGGTCATGAAATTCGGGAGATTACTACTTTCGGACAACCAAAAATTACAGACGCAAAGGGCGCTCTACAACTAAATGATTTACCTATTATTCGAGTGAGCCATGATTCAGATGTACTGTCCCTGTTACCTCTTAATAATGTCAGTTATAAGCATGTGGGGGGAAACTTGAAGCTTAGTGACTCCGGCCAGTTTTTTTATCCTGACTCTACACACGATAATATGATCGAGAGATCTGAAAACCAAATGAGTCGACTCGAAATTGTGATAGCAGCTCAATCAAAGATTAAGCTGAGTAATACGATAAACGGTTTAGCTCTACTCTTATCAGAACTTCAAAAACCGAATATTTTTGACAATCTTGAATCACCAATAATTTGTCACAGTCCTGTAGAATATATTCGTCTAATGCAAAAATATCATACTCTTTTGCGTAAATATGATAATAGAAAATTTCATTTCCCAGGACGCAGAAGAGGTAGCGGTTCTCGCTGAAATAGATAAAGCCTATTATGTCAAATAATAGGGTCAGGGTAATAGTAAAACAACAACACATGGGGACCTATACAAAAATTGGAGTCATCGGAGCAGGACTAGCTGGACTGAGCTTAGCCCGAGAAATTGAGGGCCTAGCTGAAACCACAGTGTTTGAGAAAAACCCCCAGATCGGTGGTAGATTAAGAATGCTTAAACTAAATGACTACGACTGTGATAGTGCAAGTCAGTACTTTACAGCCAGAAAACCTGTATTTAAGAAATTTATCAAACCAATGCTACAAAATAATAAAATTATCCAATGGAATCCTAGGGTAATGACTATTGGTGATTCCAAAAAAGCTTATAAGCGCGACTGGTTTGAGCCTCACTACAGAGCTCTTCCAAATATGAATAGTTTACTACAGCCTCTGCAAGAAGAGCTGGATATTCGTTGTAACGTAAACATAGATTCAATTACTTACGATACCCGTTGGACTCTTAGCTGCAATAACCGGAACTTTCCTGAAAATTTTGATTATTTAATATTGGCTATGCCCGCACCTTTGAGTCTAAAAATGATTCCTCAGAGCTGTAACTTCATATCAGATTTACAAGCCATTCAAATGAACCCCATGTTTGGACTTTGTTTAATGTTTGATGAAGCTCCAAAACTGAAATACCAAGCTGCTAAAGTTAAAAATTCAGTGATTGATTGGATGTATATTGAATCGACTAAACTAATTAAAAATGAATTGCATTGTATGGTACTTCACAGTACCACAAAGTTTGCTAAAAGACATTTTGATGAATCGCAGGATAAAATTATAAACTTAATGCTGAAAGCCTTGGGTGATCTTGATCTAAATCTCACAGAATATTCGTCTTTAGCACTTGATCGATGGCCATACGCCACTGTGAGTAATAGTTCTGATGAAGGTTTTTACATAGACCAAAATCTTCGACTCGCTACTTGTGGCGACTGGGCAAGAGGTGGTGGGCTAGAAGGAGCATATACGAGTGGCTATTTATTAGCACAAGAACTAAAGAGAACTCTTTTAATGTAGTCCCGACAATTGCACTCATCAATTAATTTGAAGTTCTTTCCTCAAATATACAATAGCTTTAAATCTAGAGTCCTATTAGTAGTCAGTAGTTAGAAGTAGTCTGAGTCCAGTTCTACGACCAGCAGCAATATAAATACTTTTGTAACGTCTTGAAACCGTACTGTGATCAGCCGGGGTTCCAAAAGAACCGCCTCTTCTTACTCGAGCTGTCCATTGTTTATCTAAATTATCATCTAATAATATTTTACTTAGATACTCAGGATTACCGGATCTAGAATAACCTGATTCTAGCTGCTCTTTTAACATTTTCGGATTTCTTGGGCGCCTTAAGGTCGGTTCCCACACATTACCTATCATGTCATACAGTCCCCAATTATTAGGTTTCTTTAGTCCCACAGGCTGGCGCATTTGATCGGAGTTTTCAGAATACCAGGCGTAATCACCATTCATTTCATTACCCCAATAATATTTACTGGTGGTTCCAGCTCGTGCGGCATATTCCCATTCCGCTTCGGTAGGAAGACGATAGCATTCTTCACAAGCCTCGATAGTATTTAGGTACCTTGTAACGTCCCATGCACTAATATCCAGAGCAGGTAAATTATCTGCTTCCTGGCGTAGTCCAATATTTAAAATTTTGTCCACCTGACCAACGGTAAGCTCATACTTACTAAGATAAAAATAATTTTTAATATTAACAGTATGAGCAGGCCTTTCAAGTTCATGTCCGTTATCATTACCCATTATAAAAGAACCAGACGGAATCAACATAAACTCCATGCCAATCGAATTAGTAATAATTGGTGGAAATGAGGCATCCTTCGCTTTAATTTTTATAGTTTCAACAAGGCTTCCCCTGTCCCAAACAGTCTCACTGAATAACGTACCGTCTTTATGATAGCGCTTAATTAACCCATGCCTTGCGTAACTACCTATTTTACTGCCACTTGAGTGAGGATTTCCGTTCTGATAAAAAGTCTTAAAATCCGCCAATTTAACCTTACGTTTCTTACCTCTAATTTGCATCTCCACATCTTTGTAATTGACGTCTTGCCATAAATTGCCGTTTCTATGAAAAACTTGACGTCTCTGCTCAACAGCTTCCGTATACCAGATCAGACTTCTTAGATAACCATCATCATAATTTTGCTTATATATACCGTGGTACTTACCATCTTTATATTCGATCTCTTTATTCCCGTTATATTTTCTGTAACGACCAGTAAAAGGCTGTTGCGAAGTTGTATGTACCTTTATTTTCCTACGGCGATCATATTCAATATCCGCGCTGTCATAAATTTTCAAATCTGGATTCCATGGTATGACCATTTTGGGTACCGGTGGTTTCTTTGCAAACTTTTCTGAAAGTGCTTCATCAGAAAATCTTTTAGGGGTCAGGATTCCACCTTCAGGTGCAAAAAGAAAACCTATAAAACCTACAACAATGAAATATAATGATATTCTAAGAAGTAAAAGCGATTTATTATTTCTGCCTCGCTGATTACTCATAACTTTTTCACGAACTCTTCTGCTTTTTCAAGAGGACGTCCAATTACCGCTTGATCGTTAGCTATAAGCACAGGTCTTTCTAATAATTTTGGGCACTCCAGTAAACCCTCTAATAATTGCTCCTCATTACTCTTTTCGCTGAGACCCAGACCCTTAAATTCAGCTTCTTTTAGTCGCATCATCTCTAGGATAGTACAGCCCAGTTTTGTCTGCATATCCAAAACTTCCTCACGAGTGAGACCGTGCTTTAAATATAATTTTATATGCGGCTCATGTGACCTTGATTCTTCTATTAATTTGAGCGCCTGTCGTGATTTAGTACATCGAGGATTGTGATATATAGTAACTTTCATAGTTAACTCCACTGTGTTAACAGCATCCAAACAGGATTCTGACGATCTAGCGAGTGCAAACCAGCCAAACCGAGCCATAGAATTATCTGCTGAAGAATGAGACTTTTGTAGAGTAAAATATCTGGTGTTGAAGGTAAACTCTTTTTAAAGGATGCCATTGATACAATCACCGAAAGTAATGAGCCTAAACCTAGCCACATAAAAACTGCCAACTCAGGCACAACAGCGAGAGCCTGCTCTGTAACACCACTTGTATATGCATTCAGCGAGTCTTGGGTTAGCCATACCTGGAGCCAAAGCAATATTAACAAGGGGGTTTCAAGAGGCTGTTTAGAGCCCAACACTATCGCACAACGTCGAAAAAAATATAAAAACATTATGCTTGCTAAAAGTTGAAGCTGAAATTCCATGAAAAGTCCATACAGTAAAAAACCCAAAAAAAGGCAGGGTAATTGGCTCCAAATACTAAAAGTAAAAGAAGCAATCCAACCTAAATTAGAACCTAAATGAAACTTTAAACTATAGGTTAAGGCTATTATCGAGAGTATAAATCCCGGCACCAGAAGTGAATGCCAGCCATTTTCGGGCCCAAAATGAGCCATACAGTAAGCGTTCAAGACAGTAGTGGCAAAACTTGATTGTAGAAGAATCAAGTGAAATGATAATAAACAAACTAGCTTTCTCATAATTGCAAAGCTTAACGAAAGCGTGCCACAGGTGCAATCAAAGAACACTTTTAGTTAAACTGGGACTGTGCATTACAAGATCGATTTACCCATAGCTCGACGAAAAATAATTCATGTCGATATGGACGCATTCTATGCTTCCGTAGAGATGCGGGAACGCCCCCAATATAAAAATCGTCCTTTGATAGTTGGAGGAAATCCGCAATCGCGAGGCGTTGTCTGTGCTGCGAACTACGAAGCACGCAAATTTGGAATACATTCCGCCATGCCATGTGCTAGAGCCTATCAATTATGTCCTCAGGCAGTCTTCGTGAAACCACGCTTTGGGTTATATCACGAGGTCAGTCATGAAATTCATCAGATCTTCAAACAGTACACCAACTTAATTCAAGCTATTTCATTGGATGAGGCCTGGCTGGATGTAACTAAAAATAAAACAAATAACCCTTCAGCTACTTGGATTGCGAAAGAAATAAAGTCGCAGATCTTTAATGAAACACAATTAACCTGTTCAGCAGGGGTTTCTTTCACAAAAATGCTTTCAAAGTTAGCCTCAGATGAAAATAAGCCTGATGGACTCACCATAATCACACCTGAAAATGCTGTTGAGTATATGTTGAATTTGAAGCTAAGACGAATTCCAGGTGTGGGCAAAGTCTTTGAACAAAAGCTTAAAGAGCAGAATATAGAATACGGAAGAGACCTATTACCGTTTAATCGCGTAGAACTAGGACTCAAGTTCGGAAATATGGGTACCTTTTTACATAGCGCAATTAGGGCTCGGATTGATAAAGAAGTCAAAGTTAATTCCAAGCGTAAATCAATCAGTGTTGAGCGTACTTATGGCACTGACTTAAGTTTTGGTGAAGAAATGCATAAAGAACTCGCTCATTTAGCAGAGGAATTATTGCGACGAATGCGTAAAAAAGGAATTAAAGGTAAGACTATTGTGCTCAAAATAAAATTTTCGAACTTCGAACAGATCACTCGTTCATATACCTGTGACTACAATCTAGAAGATCGCAAACAAATTCAAAGTCTAGCACTCAAAAAACTTAACGAAGTTCAACCAACGTACAAACATCGCAAAGTTAGACTTTTAGGCCTTGGTATTTCTAGCTTAGATTCACAACAAAATGAACAATCAAGGGAAAATTCCCCCTCACTTATAGATCACTTTAAAAAGTGAAAAACTAAGTAAACGGAATCTCTCTTAAGCAGCCGACCTGGGAATATTTCTTGGCTAATTGATTCAGAGCATACCAATCATTCTGATCTACCCAATCTGAGTGCCGGAAATCTAAATATTCAATGGCACATACCAAACTTATTACAAGATGACTATCAAATCTCTCTAATAGTGTCTCAGTGCACTGGCGTTGTAGTTCATCCAAAGTTGCAGTAATGCTACATTTGAGACGTTGAGTCCACCAGTCGGCTTGAATTTTACGAACAGAATCGACTCGTAAATTTACTGCAGCATCCATCAAACCCTGACATAGTGCCAAGCATTTTAATTCCTGCAGAGAAAACTCATTCGGATGCCCAAAAAAACCTTTTAGAAACCTAATGATTAACTCAGAATCCATTAGTTGCTGTCCACGATGCTCTAGAACAGGCACTTTACCCAATGGATTCGATCTTCGCACTAGGTCCTCGTTTTCGAAGGGATGAAGCATTACCTCTTCGATTTCTGACCACTGAAATTGACGGATGCACGCCCTTACCTTACGTGCATAAGGCGAGCTATTAGTATAAATCAGCCTCATCTTTGCCTCTGATGCATCGCTACAATTTCCATATTTGTCTTGAGTCGCCTTAAGTAAGCCTCTACACGGCGAGCATTAACGCCAAAATCACTTTTACCAACCTGTGAGCGACTTCGTACGTTAACACTGGAACCTTTATCGCTCGCAGTAATATAAATATCTACAAGGTCTACAAAACCTATTGTCGAAGTACTCGCCTCTGCTCTTATTCTTAAATCTTTTTGCTGAACAGAAGTCAATGTCCACAACGGCATGGTTTTAGCAGTCCGAGCAGCTGTCCAAAATGTTGTTAGTGCGTTGGTGTTGAATACTATCGGTTGAATTTGGGGATATTCAGGGGTTTTGCCGGTCTCAACATCATTAATCGGAGGCCAAATTGAGATACTCGCAAGGAAGCCAAGAATAATCAGGCTCAATAGCATAAAAATGATAATTCTAATTTTTTTCATATACAGAATTTAGTTTAACCAGTGACTAGAATATTGCCAATAAATTTCAAGCGCAAAGCCTGCTATGATAAACTCGGGTCATGCGACGTGTTTATCATATGCTGAAACCAGACGAGTGGCGAAAGGCCTGCGAGCAAGGTTTATATAAAGCAGGTAGTCTCGAAAGTGAAAAATTTATTCATTTCAGCCAGCTCAATCAAATAGAACGAGTGGCGAACCTTTTCTACCAAGATTTCCAAGAACTACTCCTTTTGGAGGTAGACCCCGAGTTATGCTCGGCAAAATGGAGAAATGAAGATAGTGAGGGAACGGGAGAGCTATTTCCACATTTATACGGGCCGCTAGAAGTTTCTGCAGTGAAAAGAATTCACAATCTGGTGAAATATAATGAGAAATGGAAACTGCCTGAGGTATTGTCTGCGAATAAAGCTAATTATACTCAATTGATTTTGTTTGATATTGATTCTACACTTTTGATCGGATCACAAACTCATAAGGAAGCATTTCAACTGTCCATGCAGGAACATTTCCGAATTCAAGGTAGTATGCGTGGAATACCTGTACACGGGCGAACTGATCCAAACATAGCCCGAGAATTTCTTAAAGTACATGGAGTCGAACATTCTAGGGTAGAAGCGGGATTGCCCTCTTTTCTAGACGGCATAGTCCGTCATTTTTTAAAGATCGGGCCTGATTTAACGAGTCGTTTATTAGCAAAGAGCGAAGAATGTGTTAAATATCTCCACGAAAAAGGCGTTTTATTAGGCCTCGTAACTGGCAATCTAGAACCTATTGGTTGGCAAAAATTGATGCGGCACAAATTAGACACCTACTTTACATTCGGTGCCTTCGCAAGTGACCATAGTGAGCGACCTCGTATGGTTAAAATCGCTCTCGACTATGCCCACGAAAAATACAATATTGCACCGAATAACGTACTTTTGGTAGGGGATTCTATTTACGATGTGGAAGCGGCTTTGAAGAATAATATTGAAGTTTTAGCCGTGTGTACAGGTAATCACAGTCCGGAAGAACTGCAAACACAGGGTGCCCAATACATAGAGTCTAATCTCAGTATTGAAATATTTGACTCTCTGTTAGCAAAAATCGAATAGCTTTGGACTCTAACGTAGGTTAGAATAAGTCACATGAACGAAACACGTAAAAAAATTCTTGATGAGGCCCAGGATTTAATTCAAACCCGTGGCTATGCTGAAATGACTTTCCAGGAAATTGCAACTCGTGTTGGAATCAAAAAGCCAAGTATTGTCCACCATTTCCCATCTAAAGCCGATCTTGCTGCGGTGGTTATTGATAGGTACCACCGTCAATTCATTCGGGCGATGCAGGATATTGCTAAAGACTCCAGTCAGGGAGCATGGGACTGTTTAGAGTTCTACTTCAATCCTTATCGTCACTTTGCTAAAACAGAGAAATTAGTTTGTTTGAGCGGTGCATTACTTGGAGAGTTCCAAATATTGCCCCCAGAAGTTCGAAAACTATGCAAAGAGTTCTATAAATGGCATCAAAATTGGCTATCTGAACTCCTTAGACAAGGTCGAAATTCCAGGCAATTCCATTTCAAGGAGGAGCCACGTCACATGGCTCGTCAGATTTTCAGCTCGCTGCAGGGCGCCTTACTCATCTACCGCGCCTCCAAAGAAGCTGATCAATTGGAAGATGTGATTAAGGCAATTCGTGCTAGCCTTAAAGTAAAACACTAAGGGAACTGGGTCGGAGGTTTTTATGGAAGCACTCGGACGTTACATGTGCGATAAAGCGGAACGCTTTATGCCCGATCCCTTTATTTTTGCAATATTACTAAGCTTACTAACTTACGGACTAGCTCTATGGGCTACGCCCTACAATGCTGTACAAATTCTCGGATTTTGGGAAGCTGGACTGTGGAATCTATTAAAGTTTTCTATGCAAATGTGTCTAGTACTAGTAACCGGTTTTGCGTTAGCCAGTAGTAAACCTATAATTTTTTTAATTAAAATTCTTTCTAATATACCTCGCACTGCCTCATCTGCCGCTGCTATGGTGTGCCTAGTTTCAGTTCTCAGCGGTTTCATCAATTGGGGGCTAGCCATCGTAGTGGGCGCTTTATTAGCAAAAGAAGTAGCTAAAGCATGCCACTTGAGAGGCTTGAAAGTTCATTATCCTTTACTCGGTGCTGCCGGTTATATGGGACTTGCTGTTTGGCATGGTGGTCTTAGTGGCTCAGCTCCTTTGACCCTTAATCAAGCAGGCCATTTCCTTGAATCTAAAATCGGTATTATTGACCCATCTCTGACTTTATTCCACCCGCTCAATATTTTAGTCAGTACACTACTGATTGTTGGCTTACCAGTATTGTTTTATTTAATGTCACCTAAGAATGAAAACCAAATGATTGGTATCGATACTATACTTCCGCAACTTGAAAATATGCCCGAAAAATCATCTGATCCGTCCAGTGAAAAAAATTTAGCAGATACACTCGAGAATTCTAAAATACTGTCTTTTGTAATTGGTACCGCTGGAATGATCACGGTTGGTCTGTTAATTCAGAAATCAGGATGGCAGAGGTTTCTCAACCTCAATAATGTAAATCTACTCTTTCTTAGTCTTGGGATTTTATTTCACGGCACACCTATTCGTTACGTGAGAGCTATTCATTCTGGAGTTCAAGCTTGCTCAGGTATAATACTTCAATTTCCACTATATGCCGGTATCATGAGCATGATGAAATCAAGTGGATTAGCAGCCATGACAGTAAACGCCGTCGTTACGACTGCTAGTAAAGCTTCCTTACCGCTACTCACTTTTTTTAGTGCTGGGATATTAAACATTTTCGTACCCTCTGGAGGAGGTCAATGGGCGGTTCAGGGACCCATAATGGTAGAAATAATTCATCAATTAGATGGCGATTTATCCAAAACAATTTTAGCATTCTGCTACGGGGATCAATGGACAAATCTCTTGCAGCCTTTCTGGGCACTAGCTTTGCTTGGTATTACAGGTTTACGAGCAAGTCAGATCATGGGCTATTGTATTACCGTCATGCTAGTTGGACTTCTCGCTTTTAGTGGCATTCTATTAATCTATTAGGAGGATAATATGGTCAAACAATTTCTCATTATAAGCGCATTAGGGATGTTCCTCGGTGTTGCCCTTGGAGCTTTCGGCGCTCATGGTCTGAAACAAAAAATATCCCAAGAAATGCTAGATATATGGAACACAGCCGTACTTTATCACATGCTCCATTGCCTGGGTCTGGCCATTGTGGCTCTAAGCTTTAAATTTTTCGGCAACACGCATTGGTTTTTGTGGTCGGGTTGGGCATTGATTATCGGAATCCTAATATTTAGTGGGTCTTTGTATATTCTAGCTCTAAGTGGTGTGCGTTGGCTAGGAGCTATTACACCCTTTGGCGGCTTGAGTTTGTTGGCTGGTTGGGCACTTTTCGCTCTCGCGCTTTATAAAAGTAATTGATAACGCACGGGTAAATTGTTGCCGAATTTCAGCCTACATAAATCTTCAAATTCGAATGCGTTAACTACTCCGAGATTTTGTCGTACCAATACTTAAGTAAATCGCCTAGGGTCGTATCGATGTCGTACTCTTCCTTGAATCCCGTCATCTCTACTAAATTGGTTGAATCACCGTGTTGATAGTAGATTTCATGTGGTCTCCAGAAAGGTTCATGAATCTTTTGTTCAACGTGCTCAAGACCTGAGAGTTCGATCAACTTATCAGTGAAATACTGCATCTTGCGTGGGGTGTCGCCACAAATATTAAACACATGATTGGTGACTTCTGGGTGAATCATTGCCAGATAATAAGCGCGCACTGTATCGCGAACGTCCATTACCACTCGGGTCGTAGAAAGGTTGCCAACTTTCAGTACCGGTTCTTGTAAACCCTTCATCATTCTGGCAATCTGGTATGCATCTGAAGAAATCGAGAAGATACGGCCTCTACGAGGACCTGTATGGGAGAATGCACGAGTTATAAAACCTTTTATAAATCCGTTATTCATTCGCTCCTGTAAATAAACGTCAGTGGCTGCTTTAGATGCTCCGTATGGATTTGAAGGGACAATATGGTCTTCCCAATGAATTTTACGACCATCTTGTCCAACATTTCCGTAAACCTCTGAAGTCGAGCAAAACATAAGCTTACAGGCCTCTTGATGGTCTATAATTACTTGAATGAGGTTAGCACTACCCATTACATTAGTTTCCATGGTTCCAATGGGATCTTTGAAACTGGTTGGTGGATGCGATTGTGCAGCTAAATGAAATACTCCATCAAATTGATGTGTCTCAAACACGGTTCTTAGTGAACGATAATTTGTTAAATCAGCATAAACGAAAGTGATAGCTTCATACGCTTTATCATTCACAACATCTCGAATGTCACTCTCCATGCCATTCGTTCGACGGACTAAGCCATAAACCTCGTGGCCCTCCTTGTGGAGGAGGTTGACCATGTGAGCACCAGCGAAACCAGTTATTCCAGTAATTAAATATTTTGCCATAATCGTATTTGGGGGGTAAATAAAGTTAAAGTATGGGTTACATCCCTCTGCTGAACGTCAGTATAACACTCCATCATCGTTACGCAAACTGTTTGAAAGAGCATTAATCTCGAGGTAGAGTCAAGTCTTCAAAATTATCCATAAAGCGCTGGTCACGCATCTTCTGCAGTAAACCAATGTATTCATCGAGAACCATCGAAACCTGTTCTTTTTTACAATAGCGACGCCAAGTAATGGAGCGCGATTGCTGCTCCTTTTCACCTAGAATGAGAATATTCGGAATCTTTTTAATCACAGCATTCCTTATCTTCTTTCCAAAGGAATCATTTGAATCATCCAGTTGCACTCGAAATCCTTGTGTATGTAGGATTCGTTTAATTTCACACGCGTAATCTACGAAGGCTTCAGCCACAGGAATCAAACGAACCTGCACTGGAGCCATCCAGGTTGGAAAAGCTCCCCCAAAGTGCTCAATCAAAAAAGCTATAAAACGCTCGTGAGTCCCTAGAGGAGCTCGATGAATGATGTATGGCTCGTGCTCTTTACCGTCCTCCCCCTTATATTTGAGACCAAACCTGGAAGCAACAAGAAAATCAAGCTGGTTAGTGGAAGCTGTTTCTTCCCTACCAATTACATTTCGAATCTGAAAATCAACTTTAGGTCCGTAAAAGGCGGCTTCTCCTCTTTCTGAAGTGAAAGGAATTTCTAAATCTTCTAAACATTCACGCACTATTCCCTCTGCGAACTCCCAACGATCACCCGCCTCAATAAACTTCTCGCCGTCTGAGGCGTGTAGACTCAAACGAGTCCAATATTTAGTAATACGAAATTTTTCATAATAATCTTTATGCATTTGCAGAACAGCTTTAAACTCATCTCGGACTTGTTCTTCGGTGCAGTAAATATGAGCATCATTCATTGCTAGAGCACGAACCCTCAGTAATCCCGAAAGACTCCCTGAGTGTTCATATCGATAGCATGTACCATACTCAGCTAAACGCAAGGGTAGTTCTCTATAACTGCGCAATCGAGAATCAAAAATCTTGTGATGGTGCGGGCAATTCATCGGCTTTAGATAGTAGTTATCGCCATCAATTTCAATCGGAGCATACATCGTATCTTTATAGTACGGAAGATGGCCAGACGTGTAATATAAATTTTCTTTTGTTATGTGAGGTGTCGCTACCCTATGATAACCTTGTTGGAACTCCATATCTTTGGCGAGGGCTTCTAATTCCTCTCTGAGAACTGTTCCATTTGGTAGCCATAAGGGAAGACCTTGGCCAACCTCATCATCCATAACATACAAATCTAATTCACGACCTAATTTGCGATGATCCCGCTCTTGGGCCAGTCGACGTTCTTCTACAAATTGACTCAGTTCGTCCTTGGATTCAAAAGCTAAACCATAAATTCTTAGTAGCATTGGCTGATTAGAATCCCCACGCCAATAGGAGCCTGCAATTGAATCAAGCTTAAAACAGCCTTTTGGTATCTTGCGTGTTGTTTCGACATGAGGTCCCCGGCACATATCTATAAAAGGACCATTCTGATAAAAGGAAAGATTATCAAATCTCTCACCCAACTCTCTAGCATACTCAGCCTTCAGGGGCTGATTGTGTTCTTTAAGATAATCTACGGTCTCGATATTACTCTTTTCAAACATTTCAAATTTCTGGTTAGATTTAATAATTTTCTTCATCCGCTTTTCAATATCCCTTAAATCATCTGGTCCAATAGGATTTGTCAGTCGGAAGTCGTAATAGAATCCTGTATCGATAGGAGGTCCGAAACCTAATTCAGCATTTGGCTGAATTTGTAGTACAGCTTGAGCCAATATGTGGGCTAGAGAGTGGCGTATCTTGTATAATTCCTGGTTATTTTCTGTCAGCTCCATAGCTGTTTCTCCAAAGATTTAATGCGGCAATTTGAGTGAAAAGTTACATTGTAACCTGAGAAGTCAGTACTGTCACTTCCAAAGCATTATGAATTAGGATAAAATTCAGAATTCTGTAAAGTCAGGTAATTCTTTTGATTCGTAGCGAGCTAAAAAGTAAAATCACCGAAGACATTTGTGTCATGGCAACGCCTGACAACCATCCCTACAGCTATCTATTTGATTGTGGAGTGGCCTCGAATCTGCAAATCAGTGACGTTATGCGGACTAAAGCAGTATTTACAAGCCACACCCATGTAGATCATTTTGTTAACTTTGATGCTATTTTACGAAATCGAGCGGGTTCAAGAAATACGTTGATAGTAACCGGTCCAAAGGGTATTGTAGACAATGTGCAAGGCAAATTAAAGGCCTACACTTGGAATCTTATCGGACGCAATGGCTCGTACTTTGAAGTTCGAGAAGTACAACGCGATGGTGTTTACAAAGTTTTTAGACTATCGCCCCCAGATTGGCGTATTCGATATATAAGACGTGAGCGTAACGACTTAATATTTCAGAATGGTAGCATCTCAGTGCGTTTCTGCGTTTTAGATCATAAAATTGACTCCATTGCTTACAGAATGCAGGAAAATACTCGCATCAATATGACCGCTATTCCTTATAAACCTGGACCTTGGATTGAATCCTTGAAAGAAGCTTTTCGTAAAAAAATTCCTGATGTCTTAATACAAGTTGACGCAAACCAGACCATACCGGCCGCCGCTCTTTTCCATTGTTTGAAGGAAACCGAAGGATTTAGTCTAGGCTATGCAATGGACCACCTAGGAGGTGGACAAAATCATGAAAAACTAGCAATTTTGTTTAAGAATCTTGATGAACTTTATATTGAATCATTTTTCAGGCATGTAGATTGGGATTTCGCAAAGCGACATCACCATTGTACGTCTTATCTTTCGGGGTTGTTAGCTCGTAGAGCAGGCGTCAAAAAGCTGAATCTTGTTCATCACTCTAGACGGTATTTTGCAGATCTTCGGGATCTTATCGAAGAGGGGCTGGCCGCCTTCGAAGGTCGAGAGCCGAATTATAACAAAAAACCACACTCACGCTTCCAAGCTCATACTAAGTGTACTGAGGATATCTGAGCCCTTGCTCATGACAGTTCAACCAGTAGTTTTCAATCTAAAATTAGCAAATAGCACCTGATTAAGATAACGCCCCTCTGGGAAACATTTACTTGTCGTATGATCGACTTCCTCGCGTATCACTTCGGCAATCTGAGTTCTTCCTTTACCAAAAATTGATTTAGAAGCTTTGCCCACTGAGGAAACCATATCTTCATAAGAAAATCGGGCTGTACATGAAATACTGAACCATAAACTTTCCTCATTCAGATGCGTCAATGCCAAATAATGTAACTGCTCCAATTTTTTGAGCGCCATGGGTACTTGAGTCATTTTGCTCGCCATGCACGGTGGATCGATGATA
Organism: uncultured bacterium; assembly: GCA_964603885.1. Taxonomy (GTDB): domain Bacteria; phylum Muiribacteriota; class UBA6191; order UBA6191; family UBA6191; genus JAYZAC01. The sequence continues at coordinate 14,875 of CAZRWM010000010.1, forward strand.
ATGAGATCAAATTTGTCTTTATCTTCTAGATTAGCCAAAAATCTAAAAACGTCCGAGCAAATTAAGCGATCTCTCTTATCGTCAAACCCGTTTAAGCTCAAATTTTTGCGGTGCATCTCTTGGGCTTGTCTGCTCTGTTCAACGGAAATAACTTCTGATGCTCCACTCTGTAAAGCTACTATCGAGAAAGCGCCCGTATAGCTGAAAAGATTTAATACTCGCATACCTGTCAAATCGAGCCTGGCCAGTACCCGCCTTGCACCTCGTAAATCTAAAAAAAATCCACCTTTTTGTCCCGTCTCCAAATCAACAAAATATCGATGTTTACCCTCAAAAACGGTTACAGGTCCATTAGGAGCCTTGCCACGCGTCCAACGAGGAGGTTTGAGTCCTTTACCGGATTGAAGACCAATTTTTGTCGCTGACTTTACCAAAATATTGGAAGGTCTTTGTTCTAATACAAAATTCATCAAAAAACTAACTAGTCTTGCTAAACCGTAGAGGGAAGGTGAATAGTACTGAATTACCAAATAATTGCTGTATTGATCTACTGTAATACCAGGAAAACCATCACTTTCACCATTGAGCCACCTAATACCATCTGTTTCAGCAATTAATTTTTCTTTCTTTTGTACAACCTCACGCAACTTCTTGAAAAAGAATCTATTACGAACAGTCTCACCGAAATGAAATACACGAATTCCTATACGATCATCATTTGAATATATACCATAGCCCAAAACTTTATTTTCTCCATCAAATAGCTTAAGCCACTGACCTGAGCGATAAATGTTAGCCGCGCTGGATAAATTGCCCGTGAAGACCCAAGGGTGTTCATTACGAACTTGAATGGAGCTTTTTTTATTTAGTTGATAGCGCCTAAATCGATTTTGCTGCATAGAACCTCCATCAGTTTACCAACTCAAACCCTCCATTGGGAATCACTCAAAGCCGAAAGATTAACAAGGAGTAAAATCTATATGCATTTCCATGTAATTCTATCCAAGTTTCGGAATTTAATGAGTAATAGCAAAATATCCTTAGTTCCATTAGTAATTATGATGATTTTAAGCTCCAGTACTGCATTTTATCTGATTGAAGGTGCGCATCAAAAAAATTTGAGTTATCTAGATTCGGTATGGTGGTCAGTAGTTACTATGACAACCGTAGGCTATGGAGATTATTTTCCTCAGACAACCCTCGGTCGATTTGTAGTAGGCATACCAACGATGCTATTAGGAATAGCTATTTTGGCTATTCTTCTTGAAAATGTACAAAATAACATTACGAAAACGTCAAAAAAATTGAGAGGATTATCCCGTATGAAGGAACAGAGTCATATCGTTATTTTAGGTTACCCGGGTGAGCAACAGCTTCTCGAAATCGTAAAAGAAATTCAACTTGATGACCGGCTCGGAACCATGCCAATCGTTTTTGTAACCGATCGAATAAATGAGAATCCGGAAGCCCTTGAAAAGCTTAGAGTTCATTTTATCAAAGGAAATCCAATTCATTCTCAAATATTAGAAAAGGCTAATGTGAAAAAAGCTCGTAAGGTTATTGTACTTGCGGACGACACGCACAACTCAGACTATGACGGGGTCAGTTTGATGCGAATCTTAAATGCTCGTAAATGTATGCAAAATACTAAAGGAATTCTCATTGCTCAATGCCTCAACCGTGAAAACGAAGAAACTATGTATGATTCGGGGGCTAACGAAGTGATTGTACTGGAGTCGTTAGCAGCAGGTCTTATTGTTCAAGGAGTAAGCGCTTTAGGACTTAATCCAATCCTACAAAGTCTACTAACAAATGAACGTGGATTCCAATTCTACATTGAGTCAGCGCCAGCCAATGTATTGAATATCTCGCTGGGCACACTTTGTGAAAAAGTTGAGGAGCAATGGGATAATGTCCGAACAGTAGGAATACTGCATGACGGCCGGCAACTGCAAGTGAATGATAAATTTAAATTAAATACGGGTCATCAAATTCTTTACATCAGCGATCATAAGCAAGATTTCAACAAGTTAAAGGTTTCAGATTGATAAGGGTATTCACTATCATAGTAATCTTGACACAAAGCCTATACGCTACTCAGGAAGAGGTTATGTTTGAGGCTGGATATGTATACGTTGGTACCGTAAAGTACAACCTACCGCAATTCTATCTTGATCGCTTTGAGGTTACCAACAATGAATATGCTGATTTTGTGAGTGTAGCAGGCGTAAATAAACCCTTGTCGTTTAGCTTGGAGGGGTTCTCTAATCCTGAACAGCCAGTAGCAGGTATGGATTGGTATGATGCCAATCTATACTGTCGTTTTAAGGGTAAAAGACTACCCCGCTTAATTGAATTTATCAGGGTATCTCAAGGACAGATTCCTCAGCTTTATCCGTTTGGAAACGATTTTCCAAGTTTTCAAAAAGCTCCCTTTATCACTCATTCTCAAAAACCATTAAATACTAGTTCAGTAGCTTCCTTTCACGAACTTAGTACTTACGAAGGAGTTTATCAACTTGCCGGAAATGTAGCTGAATGGACATTAGATTATGCGGATCAGCCATTAGAAATATTAGAAAAACATGACCATATTAAAAAATTCAAAGCAAAGGGTGAATATAAAGTATATGGTGGAAGTTATAAGTCGTCAGTTCAAGGAGTTAAGGTTGGTTCGTTCATAAATGTCAAAGCAACTGAAAATTTCCATCCAGATATTGGATTTCGCTGCGCTAGGGATGAAAATACACCCGCAATAGACTCCTCTGAGTTCTCAACTATAAACGCTGAAGAAATGAAGATTTTAGTCTACGGTACAGATAAAGATAAAGATAAAGATAAACTGCTCAACTTTTCTACAAAGAGAAGCGTCAATAAGATTCAGAATCGACAGAAAAAACTTGATGAAAAGGAGCGCAGTCGACTGCTAAAAGTAAAATCTTTAGAGACTCTACGTGTTCGAGAAATGGCAGTAAGCGAAGAGAAAGAGGGGACAACAAGCTCAAGTATAATTATTCCTTTCGGTATGTTCATAATGGGAGACTCTGAACTTGCCTTAGCAAGTCCCCAACGAATGGTATATTTAGATGGATTTGAAATAGATCGTAATCTGGTAACAGCTTCACAGTTCGAAAACTTTGCGAAGAAAAATAAAATTCAGCCACGATACAACTTTAAATCTCCAGGTGGAATTACCAAAGCTGATGTAGCCTACGTTACGTGGAATCATGCCAGAGCCTACTGTAAAAAACTTGATATGGATTTACCCTCTGAAGCCCAGTGGGAAAAAGCTGTAAAAGGTTTATCGGAGCGAAGTAGTATTACTCTAGATGCAAAAGGAAACCCTATCGGATACTTTAGAGTAAAACAAGTAGTTCAAGGTTATGATGAATGGACATTAGATTCTTTTGCACCATATGAAATGGTGGAAAAAAATCTGGGTTATCGCAATCCAATTCTTGAGTTACCACATAGCAACTTCAAGGTCTTCAGAGGACAAATAAATCATTCTGAACAAAGTCTAAATATAAATATTAGAAATGTTTCTCACCAAATGGCATTACATTCTTTTCGCTGTGTGAAAAGCCTCCAGGATTCAGGAAAACCTGAGTTTGAAATTTCTAGAAAGATGAATTATCTCACCCCGGATTTCTATGCCAAAACCCGTCAATTAATTAACACCGGAGAGAACCCACTTGATATAAAAATTGATATGGGTGAATTCGAGAATACGAATTCTAAATAAAATCAAGAAACGACTGTTTGGCAGAACTCTCTCAATTTTTGTACCCCAAGTAAGCCTCTTTGGCCTAAGTTTAACGAAAAATCGTTTACATAGGTTTTTACATGCTCACGAAGAATCTGTGGATTCATCTCTTGAGCAAATTTTTGACAAAACTCCAAAGGAAATTTTTTATTTGAATCCTGTATGGAATCTCGAATAGCTTCTTCAAGTTCACCCGATAGCTCAACAAGTGATCGATGAATTGCTATTGCGCCCAGGGGTATAGGAGCTTGGGTATCACGCTCAAAGAGTTCACCCAGGTCACACACTAGTTCAAGACCCATAGACTGATAAACAAAACGCGTTTCATGAATAACTAAACCATAGTCGATCTTGCCCTCAACCATTTGTCTGGGAATCTCATCAAAACGTAAGGGAACAACTTTGTTTATAAACGGGTAATAATTTTTTAATAGCGCAAAGGCTGTGGTCGAATACCCTGGAATAGCCACAACACTTTTTGGCCCTGGTTTTCCGACGCCTGGCCTTTTGAGAAGCAATGGACCACAACCATAGCCTAAAGCCGCGCCACTATTTAACATTTGATACTCTGTTTCCACTTGAAACAGAGTTGCAAAAGATAATTTGAATACACCTTTTACCCCATTCAAAACCTTCTTATTAAGATCGGCGATATCGATGTAGTGAAATTTTAATGGGACAGATAAACTACGATGACCAGTACAAAGTGAATGAAACATGTAAGTATCATTGGGACATGGAGAAATATATATATCAATCATGGCTACGAAGAGGACCCTCAGCCACTATTTTAGCGGCTCTTGCCAACTGATCACGACATAAATCCCACTTCCAGTCCTTATGGTCACTTACTCCCCAATGATTACTTAGAGCTCTTAACTCGAACCAAGGCAAATCCATCAAGGTGGCAGTCTGAGCTAATCCAGTGGTTTCCATTGCCTCTATCTCAGCATCTTCGAACTGCTTTAGATACTCTAAATCAGCACTTTCTCTAGATACATATTCAGAAGAAACGCAAACAACTTGGCTCAAATTTAGTCGGTGGGAAGGGGCTTTTAATCGGTTTGTAACCTTGGGCTTAAATGAGGCAAGTGGCATAATTTGGTCAATACCTTCAAAATTTCCCTCGCGCAAACCACCCAAGCGACAGCTTATGACTTGAGATACGGTAACTAAATCACCTAAGGAGAGTATCGACAGTGGAGACAATCCTGCAACGCCGATTAAAATTACTTCCGACAAACTGAAACCGGCGGCAGACCAAGCTAATGCTGCTGCGGCTAAATTAGGGCCTACACCACATTCTACAATTAGTAGGTCCTCATCGCCCCCTTTAGCCTTGTGAACAGTATAAGGTGCCTTGTTAATGGTCAAGAAAGTCTGTGAGGCTTTCAAAATAATTTCGGCCTCGGACGCACTCGGCACTAAGACCAATCTATTTTTTAGCATCTTTATTCAGGTGAGCCGGTTCAACATACACGAATTTACGATTTTGGTAATTTCGTAAAGTGTACTCGTTGCCCTCCTTTTTAACCAAATATTCAGGAAGAAGTGGAATTTTTCCTCCGCCGCCAGGAGCGTCAACTACATACGTCGGATTAGCCAACCCAGAGGTGTGGCCACGCAGATGTTCTATGATCTTGATACCAGATTCTATACTCGTACGGAAATGTGAAATTCCCTGCGACAGATCGCATTGATATATGTAGTACGGTCTGACCCTCATAGCAAGCAATTTCTGCATAAGTTCCTTCATAACCACCGGATCGTCGTTTACCCCCTTTAATAAGACACTCTGATTACCGATTACACAACCTGCATCGGCCAGTCTTTTACAAGCCAGGTAAGCTTCGTACGTACACTCACTAGGATGGTTAAAGTGTGTATTTACATACACGGGTGCATGCTTTTTTAGCATTTCCACAAACTCAGGTGTTACCCTCTGCGGTAATGTAACTAAATTCCGGGTGCCTAATCTAAAAATTTCGATGTGTGGAATAGAACGGATTCGAGTCAGAACCATATCTAACTTTTTGTCGCTCAAACTGAGAGGATCTCCGCCAGAAAGAACGATGTCTCGAATTTCGGTGTGAGATTCAATATACTGGAATGCTTCCTCTAGCTGCTTCTTCATGGTGGCTGAACTAGGGTCTGCAACTTTCCGTTTACGAGTACAGTGACGGCAATAAACCGGACAGTTGTGCGTCACATAAAATAAGACCCTGTCTGGATACCGGTGTGTTATACAAGGAGTCGGCATGTCTCCTTCCTCGTTGAGTGGGTCTTCCAAGTCTTCAGGATAAATTGTTAGCTCACCAAGCTGTGGTACGGACTGAAGACGAATGGGGCAATTAGGATCATCTGCATCCATTAAACTAGCGTAATAAGGCGTAATACCCACGTGAAACTGTTCACTTGACCCTGTGAAAGCCTCGCGTTCATCATCAGTCATATTAAGGACTTTTTCACAGGTGTTTAGAGTTTTGACACGGTTACTTTGCTGCCAAATCCAGGAATCCCACAAATTGTTCTCGGCGTCCCCCCAGAATTTGTTTTTCGGGGTTTTAAGAAAGCGATGACGGCCTACTTGAGCAAATCCGTCCTGTTCAATGAGCATATACAGCCCTCCCATCCGAACATATCTTACCAAATTATTATACCAAAATAAAAATACACGGTGATCTTAGGCCTTTTTTCGAACAAAGTCTTGTTAGCCTCACAGATTCTAATTCAGCTTAATATAACTTTTTCTGGGAATTGAGGTTCAGTTTTGTTACCTTATGGGCTCGCGGATGTAGTCTAGAACGCATCTAAAGTTTAATTTTTAACGAAAAGGAGTACGTAGATGCCTCAGGTAACTTCTAAAGCCCCCGATTTTAAGGCAAAAGCTGTTGTAAATGGTCAAATTAAAGACTTAGGACTTTCAGATTATGAAGGTAAATGGAAAGTTCTTTTCTTTTACCCACTTGATTTTACTTTTGTTTGTCCAACTGAAATTATTGCTTTTAGTGAGCGAGCTTCTGATTTTGAAGAACTAGGTGCACAAATTATTGGGGTTAGCGTGGATAGTGAATTCACTCACCTTGCGTGGATCAACACACCTCGTAAGCAAGGTGGTCTGGGTGGAATAAATTATCCACTAGTGGCCGACCTAAGTAAATCAATTGCTCGTGATTACGGAGTTCTTCTTGATGGCGGAGTAGCTCTACGAGGTCTATTTTTGATTGATCCTGCGGGTGACATCAGACATTCCACTATCAACGATTTGCCAGTAGGTCGTAATGTAGATGAAGCAATTCGTGTGCTAAAAGCTTTCCAGTTTGTTGAAAAGAATGGGGAAGTATGTCCTGCTAACTGGGCTGAAGGTGGCGACACCATGGTTCCTGACCCACAAGGATCAAAAGCTTATTTCGAAAAAGCTAACAGCTAGTTAGCAAAGTCTGCTTAGACCTTACCAAAATGCTAGTGACCGGGTCGGTAAACCCGGTCACTCTGCGTTTATAATGCATCGATAAAATTAAGTAGGCCATGAAAGACCCAATTATATTATTTTTCATTATGGGTGTGCTCGCAGGTGTAATGCGATCGCAATTGCGCTTACCCTCACAAATATACGACTTACTAAGTATTTTGTTGTTACTCACAATCGGTTTGAAAGGTGGGGTCGAGCTTGCTAAGCAAAATCTTATTGAACTGATACCACAAATTGTAGTCATAACCAGTCTCGGTATAATTTTGCCCCTAATTGCATACCCAGTTCTGCTTCATTTGGGAAAATTCAAAAGAGTAGATTCTGCCTCCATTGCAGCTCATTACGGTTCTGTGAGTGTGGGTACCTTTGCAGTGGCAGTCTCATTTCTTAACTCTAAAGGAGTAGGCTTCGAACAGTATATGCCATTATTCGTAGTACTGTTAGAAATGCCTGCTATTTTTATTGGTATCTTGCTTGCCAGAGGTGTTAGTAAAGAGACTGATTGGAGAGAAGTTTCTCACGAAATTTTTCTGGGAAAAGGAGTTGTCGTTTTAATGGGTGGACTACTCATCGGCTGGATTTCGGGGGATGTCGGAATTCAACCCTTAAAGCCATTATTTTTTGATCAGTTCAAGGGAATTTTAGCACTCTTTTTGTTAGAAATGGGGCTGGTAACCTCGTCTCACCTTAGAAGCCTAAAACGATATGGACTATTTATCCTTAGTTTCGGTCTCATAATGCCGTTACTAGGATCACTTTTAGGTGCGGTCGTGGGTGCTATGCTAAACCTTACCCCAGGAGGGATTACACTTCTAGCAACTTTAAGTGCGAGTGCTTCCTACATTGCAGTTCCTGCTGCGATGCGTATCTCAGTACCCGAGGCTAATCCCACACTTTCGCTAACCGCGTCCCTTGGCGTCACTTTTCCGTTTAATGTTATTCTAGGTATACCAATGTATTTCTGGTTAAGTCATCAAGTATTGAGTCTATTCAAATAAATCAAAGGACTAGTTCATGATTGTTTACAAACGCAAGCTTCTAACTATCATTACAGAATCTGGCCTTGAAAATGCCCTTAAGCGGGACTTTGATCGACTTGGCATCCATGGCTACACGATAGTAAGCGCACGAGGAGCCGGTCGAAGGGGAGAACGCCTTGGGCACTGGGATGGTTCAACCAACATAAGAATCGAGATAGTCTGTACTGAAGATATGGGCGCAGAAATCACTCAACACCTTTATGAACATTACTATGAAAATGCCGGAATGATTTCCTATTTAAGCGATGTCGACGTTCTCCGTCCTAATAAGTTTGAGACATCTGACTAATATTATTTACATCATTCTTGATCCTGTTTAAGCTCAATAATTGTTTCTTGTAATTCGGCGAGCTTCTCAGTATTCAGGGCTATTTGTTCCAAAGCTGTAGCAACCCTTTTTAAGGTCGATGAGTCGGATAGTGGAGCCCGAGAATTGAACCATTCCGCATGACTAACGTTGGAAACAACAAGTAATGAAAACACTGTCATTAATGTACCTAAAACCATACCCTTTAATGTCTGATGCATATTTACCTCACTTTTTAATATGCTTTTTTATTACCTTGAGTCCACGCAGAAGCTCATCCGTTGTGAAACGAGAGGAAGGCAGATTTATTTCTTCCGCTGCAATTCGTTTGTGTAAATCTACCAGAGCAATTTTCACATCCTCCTCTAGAGCGGTTTGACGACCTTCCACTTCTAAAAATTCTTCGGTAGCTTTTTCTAAAATTTCGATAAATTCTTTACCAAGTTTTTGAGTCAGCGCTCTCGCGCCAAGACTCCATTTTTTAGGTCGATAAGAGCACATGTTCTAACGCCTCCCTATCCGGTAGTTCACCGAGAACAATTATTTGTCCGTTTAGTGTTACTGACGGAGTACACAAAACTCCCAACTCTTGTGCCTCTGTAGAATCCAAAGTGAGTTTTCGATAATCGAAAAGATCTTCATATCCAGTGATAATTTCTTCAATAATCGCCTCCGCTTTACGGCAATTTTTACAGGTCGCTTTGGGACTGCCAAATACAAATAGCTCTTTGAGATTCACGGCTTTCTCCTTTCAAGATTGTTCCATGATTCTTCATAAACTTTTAACATAAAGGCATGTACTTTCTTTTTACTCTGTACCTCATTATCTAACTTCAAGAAATTTGCCAACTGCTCAGTCCATCGATCTGGTATCCATCTAGATTGTAGACTTAAGGGCATTTGATGATACATTGCCTGCCAATCTTCGTATACTCTTTCAATCAATCTTTGATAATCTTTTGACTTCAACAGAAGCGCTGAATTATTGGCATACTCTCTTCTATTTTTGTAAACAAGTTCGATCATATATTCCAGAAATTTACCGCGTTGAAACAGCGACATCTCTCGAGAATGATCATACAGATCTACTAAAGTACTCTGAATTTTCAGAATTAACTGATGCGCAACCTCAGGTAAATCCCGGTCTGAGAATTGACCTAACTTGTTAAGTGAAAAAGCTACCTTGTCTAATTGGCGTCGCCAGTATTCAATTTTTTCAAAATATAGCGGGGGCTTAAGATAATAACCTTGATAAATTTTAAGCCAAACAGACTTCATTTCTATTACTGTCTCACCTTTGAATCGTTTGTTATTGCGCCATTGAGAACCCATATCAGATAATTTAGTAGAAAACTCTCTAAAGTATAAATCTATGGTCTCTACCCGGGATTTTGAAAAAATGAGACTTTCTAACACAGGGTCACAACCTGCAATTTCAGAAACTAACGAAATCAAAAACGTGAGACTAAGTAAAAAATGCTGCACTTCATTATTCTAGTCACTAGTGAGATTACTTGAAAGTGAAAACTTGATAAACTGCCTGGCAATTACAAAAAATAAAACACTATGAGAGTTTGGATACATAAATTAGAAGAAGCTTGGCGAATGCATGCCTATGAAAGGGGCTCCATAATATTTCATGCAATAGGAGCGCCTTTTTCTTATGCCTATTGGTTACTATCCAACCTGAAGCGAATCATTTTTTGGAAGATACCGGGGGCCAGAATCAAGGTGCGTAATCCGATAATTTCAGTTGGTAATCTGACCGTTGGGGGTAGTGGTAAAACACCTGTAATAAAATACTGTCTTGAACTCCTCAAAGATCATTCAGTCTGTCTCATCTCAAGAGGTTATGGAGCTAAATTCAAAGGCTCTTTTGCTCGCTATGATGGGAATTCAAAAACTTGGGATCGAGAGGGAGTATTTGGTGATGAAGTCCATGAGGTATTACGTTTGTATCCTTCAATTAATGCCGTGGTAGGTAAGCAGAGAGCTCTACTCGCCCAAGAGCAGGAGAAAATCGCACCAAAAAGAATATTGCTCTGTGATGATGCGCTGCAGTACTGGCGACTCGAGAGAGATATAGACTTAGTAGTTATTCATGCAAAAAAGTGGCTTGGAAACGGTTATGGTTTTCCTCGCGGACCACTTCGCGAAGGACCAAAAGCTTTACAAAGAGCAACTGCGGTGGTCATCACTAACCCGGATAAGACTTTAGAATATTACCAGGCTAAACTGCAAAAAATGCACTTCGAAGGCCCTGTATTCTTATTGAAGTGCGAATTACAATTACTAGACGATAAATATCGAATAGTTAAACATTCACCCCATAAGTTATTCGCTTGCTCGGGAATCGCTTTTCCTGAAAACTTCTTCAACTCATTAAAACAACAGGGCTACAATGTAGTGGGCACTAAAAGCTTTCCAGATCACCATCAATTTTCAGTCAATGATATGGAAAATCTTTCAATTCAAATCAAAGAAGCAGGCTTAGAAGGTATCGTAATCACGGAGAAAGATTTTTCCAGATGGCCAGGAATCAAAGGCCTGACTACGTATGTAGCAAGACAGAAACTCTCTTGTGAAGATTCCGATAAATTATTAGAGTTATTAGTTCACATCTAATCTTTTTCTAACAAATAAAAAGAGCCGGCGAAAAGCCAGCTCCTATTTTAACACAACTAGGTTTTAGAATGTAAGTGTTAATCCTGTTCGTAGAACACCTGCCTTATCTTCTGCTAAGCCAGTTACCGGCTCATATAAGAAGTAAGTTGTGAACCAATCCATATTGTGTTGGACTCGCGTTGCAAAGTGTGCTCGAGTTCCTTGCACATTAGTTTGAATTTCATCCTTATTTAGAAATGATAATACCGCATCAGCCTCTACGCGAATGTACTGCAACCCGTAGTGCACACTACCTTTGTCATGTAGCTTACCCCGCCAAATTTCAGCCCAAAACCCTGTATCTTCCTTATTCCAAGCTGAATTATTTACTGCGTAATCGAATTTAAGGCCCCATGGATCCCTTGCGTCACTATCATCCGTGTAAGCTAAGTAACCATTGATGACGTGAAAATCGGAAAGTAATCGTAATTGCTTATCTTGCGTGGTAGCGTTCAGATTGTTGGCCGGATTACCAGCATTGTTGAGACTACCATCGGCAGTCACGTTATATAGATTTCCCGAACGTGCCACATTAACCTGTGCAAATCCAGTACCATTGTTAGAGGCTACATTGTTGAAATACTTACCAGCGATCAATCCTTGCCCGGGATGAATAAATTGCTCACCGGAAAAGTTATAGTTTGCTGCACTCGCACTCCACTTACCGCCGAAACCATCATAATTAAAGGCAATTTTGTGAGCAAAAAAGTAGATATCTTCTTTAGGTATTGCTGCTCCAGTAGATCTATCGGTAGCATCTTTTACCTTATACTGACCAGCCATTACCTTCCAATTGTTGTCGACTTTCCAACTCTGGGTAAGACCCGTTGGCCGAATATCATTGTCAAAAACTAACTCAGTATTCGCAAATTCGTTTCTGTGCTTCCCTACCTTAAAATGGAGGCTGTCCGTGGCTTCGTAGTCGATAAAGTAGGAGTTTAAACGTAGTTCAGATCCACCAAATGCATTGTTATTACCTTCGGCATCTGACCCGAAATTCACCCAAGGCTCACCCGGTACAGTATCCTGTGCCGTTCGCATCGCTGCACCCCAAGTGGTTTTACTGTTGGCTTTCCCGCCTACATTGAGTTTGAAGTGTACTTGAGGATCACTGAACTGTCGGTCGGATAAACCATCACTGAATTCGCCAGTCCAACGTAAACCTAGTTCACCGGAAAACTTGATTTTCCTATCACCTTTGGCTGTTGATGAGTCCGCCTCTAATTCCTCAATCCGCTGCTCATTAGATTCGACGCGTGCCTGAAGAACATCAACATTCGCTCCAATAAGAGCAAGCTCGTTGCTAAATTCGGTTACAAGTCGGCCTAAAGTGTCCGATCCGTCTTGATCAAGTGTGGCCCCACGATGAACCGAATCTAACATGCGGCTTATGATCGTTGCCATTTCGTAGCGACTAACTTTCGAGTTACCTCGAAACTTTTCCTGATAACCTTTGATAAGACCACGACTAGATACCTTTTCGACAGCCTTGTAGGCCCAATGGTTAGATGGTACGTCGGAAAAAGTTCCAGCTAGTATTCCTGTCCCGCTTAGTACGCCGGCAACGGCCAGCTTAGTAAACATACGCTTCATAATTTCCTCACAGCTCCATTGCAGGAACTTGTTTCATAAGGTTTGATCGTAAAATTATATAATGTATTCAAACCCGCGTTTATACATAAAACAAGTGATAACGTTTGGAATATAACAAGGTGAATTTTTGGGGTCAATAGTTTTTGACCAAGCTTTTTTCCAGTCAGACGCAATTGTATTCAATGCACAACTTCCTGTATGCTCTATGCCGATTTGTTCGACATATCAAAATGTTTTTTTGATACCACCTCGAAAAGGAAATAGAATGGCTATCACTCTCCCTCGAACCAGTGCTCAAAACGTCCGAGAAAAACATGGAACACCAGCAAATAAGGGATTGGCTGGATCTAAGTCAAACTCGGATTTAAGTCCTGCGCGTCCTGCTAATGATGAGATTCCTTCGATCTCAAGAAACCTTAAACCCAACTCGCAAAACGCTCGATCGGTTAGAGGTAACGATACTACTCAAAAAGAGTTCGGAACCGCTCAAGAGGAGATGTTCAAAATTCTTACAAGAGCCGCTAAACAATTTGCCTCTGATGTACTTTTCTCAGTTGGTTTGCCGCCCATGTTTAGAATTAGTGGGAGTCTTGTAAAGGACAATTTTCCTGTGTTGAACCCTGATATGAGCAAAAAGCTTGTTTATAGTATGCTGCGGCAAGATCAAATCGCGGAGTATGAGAAATCCAATGAATTAGACCTGTCGGTTAGCATACCTGGTATTGCTCGGTTCAGAGTCAATGTTTTCCGTCAAAAAAAATGCGTGGGAGCAGCTTTCCGATCGATTGCAGAGACCATTCCCACCTTCGAACAACTCGGTTTACCACAAGTTGCAGCCTCTTTAGCAATGCTCCCAAGGGGCTTAGTTTTATTGACCGGCCCCACTGGCTCGGGTAAAAGTTCTACCCTCGCGGCTATGGTAGATCTCATTAACGAAAAACGTAGTGGACATATAATAACGATTGAAGACCCTATTGAATATGTACATCGCCATAAAAACTGTGTTGTAGATCAAAGAGAATTGAAAGCTGATACAGAATCCTTTCCAACCGCTTTACGGTATGTTTTGAGGCAGGATCCCGACGTAATTTTAGTCGGAGAAATGCGAGACTTAGATACGATTTCTGCCGCAATTTCAGCAGCCGAAACCGGTCACTTAGTCTTATCGACTCTACACACTCAAGACGCTGCTCAGACTGTAGACCGAATCATCGATGTCTTCCCAGCTTTTCAGCAAGAGCAAATTAGGGCTCAGTTAAGTACTACTCTTCGAGGAATCATGTCCCAACAACTGATCCCTCGCAAAGATGGGGGACGAGTAGCCGCTAGGGAGGTACTTCTGGTCACACCCGCTATCGCTAACCTGATTCGTGAGGGCAAAACATATAACATTCCTAACGCAATTCAAACGGGCCAGAAACTAGGTATGATAACTATGGACCAACACCTAAGCGAGCTGTATCACAAAGGGATTATTACTTATGAGGATGCAGTATCTAAGGCCATTTTTTCCGAAAATATAAAACCTAAATTCTAGAATACCTCGAGGAACTAACATGCAGATAACTCTACGCGAAATATTAGAATTTGAATTGTTTGAACCCTTTCGAGAAGCACCTCATAAATTACAAAGACTATTGAACGAATCACAAATTCTTCAGTATAAAGAGGGTGAGGTAATTATCAACGAGGGTGATGATGACGGAGGAGCTTTATTTTTAATCTGTCAAGGTTGTGTAGTTATCGCTAAAATAATCAATAAATCTACTGGTCGTGCAAAACCGCTGGCTACACTCAGAAAAGCCGATTACTTTGGCGAAATGAGCCTTTTTGATCGTAAACCCCGCTCTGCAACGGTAATGGCGATTGAAAACAGTTACCTACTGAAAATTAGCGCAGATGCATTCCAAAACCTAGTTCAATCAGATGTAGGAGTTTCCTCAGCGCTTCTATTTAAGATTATACAGGGAATATCGGGGCGCTTACGACGTACAAATATGGAGTTGGTAGTGCTATATGATACTGGTAAATTTATTTCACGAATTAAAGATTTCACAAAGATGTGTAAAGCCCTATTAGATCGACTGAGCAAAAGCCTCGATGCTAATGCCGGACTTATAAGCATTTACAACGAATTATCTGGTAATTTCGAAATAGTAGCGGAATTAAATTCGGACACCTTGCCTCATAAACTAATCGTTAATCAAATGAAAAGCATTAGGAAGGGGTTTATGAGCCCAGGACCTTACAGTTCAGATGGAATACAAGAGAAACTTCAAAACCATTCTTTAATTGCCGTACCTCTTATACAAAAGGAACAAATTTATGGCAGTATTTTATTATTCAAGAAATCAGAGGATAGTCAGTTGTCTACTTTCTCCGATGCTGACTTTAATCTAGCTATGAGCGTTTCGCAGCAAGCTAGTAGTGCTGTGGAGAATACAAAGCATCGTCAGGATGAGGAGGCCCGAGCAGCCTATACTAGAAGACGAAGGTAGTTGAATTTGCTACTCAGCATCAATCTTGTTGTTTTTCCTGCAGACCACGATCAGGGTTTCAATTACCAAAATTAAAGCTAGCAATGTTTTTGCACCACCTAGTAATAGAATTACTAACAAGCTGTCACACACACAGTCTAATGTGACTATGGACATTAGATTTAGAGCTCAATCTATACGTTTTTAAATTTTTTCTTTTTCAAATTCAAGAAACTACCCAGGAACATCGATTGACAGCCAAGCAGAAAGAAGGTTTTCTTCTTAAGTAAACAGGGAAGATATAATATGTCCGAAAAATTGATCATCAAAGGAGCCAAAGAACACAACTTAAAAGATATATATCTTGAAATACCGAAAAATAAACTCGTAGTTTTCACGGGTGTTAGCGGCTCGGGGAAATCATCTCTGGCATTCGACACTATTTACGCAGAAGGCCAGAGACGTTACGTCGAATCGTTAAGCAGTTACGCTAGACAATTTTTAGGTCAGATGGAAAAACCTCACTATGATTATATCAGAGGACTATCGCCAACTATCTCCATTGAGCAAAAGGCTGCTAGCAAAAATCCAAGATCAACTGTGGGAACAGTAACAGAAATCTATGATTATTTAAGAGTGCTCTTTGCTAGAGTAGGAAAACAATTTTGTAACAAGTGCGGCAATCCTGTTGGTCGTCAAACGGCGCAGCAAATGGTCGACTACATCATGAGTTGGCCCGATAAAACTAAACTAATGATCCTGTCACCACAAGTCAGCAACCGTAAAGGAGAGTACAAAGAGGTTTTTGAAGAGGCAATACATAAAGGCTTCACTCGAATGCGCGTAAACGGTAATCTTCACAATCTCGAGGAGCAAATTTCCCTTGACAAGAAATTAAAACACAATTTGGAAATTGTGATCGATCGCCTCGTCATGAAAGACAGTATCCGCAATCGCCTGACTGATTCAGTTGAAACAGCTCTTCAGTATTGTGTAGAAGGTACAATCATTGTACATCGCTTGGACACGGAGGAAGATATTGTATTCTCGGAAAAACTAGCTTGCAGTCAATGTAACATCTCATTTCCAGAATTGAGCCCACAATCATTCTCATTTAACTCGCCACTAGGGATGTGCATAAGCTGTAACGGGCTAGGTAGTAAAATGGCGGTCGATGAATGGACCTTTATCGAGGATGAAAATTTAAGTATTTCAAAGGGTGCAGTAATCCCATGGGCTAGTGCCATGAAACGAAGGAAAGGTTGGACCTATCGATACATCAAATCGATTTTAAGCCAACTAGATATTGATGAAGATGCGCCCTTCAAGGATTTATCGGAAACTCAACAAAACTACCTTTTCTTTGGCCGCGCAGAGCGAATTTCTCTAGACCTTCAGACCGGATCGGACCAAAGTTTTCATCGCCATCATTATCGAGGCCTTGTAAATACGTATCTCGAACGGATTAAAGAAGCCGCGGAAGGGGGACAAGAGCTGCGAGAATCCCATTCAAAACATGTCAAGCCGGTGAACTGTCGTAAGTGCGATGGTAGTCGGCTGCGCAACGAATCTCGTGCGGTGAAAGTGGGAAATCACAGCATTGCAAATGTGTGCTCAATGACCATTAGAGAAGCTTTAGACTTTTTTGATGATCTGGATCTTGAGGGTAATCAAAAACAGATTTCTGCTGAAGTATTGAAAGAAATCCGTTCGAGGCTTGGTTTTCTAGTCAGTGTCGGCCTCAATTACCTTACGCTAGATCGCCTAGCTCCTTCATTATCTGGAGGAGAAAGCCAGAGAATACGATTAGCGAGTCAAATAGGAAGTGAGTTAACTGGAGTACTCTACATTCTAGATGAACCGTCGATTGGACTCCATCAACGAGATAATGACCGATTGATCCAAACTCTACAACACCTACGAGATATCGGAAATTCAGTTCTAGTGGTAGAACACGATTATGATACTATTAAAGCAGCTGATCATGTAGTAGATTTCGGTCCAGGGGCAGGTGAACTGGGAGGGGAAATCGTCTTCTCAGGCACCGTACCAGCTCTCAAAAGAAACAGGAAAAGTCTTACCAGTCAGTACTTGTTTGGTAAAAAGTTTATTGGTAAGGGTCTGGAGGGCTGTTTCAAAAAACAAGAAGAACTTGTCATAAAAGGAGCCCGACATAACAACCTGAAAAATATTGAAGCGCGTTTCAAAGCTGCGAGTCTGAATGTTGTTACTGGAGTCAGTGGTGCTGGTAAAAGTTCCTTGATCAATTCAATTCTTTGGCCGGCTGCTCAGAACTACTTCAATCACTCTCGCCAGGGAGTAGGTGACTTCGACTCAATAGAGGGTTTTGAGCATTTTCAGAGCGTTATAGATATTGACCAATCACCTATTGGAAGGACACCACGCTCCAACCCTGCCACCTATGTTAAAGTCTTTGATCACATCCGCAATTTATTCGCCAATTTAGAGGAATCTAAGATATACGGATACAAGGCAGGGCGTTTTAGCTTCAATGTAAAGGGAGGCCGTTGCGAGAGTTGCCATGGTGCTGGAGTCATCAAAGTTGAAATGCATTTTCTACCAGATGTTTTTGTGACTTGCGAAGCTTGTAAAGGGCGACGCTTCAACGAAGCTACATTGAGAGTTAAGTTCCGAGGCCATAACATAGCCGAGGTGCTCTCCATGACTGTTGACCAAGGGGTGAAAATTTTCGAGAATATTCCCAATATTTATCGCATATTGCGAACCTTACAGGATGTTGGACTCGGCTACATTAGACTAGGTCAGTCTGCCACGACGTTATCGGGTGGTGAAGCCCAACGGGTCAAGCTATCGCGTGAGCTCGCAAAAAGAAGTAGAGGCAATACGCTGTACTTACTTGATGAACCCACAACCGGCTTGCACTTCGATGATATACACAAACTACTAAAAGTCTTGCGAAGAATTGCTGATGCGGGCAATACTGTAATTGTAATTGAACACAATCTTGATATCATCCGCTGTGCGGACCACATAGTTGACATAGGTCCGGAAGGTGGGGCAGAGGGTGGTCATGTTTTGTTTCAAGGAACGGTGGATAAACTGGTCAAACATAAAACATCGCACACCGGGAGATATCTTAAACCATATCTAGATTGGGTTATTAGAGAAGGCAAATGTTGAACGAAGAGGATAAAAAGTGGATCGACGAGCTGGTTTGTAATCCTTTGGACAGCTTAGATGATCGAATCGTTAATGGAAGTGCTAAAAATTCTTACAACGACCTCATCTCAGTAGAAGGCGGGTGTTCCCTACTGGTGAACGATACTAGTGTTCATTTAGTGGGTGTTGGAACTAAAATCAAGGCCTCGCTCCGTACTATCTGGTATTACGTCAACAAATTAAACAAGCCTTTGACATGCATCTTCTTGAGCCATAAGCAGCCCGAGACCAAATACTTTCTTGAACATTACCAGTATTTGCAACACCGCAACCCGGATTTATTTAGGTTTCAGTTAGTATGTCATGAGAAGAATAGACCTCTTGCCATGAGCGGTATTTTTTACGGTTTGGTTCAGGACGAAGAATTTATTAAGCTGGACGGCCGTAGCTACTTTCTTGCAAAGGCTCCCGGGCACTCTATGCGTGACGATCACATGGTCA
The DNA here is from genome assembly GCA_964603885.1 of uncultured bacterium. Lineage (GTDB taxonomy): Bacteria > Muiribacteriota > UBA6191 > UBA6191 > UBA6191 > JAYZAC01. Next base: position 33,836 of record CAZRWM010000010.1, read on the forward strand.
TAATGGAAATGAAAAATAAAATACTTTTCTTCGGTACTCTTCTTCAACCCCAAGGAGAAAGTTATGAGTATTGTACGTTTGTTACGCCCATAAGTAATCATTTTAATCCGGATCTCGTGTACACCTCCATCCTTTTCTTAAAGAGTCTTCCTTTCGAAGCAGGTGTCAGCTTCCATGGAGAAGTTCTTGACCATTCCAGAACTTACCGATGGATGGAAATTACACAGAAGATCATTGAACGTACATCACACTATGTGCGTAAATCCATATGGGAAAGTACTCCTTCCGACAATGAATCAGAGTATTTTAGACAGTTGTCACGCGAGGTTTATATCCAGTTGGCAATAGAGAGAAATTTAGACCTCGATATGGCCTACAAACGACTTAATGAGGACGAAGATAGTTTTGAACATTATGATCGTCCAATGATTAACTTTTTTATTAGAAAATTTCAATCCTAACTCATGCGATTTATATTTTATCTCACAATTTTTGGTCTAACGATTATTCCAACTTTAGCAGCATCTAATCTTCAGGTCTCTCAAGGGATCGCTAACACCTTCGCTAGTATGGTTTTTCTAATACCAGCCATTCTCATATCAACGGGGTGGCGAGGAATGGTTATGGCAATCCAGGCAGTGAATCAAGGAGATCATCACCGCCAACAAAATCTCAGTGGAAACCCTGTTGACTATCTCGACGCCATTGGGTCGCTCGCCTGCTTTTTCTTTCAATTCGGATGGCCGGCCCAGATCGATTACGATACACGATTTTTCAAAAATTCGGAATGGTCGGAGTGGAGAATCTATATCTCAGGCAGTCTATTTAATTTGTGGGCTGCCTTAGCCGCTTGGATATTAATTTTGATGATGCAATTACACGGCTCAGAAATTCCTGCTTACATTTATAGTAATGTTAGACAGATTTTACTGGGAATAGTCACCATGAATTTGATGATAGGTATTTATAGTTTTCTTCCCTTGGCACCTTTGCCCGGCTACTTTCTAATTCTCCAGCATTTACCTCTCAATACAAGACTAAAGTGGGATCATAATCGCTCAGTTGGTACTTTAATCCTCATGATCATGCTGTTTGTGCTAAATTCTTACATGCAAACTTATGTTATGGCATTGCTTCCGCTCACTCTGATGTTTGGCATAATACCTTTATTAACATTGTTCGGATTACTGACGGTCTGGCTTCCATTCATAGATTTACGCGTGCAGCGCTTGGGCAAGAGACCCTCACAGGACTAGAATCACCGAATGGGATTAAGAGAAGATTTCTGCTAAACTATCACATCGGTCCTATTGCTTTAAGTAACGAAAGAAGAGAAGATGACAGTAAAAATTGATCCTAAAGATATTACTCGTAAGCAATTCAAACTACTTCCGAAGACCGATCTCCACGTCCACCTCGATGGCTCGGTACCCCCACAACTTGTGGTGCAGTTAGCTGATGAGCAAAGAATTAATTTAGTTGAAGTATCCAAAAATCTTGGAATTGGGCAACTTGAGTCCGGTTCTGTTGAGGAACTCGAGCGTCAGATCTTCAAAGATACTTATAACTCGCTTGGTGAATATCTTGTTCCATTTGAATTTATTAATGTGGTGTTGAGGACATATGAAGGACTCAAAAGAGCTGCTTACCAACTAGCTAGTGATAGCTATAAAGAGGGTGTTCGCTATTTTGAAGTAAGATTTGCCCCACAAAAACATTGGGTTTCAGGATTCGACTGGATCGACATAATCCAGGCCGTTGAAGACGGGTGCAAGCAAGCAGCTGATGAATTTAACAAGCAACCAGCGGTTGTGGATGGCGAGGAGCCACCCTATAAATTCGGTATGATTCTCTGCGCTATGCGGATGATTAATGAACATATGGGCGATTATTTTCGTTCTTTATATGAACTTCACGTTGGAATGGATCTTCAAAATCTTTCTGCGATGGCTTCAATTGAGGTAGCTAAACTCACCCATATAGCTAGAGAAAAAGGGCTTAGCGTTGTAGGATTCGACCTAGCCGGTAGGGAAGATGGGTTTCCAGCGGAGACTCACGTCAATGCCTACAAATTTTGTTACGATCGAGGAATTGGAACCACTTGTCATGCTGGTGAAGCGTGGGGACCTGAGTCAATTAAATCAGCGGTAAAAGATTGCTACGCGCGACGAATAGGCCATGGAACTCAATTATTCTCCATACGAAATATCTTAAGTAAACGAAACCCGGAAGGTAATAAACTCTCTAAAGAAGAGAGTGATGATTATGTACAAGATATCGTAGAATGGATCGCTGAAAACCGAATTGCCGTGGAGGTCTGTCTTAAATCTAATTCTCAGACACTACCAATTTATCGTGATCTGAGCAAACATCCATTTCAAAAATTTTTGGATCAAAGAATTCGAATTGCCTTATCCACTGACAATCGTGCGATTTCAAGAGTTAGTGCAACCGAAGAGTATGAGAGAGCAGTAAAACTATTTGAGATTGATGAGAAGGCACTTCGTAACCTCTGCATAGGCGGGTTCAAGGCTTCATTTTTCCCCGGTAGCTACCTTCAAAAAAGAGCTTATATCAGCAAAGTTATCGATTACTACCACAATACAATAGACTCTATTCGACATCAGACTACTTAATTCGAAATTCTTTTAGGCTATGATTTTTCCTCGATGCTCGCCCACCGTAACCTCATCATCCAAATTTTTTAGGGCAGTAGGGACATAAGCCGTCAGATAGGTTTCTTGGCCAAATCTGACAGAAGCCAGGACATTTCCTTTAGACTTCTCGTCGATTGATACTGCTTTACCGATTAGGTCAATTGCAGGCTCCGTGCAATCTTCAAGACAAATTGAAGCTAAAACTTTGTTTGTTCGCCCATAGGTTCTTAACCGTGCGAAAACCTCTTGCCCCACAAAGCAACCTTTCTGATAATTAATACGATGAGGTTGATCCAATTCTGGGGTTAAAATTTTATCTTCCCAGTACTCAACTCCAGGTATAGAGTATAAATTTTGTATGCGCAAAAATTCTAGGTCATCATGGCTCAGTAAGCTCTGGTCCTGATTAATTTGCTGCTTTGCTAGAGGCGCCTGAATCAGCACATAAGGTATCTTGCCAAACATACCTTTGAAAACGAAACTCTCATTAATACAATTTACGGCAAATTCAGAAGTTGAGTTTAAGCCAATTTTATTTGCTATGTGCTCACATTCATTTTTACCAAGAAATAGTAGACTACCTTCAGAATCCTGAAGATCGAAATTTACGTCTTCAGAAAATAAATACATATCGAGTGTTTCAAGAAGACGCTGACTTGCATTAGCAGCAAATATCAAAAAGCATTCCTTCTCGAAGCAAAATACATCAAGTAAAGCAATCGTTTTACCTTTTGGAGTATTAAAACTACTCGCTTGACCAGTTCCTGATTTTACTACATTCAACTGATTCGATGTTTGGCCATTCAAATAACTGAGCGTATCAACACCGGAACAACGGACGATAGAGAAAAATTTACCATCACAACAACCTCCCAGTTGCTCCAAGGAATCTGCTGCCTGCAAAATACTATTCTTTCCAAATCGCATTTGTAATCCAAAATAATCTTTTATTTCAATCATGACGTCTCCTGATGCGCGATTCTAGGCAGCTTATTATAAAATTTCAAGTATATAAAGAAACGATATGCTTGGACCTTTTAAATCAATATGCTATATTCTGGGTGATTCCTTTGAGAGAACCGCTTCGTCAAAGGTCTTACCTTTCCCCAACTAAGTAACCAAAGTACTTTATGGACGCGTGCTTGGGTTACAGTAATTATTTCAAGGAGAAACCGCATGCAGAAAATGATGACCGTTGATACCACTAGCCTTGATGGAATGACCTTTGATGGTGGTGACCTCTGGGTATCTGATATTGAAGAGCGAATGCTGAAAAAGGTCTCAATCGCTCACCAAAGCGTCCTCAAGCAAATTAAATTTCTACCAGGAGGAATTCCACGCTGTATGACATTCGTTAATGATAGTCTTGTTGTAGTCAATTTTAATCCGCAAACGGAAACTAGCACTGAGTTGATACAAATCAATGTAATGAATGGCAAAACTTTGAGGACTTTAGAATGTCCTGAAAATATTGATGCTGGAATTGTTTTTGATAATTCTTATTTTTGGGCTAGCAGTGTTAAAGATAGTCAATTGATCAAATTCCATCCCGCTACAGGCGATGTGGTACAAACTTACGATTTAGAGATTCCTGCTAATGCCCTGACTTTTGATGGTAAAAACTTGGTGCTTGCTCTGACTAAAATAGGTAGAAAAAAAACGGCCGGCATTGCAATTTTTGACACCGAGCAGGGACAAATCATAGGTGAAGAAAAAATCGACGCCGATATTCCAGGATTAGCTTTTGCAGAAAATATGATTTTTTATAATCATAAGAAAAATAAAGACATCATGGTTACACGCATCAAAATTGATAGCTAATGCAAATCTATAATAGCGTAGATTTAGACCGCTTTCGCTCTTGGGCTTCACGAATTCAGGAAATAAGTTTGAGATCTTATGGTTTAGTGACAGCTCGATACAAACAAGACGGGAGTCTCGTAACTCAGGTTGATGAGGAAGTTGAGGATTTTTTAACTACCGAAATTGCTACACATTATCCCGAACATAATGTCATAGGCGAGGAGCGCGGTTCGCGGGATTATTCGCCGAATTGGCATAATATTGAATCTGGATTATGGATTATTGACCCGATTGATGGTACTGAGGTCTATTATTCTAGGTTACCAACCTATGCAAATTCAATCGCTCTATACCATGGCGAGCAATGCCATTATGCAGC
>CAZRWM010000011.1:0-19691 GCA_964603885.1 uncultured bacterium
AGCCAAAAAATACGACTTTTTAAGGAGTCATCAAGTAAAGTTATTAATACAAATACAGTTTTGTTAATTGATGATGTGATGAGTACCGGCGCTAGCCTAGATAGTTGTATTTCAAAACTTTTAGGTTTAGGATATCGTAAGGTGTACGTGTTAGTTTTTGCGTACCAGAAGATGTTGTCCGAGGAGAATTATGGGCCTTAGTGATGAAGAGCTCGAACGTCGTCTAAGAGGTGACGATTCAAAAACGAAGGAAGAACAAGAAGTTTTTCGTAGGATAAGAGATTATATTAGAGATCATCCGGGGGCAAACGCGTCGCAGATCTCTAGAGCGACAGGAATCGATCAGACCGTAATTTTTCGTTTTATTAATCAGGGTAAATTACTTAAAAAAGACTGAATCACACTTCCTCAGGGTATACTCATTTAACTTGTAGTAAAAATCTTAGAAAATTTAAGTTTAATTTAGTAAATAGTCACTATTTCTATTTAAACAGTTTTTATTGAGTTAAAGGTGGTGTGTAATTCGGACGATACAATAATTGTCAGTCAGGGTAATAATAATAAATTAAGGGTAAAGGTATGAGTATTAAAGTAACGGGTGCGCCACCATTTAGGCCGGCAACCGATCAGTCTAAGCGAGTCAAAAAGTCTGGAGCCAATTTTGAAGATTCACTTAAAACCAATGAGGCTCCCAAAGTTAAAAATAATGCCGATTCAGTAAAACTATCGGGTTCAGTCAAAAACAATCAGGGGGGTTATCAGCCTCCTACAGTAAAAGCTAATGACGCATCGGCTAGTTCTTTACCAGCTGATGTCAAGGCGCTCAGTGCGAAAGTTTTAGCTAATGAAGATCAGGCGGCCAATACTAGAGTCCAAGAAATAAAGGATATTATCGCCAAAGGTGGGGCTAAAGCGTATTTAGATTCGGTTGATTCAGAAAAAATTGCAGAGAGACTACTAAATTCAGGAATTATTGACGACATAGTATAGAGATACAAAAACAAACAAGTTTGAGTTCAAAGTATGGAAATCGTTCAAAATATAACAGAGAACCTCGAGGATCAGCTCGAACAATATCAGCGCTTGCTGAATCTGGCTGAGCAAAAGTCGCATTTGATTTCTCAGAAAGCTTCAGATAGGGAAGTTGAAGATCTTCATAAGCTTGTTAAATCAGAGGTTCAGGTTGTTTCGGTTCTGAAGGAGCTTGAAAATAAACGAAAGGGTATAGCTAAGGATAAGGATTTTGACAGTATTCTTGGGGAAAGTGATGCCTCAAGGGATAAATTAGTTCAGCTGAAAGGCGCGATTAAAGATGTTGCCTCAAAGTTGCATAAGATTAACTCTAAAAATTCCCTGGCCTTAGGTGTATCCCTTAAAGTTATCAATAAAATGATCCAGTCAGTTAAAGACCTCAGTATAGGAAAGGAAGTTACTTACTCCCGAGTGAAAAAGAACAAAAGGCCACAGGCCTATAGATCACTAAATTTAACAGTATAGTATTCGATTAAATACTTGCCAGGATTGGCGGATTTTCGGCTATGGAAAGCCTGACATTCGTATTCGTTTTAACAAAAACGGCTCGATGTTGGGCTTTTTTTATGCCCAAAAAAAGGGGGCCATTATGGGCCTAGGAGCATTTTTAGGCTTAGACATAGGTAAGAGTGGGGTGATGGCACATCAACGAGCGATTAATGTTGTCAGCCATAATATTACCAATGCTGAAACTGACGGCTACAGTCGTCAAACGGTTTCATTGAAAGCTAAAACTCCAATAGACCAGCAGGGTGCAGCTGGTCAGCTTGGCGTTGGTGTCGAAGTCGATGAAGTAAGAAGAATTAGAGATAATTTGATCGATACTCAATTACGAGATCAGAATTCCTTTTCAGGATTTGTGAACAAGTTAAGCGAAAATTTAGGAAGGCTGCAGACCATACTTAATGAACCCGGAGAGAATAATGTTAGAGGGGCTCTGGATGAATTTTTTCAATCATTAGAAGACTTAAATAATCAGCCAGATAACACTGGTGTAAGGATCACGCTAATTGAAAGGGCGAAATCTTTAGCTACTTTGGTAAATGTCACAGCCAAAAGAATCGAGGATGAAAGAGCTAACATTAATAACGAAATTTCAACGAGCGTTGATAGAGTTAACTCTTTAGCTAACTCCCTTGGTGCAATCAATATAGAAATTCAGAAAGTTAGACATACGGGACAGAACCCCAATGATTTAATGGATGCTCGCGATGTCATGTTGGATGAGTTGGCAGAACTTGTGAATATAGATGTATCCGAGGATTTAGATCAAAATATGTTTATTCGAGTTGGGCATCACCTGCTGGTACAAAGTGATACTGTCAGCGAATTGAAATACGTAGTCGACCCAAGACGTAATGGATTGAGGACAATTTCAACTAAAGAGCGAATTACGCCCGCTTCTACTAATACCCGAGTTGCTAGAGCATTTGTGGGTGGAGATGCAGTCAATCAGAATATTGCATTCACAGTTTTTGAAACAGCGAAAGAACACTCCGTCCAATCGAAAGCGATTTTTGATATCAAGACAGATTTCAACTTTGCTTCTCCCATGGAAAATGCAGGGATTACTAGTGGTAGTTTCTTCCTAAATGGTGTCCAAATTTATTTTGATAATAATGATAATTTGACTCAGTTAAAGGATAAAATTAATACGGCGGGATTAGGCGTAAATGCTTTTTTTGAGCGAGGTAAGCTAGTTTTGAATTCTGTGCGTACTGGTACTGCGCATCAAGTTGTTTTATCCGAGGGGACTTCGAATCTTCTAGATATAATGCAATTTAGCGATGCGAAGGAATTTGATGTGGATGGAAATATCGTTTTCGATGGAGAGGTTCGAGATGCTCGCTATGCTGTAGGATTACAAACTTTTAAGTCTTCCTCTAATTTAATTGAGGATGTAGTTTCTGGTGTCGATGTTGAACTTTTGGGAGTAGGTTCTACAGACATCGTAGCAAATCATTTCATAACATCGGGTCGTTTGCGTGGATTTATGGAATATCAGGATAAATTTGTTGACGAAGAATCGCGTAACATCGACAAGCTGGGCTACGCGCTAATAAATGAGATTAATAAGATTCATTTTGAAGGTTTTGGGCTTGATGGATCCTCTCAACGTCTATTTTTCGAGGCTTTCGCTAGTCCCGATAAGCTTTTAATCGAAAAAGGTGCGGCTCAATCCTTACGTGTTCGCGAGGAAATTCAGTCAAATGTAAAAGCGGTTGCAGCTTCTACAGGCGTTTTTGAAAAACAGGGGGATCGAATTCCCGTATCAAGTGGAGACCGAGATGGTCGAAATGCTTTGAAAATGGCCCAATTAAAATTCGCACAAGTGGTCGATAATGCTGAGTTTGGATTAAGTACTCGATTGTCTTTACTTAATGGTGGCAGTGGCGTGGACGTTGGCCGACCGCAGTCATTTTTTTCTATTTCTAACGAAGAAAAGAACGCGGTTGTTTCTCTTAAAGATTTTGATGAAAACTCAACTATTCAAGACTTGCAAACTGCGATTAATAAATCATTGGAACTGAGTGGTTTTGACTCTCAAATTACTATTGCAACCCAAGCTGACGGAACTATGCGTTTAGTTTCTACTAACAAAAATCTCACCTTTTTAGAAGGCGCAGGAACTTCTGTTGCAGACCTACATCTCTCAGCCTCATCGGGAGCATTGGGTAATGGTAGTCGTATTATCGAAAGTAGTCGCCTTAATGCAAAATTTAAGGGTGAGCCAAAATCAGTAATTCAGCATATACAATCAGTGATTGCAAAGGTTGGGGTTCGTGCGGAAGAAATGATCAAACTAAAAGAAAATTCTGAGACGGTCAAATTTCAATTAGAGAATGAGCGGTTGAGTGTAATTGGGGTTTCTGTAGATGAAGAGCTCACTAAATTAATTCAGTATCAGCAAGGTTTTCAGGCCTCTGCAAGAATTATTTCAACTGTAAATACAATGTTGGATGTAATCGTGAATCTTGGTAGGTAGGTGGATTATGAGAGTGACTAATCAAGCACTGGTTAATAACTTTCTGAAGAGTTTGAATAATACGAATAAGGACTTATTCAAGGTAAATACAAGTATTTCTTCAGGTAAGAGAGTTGAGAGGCCGGAAGATGATGCGATTGCTGCATCTAATATAGCTGGAATTACATCTCAGTTGGCTGATACAGCGCAATTTCAGGAGAATATCCAGCAATCTCTGTCGGAGTTGAATACAGTAGATAGTGTCTTTGGAGAGGTAACTTCGATATTGATTCGAGTACGAGAACTCGGCGTACAAGCAGCCAATGCTTCTTTATCTTCTGATGAGCGTGATGCTATCGCTGTGGAGGTCAATCAGCTACTTGAGTCGATGGTTCAGATTGGTAATTCTACCGTAGGTGGAACTCCATTATTTTCTGGCCATGAGTCTGGTATGAAGCCATTTCAAGTTGTACGGGGGTCAGACAATGGGGAGATTCGTAATATTGTAACCGTTGATGGAGAAGAGCGTATTGATATCAACGCAAATAATATCACTCGAGTTGTTTACAAGGGTGATGGTGAGTATTCGGCAATTGAAGTAGACCAAGACCTTACGGTAGATTCTAATGTAACTGGCCAGGAGATGTTTTTTTACGATGAGCAGCTCAACAATTCAGGACCTAAATTAATTCGTAAAAAAGCAAATATTACTTCGAATGCCTTGCTAGAGAATATTATGACCGCTAAAAATACAAAGGGTATTTCTTCAGGTTATTTAATGGTTAAAAATACCCGCGGTTTGACCTTGAGAGAGGATACAAACCCATCGGCGGGTATTGATAATTCTACTCCTTTGTCATTACTGAATAATGGACGTGGAATTGGTCGTGATAAATTCGGAGAAATTGTAACCCTTGGAAATTCTACACTCACTGACTCAGCTGGTACTTCAGTAACTTTCAATACAAATGTCGCACCAATTACCAATGCTAATGCAACAATAGCCGATGTTGTAGATTTTTTAAATGATCAGACTTTTGATCCGGTAGCGAATGCAGGGGCTCCTAAACTGAGATTTTTTATGCAAGCTGATCAGATTAAAATGATCGATAATGCCCACGGTGGGGGAGTTCAAGCTGCGAGTGATGAGACGGTCGATAATCCTGGAGGTGGTCAATTAATTTCCACTTTTATGCAAGATCTTGGATTGGTCACCTCAATCCAACCCAAAACAATAGATGCATCTGCCTCCGAAGTTGGAATGTTTAATGATTTTGGGGGCATTCGTTTTTCCGGAGTCCCGGAAATAATGACTGGTCAAATTCAATTTCAAGGAGGTACAGATTATATTGATATTGATCCCTCTGCAAAGGATGGGCAGATTCTAACTTACGATGATGGAGCAGGGTCTCGGACTCCGTTGACGTTTAATTTTATGCCTGGTAGTACCACAATAGACGATATATTAACCCAACTAAATACTCAATCGGGAACCGCCAAAGTGGCTGGAGATATCGATACGAGCGCAGGTAGCTCTTACTTTGAAGTGCAATACCCAGATGGTGTAACAGAGAAAGTAGAATTAAATGCGATGTTAGCAGGCCCCTCCACCGATGTTGTAGGTAACAACGTAGCCGCTCTTGGTGCCCTAAATTCAGTTTCATTACAAGATATTCATACCCAAGTACAAACTCGCTTAAGTAGGCAAGATCTGAATGGTCGTTTTTCTGTTTATTTAAGTGATGGTACGATTTATGATTTTAATTTAGGCGATACCCAGCTGAATCAGCAGTCGTCTATGAATCAGGTAATCAATTCATTAAATGCACAGTCTACTGCATTATTTGGAGCCAACGGTTTTCAATTATCTGCTGATGGGCAACGAATGGAGTTAGCTAGTTCAGCGGTGTGGGGTGCTGAGCTACAGTCCGTTGTAGATTTGGGAACAAGCACTGTAGCATTTGATGTAGGACTGCTGAAACCTTTTTTGTCAGTGAATGCGGACTTTCCAAATGTTAGTGAAGCTAACTATGACTTTCCCGGAATAGCATTTGATGAAAGATTGCTTTTATCTGAATGGACAGGCAAACAGAATATTTCGAGTTCGACGAATAGTGGACAAATTAGAGTGCAAGATGCTGCTGGTAAAGAAAAACTAGTTGATTTGAGTGATATGACTGACCAGAGTACAGTGGAAGACTTCATAACTCTTTTTAATAGCTCCGGTTCACTTGTTAGTGCTGAGCTTTCGCCAAGCGGCTATGGAATAAGGTTTGTCGATAGCTCTGGGGGCTCAGGTAATTTTTTTGTTGAGGACTTCGGAGGTTCTTCGTTTGTAGAAACACTTGGAATAGGAACGCCTCTTCGCGGAGCAAAAGAGGTCTACGATGGAGGTGCTTCTGTCTTGATAGATCTCAATAGCATAGGAGACACAATTCACACCATGGGAGAGTTACTGAATGCGATTAATGAAGAAACATCTCAAATTGGAGTTACGGCAAGAGTCGATGAAGTTAGTTCCCAATTAATTTTTGAGGACCAACGTCGCCCTTCCGAGCGTGGTAAATATCGCGTTTCAGTTGAGAATGCTATTGGTCTTCAAACATCGATATATAATCTCAACGAAGGTGGAGGTATTAATAATTATAAGATTAGAATTACCGACTCAGCGGGGGTTAGTCAGGTTATAGACTTTCAAGATGCTAATACACTTGAAGATGTTATCACTAGAATAAATCTAAGTAACGAAGAGGTGAGTGAAAAGACTACATTAAAAAATATTGAAGGGCTTACTTTTCCGCTAGGAACTTTTACTCTAGCCACTTCGACCGGTAGCGCTCTCGTTGATTTAACCACACTCAATCAGAGTTCTACAATGCAGCAATTACGAGACACAATTAAGGGGCAAATAGGGATTGTTCAGGCCGATGTTCATTTAAAGCTAAATCGCGATGAGAGGACATTAAACTTTGAGTTTGTAGACGATTTTGGTGGGCCTGATAGTGGTAATATTTCGATTACGGATGTTAACGGAAGCTCTGCATCAGAACTTAAATTATCGACAGTAGCTCAATCATCTCCTTTTGAAAGCGGACGTCTTGTTCACAGACGAGTGAATGTAAAAGCTTCGTTAAATGATGATAGGAATGGCCTGAAATTAACAGATTTAGCAGGTGGAGAATTGCGGGTTACTGAGGTCGAGGGGCGTACTACTGCTCATGACTTAGGCTTAATAACCACTGGTATTGGTGTAGGAGTATCTGTCGATGGTGTATTGCGTGGAAAAGATTTAAACGTATTTGAAAAGATAGCTGATGAATTAGGTTTGAGTAAAGAATTTGCCCGTAAGGAAGCTCAGGCAGAAAACAATATCTCCTCTTTATCCGGTCAGGGTTCTATCGATGATGAGATCAAGTCCATACGTTCAGTTCGACTTCAGACTAGTGCATTAAATACATTATCGGGCAGTGTTGATCTAAATCATCGTCTTACTAATAAAACTGAATTGAGGAGCCTTGGCGGCTCCATACCTAATCCAGACTTTACAGCGTATCCTATCGAGGATGTTGATGTCTCTGGTGTTTTAAAGTTCGAATCATTGATTGATGATGGAGTGGGTAATTATCAGCATTTAATCATTGACTTAAAGAACCTTCCAGATAACCCAACTTATAACGATCTCGACCATCTGATACAACAAGAAATTGCAGCTGATGATAACTTTGATGCCGCAATTCAATTGAAATATAGAATAGACGGAGGTTTGAGAATTGTTTCTGACTATCCAATAAGGATAAGTAAGGATGATTCGCCCGCACCCTCTGCTGGATCAGCTGCTTTTGGCGCCAGTACTATGGAGGATTTATTTGGTGATGGTATTACATCAACCGATTTTAATCATGCTTTAGAAACAGTAGATTTATTTATTCAGAGAGAACACACCGGTGGGATTGAAAATTCAAATTTTTTCATTAATGATTCAACCGGTTTAGGTAGTTTGGAGGTTGATCTTGATCAATTGACCTATTTGCGACAAAGAGATAGACGAGAGTTACAATTAGGAGATATTCAAGAATATATCGAAGTGAATTCAGGTAAACCTGCAGCACTTTCAGAAATTGATGATAATTTTAATATTAGTTATCCGTTACTAAGAAATCTGGGTATAAAATTTCCTGTTAACATACCTTTTGATGCAACAGATCCCGTAGAGGTTGATACCGTAGCGCCTTTTAATTCAATGACTGAGTCTTCAACCTTGGCAGATTTTATAGCGGCTTTTAATGCGCCTGGTGCTAACTCAACATTTAGTGGGGCTGCAACCTTGGAAATTGCTGATGCCACGAATACTTTGGATACTGATCATAGAAATAGACGCTTACTATTGCGTGATCAAACAGGTTTAGCCTCAGGATCTAATCTCAGCATAAGCGGACTGAACAAAGAAACTATAGAATTTCTCAGGACTCTGGGTGTAAAGCCTGGGGGTCAGGTAGAGGACACAATTTTAGGCGTTACAGGTATCATGGGAGAACAAATCACAGGTTTGGGCTACGAGGTTGATTTCGAGATTAATTCCATGGGAAATGTTTCCTTAAAGGGTCAGCATAGGACGGACTCCAATGGCGTGGTGGATTTCGATAGTGGTCGTATAGAAGTTGTTGAAGGTCGTGGTAGTACGGCTTCAGATTTAAAGATATTACTGGGAACTGGCGCTATCGGTAATGGCACGCTAAATATAGAATCCGGAAATTTAGACCCTGGGGTTGATCGTAATATATTATTATCAGAAATTATGCCAAATGATGAGGGTATAAGTACTTCATTTCAAGATCAGTTAAAGAATCTATATATTGAAAACGGTAAGGCTAGTGGAAGTATTGATCTAAGTAGCCCTCCGGTGACCATGGACACACCTTTTAAGGCCTTTCAGGATGGACGTTACGATTCTATAGCCGGCTTATATAGGGGCGGCGTGGATGTTGGACGGCCAGCTTCTGGATTTGTAATTCAAGATCAATTTGGCAATCAAGCGATAGTTGATTTATCAAACAATCTGTCAGAGTATACAGCTTTGGAAGTCGAGCAAGTAACAATTACTAATAATGCCCCTTCTTCAAGAATGACAGCTGCTACTGCAGGTGCATTTAGTAGTGTAAAGGTGGGCGATTTTGTAGAAATTAGTGATGATATTAACGCCAATGAATCACGAGTTAGAAAGTTCAAAGTTAACTTTATTGATCCTACTGGTAATTTTATAGATATTGATGCGGATGCCACTACTTTTGATGCAAATGCCAACAACTACTCAGTAAAGGTATTCCAAGGTGTTGAAAATTTGCATTCTAGTATGGATAAAGAATATCAGTCTAAGCCCTTTTTCAATAACAATTCGACTCTTCATGATCTGCAGAAAGCTTTGGATATTGCTGTTGATAAAGCGAAACGAACGTCTGGATTCGGAGTGGATAAACTCGTAATTCAAGAGGATAAACAGTCAGGTAGCTTCAAAATAGCCGTGTTCGGGGAAAATGGTCCAACCATAACAATTAATGAACGCGATCTAAACGGAGATGGGATTTTAGATTCCTCCTCTGCAGGAGATTTAGGTTTACTTCGTGATTCCGGTTCCAAAGGGAATGGATCTCCGGAGGTTACTGCTGGAAATGTAAATATTAAGCCTACAATGGCTTATGTGTTAGATAAAATTAATCGGGATTTGAGCGACCTAAAGGTCACAGCTAGTATAGGTATGAATGATGCCGGACCAACTATCGATATTACCTCAAATAGTGATTCTTCTTATATAAAGGTACGAGATACGACAGATGGTAATACTGCCTCCCAACTGGGAATGTCCTCGACCAGAAGTATTTTTCAAACTTTGATCGATTTTCGAGATAGTTTGTTTAGAAATGCTCCTAAAAATATAAGTGACGATATCTTGGAAAAAGTTGGCGAAGATGAGCAAAAGATTTTACAGCTACGAGCTCGAGTCGGTTCGGTTGTAAATCGCTTTGAGGTTAACTCAGAGCGTTTAGATACAACAAAAATCGAATTGACACGACGTCTAAGCGACAATCAGGATTTGAATATTACTGATGCGATTATCGATCTGCGTCGGCTTGAAATTGCTCAAAGAGCAGCTCTAAGTGTTGGCTCTCGTATGGTTCAGCAAACTTTATTAGATTTTTTAAGATAATTGTTTAGGAGGTTAGTGATCTGGTGAACTGAGGAGTGGCAGATAGTCTAGACAGGGAGGTCTCGATTGCATACTGTCAGAGTTCGATCTTATTGAAACTTTTTTGCTATAATAAACCTGTAGGTTCTTAAAAGTACAACTAAGCACAAATTCAGGGAGGAAAAAATGCTAAGTTCAAGACTCAATGTGCAATTGCGCTTGGGTCAGCTACAGGTTCAGCCAGCAAGATTAGATTTGACGATTCAATCTACTCCTGCCATCCAAGGTTCCCAGATCCAGGTCTCAAAATCTAGCTTCGAAGTTACAAGTGCCAAATCTCCAAAGCTCGAAGTTAGCACTCGGGCAATTCAAAATGAACTTGGCTTCAAGCGACCACGGGAATTCGCGAAACAGGGCAGTCTTCAAGCTAAAACAGAAGCTGAGTCGGCAGTATCGCGAATTACTTCAGAGGGTTATCAGTATTTGAATAATCCACAGGATGCCACAGTTGGGATTGCAAAGAATGTAGGAGTTTACAAGCCTAGCGTACAACTTGCAGCAATTCCCAAAAATCGACCGAGTATAAATGTTGGTGAACCCGGAAAGGTTGTTGTTAATTTACAGAAGGGGGAGGTCGCTGTAAGCGATATCAGTAGTTTTTCAATTGACGCCGACTACATTCCGACAAGAGCATCTTTGGACAACCCTCCCCGCATAGAGATTAAGGTTGTTCCCGTGAATCCGCCGCGGCTAAACCTAGATGTGAGGGCATGAGTGTAACCATCCGAGACTTTCTTGCCGGAAATTTTCGGCCAGATCAAATTCAAGGAACTGCGTGACCTGACGGTCGCCGAATACATAATTAATCGTTGCCGCCGTCGTCGCCTATTGCTTCAACGGGACAATTTTCCATTGCCTCGATGCACAGTTCCAATTCTTCATCGTTCTTTGGCTGTTTGAAAACGTAAGAATACCCCATATCATCTTCTGAAGTGAAATTATCGGGTGCTGTAGAACGGCATAGATCGCAATCGATGCATTGATCATCGACGTAAAACTTGCCTTTAGCATTATTATCATATTTATTTTCGACTTCAGCCATTTTCTCCCCCTCCCGACTCAAAGCCCGCAATTTTAGCTTTGCCTCATATACCTGTCAATGTTTCATTACCCCCGCTATTATAGTATGTTTGTGTCAGAGGTTGAAGTCAGCCGTTGGTTCCACGTTGGAGCATCTAAAATTAAAATGGTGTTATTGCTTCTCAGAAGCTCTGGCAGTATCATGCCCTCATTATTTCCGGAGGTAAACATGAGCTTTAATCTTGCTATTGAATCAAATTGTTCAAAACTAGAAAATGTAGTGACGGAGGGTCTTATATTGGGTCTTTTCGAAGGAGAGCCGCTAGAGGGAGAATTGAGTCTACAGCTTGATCAGATGTACGGAGGGACAATCTCGAAGCTCATTGAACGTGGAGAAATTCGTGGGGAATTAAAAGAGTTTCACGTTTTGCACCACGTGGATTTACCTATTCGAAAAATTATTATTTTAGGATGTGGAAAACGAGATAAGTTTAATCAAGATACGGTTAGGTTTTTAGCAGCTAAAGGGGCTCGAACTGCACGCAAGGCTGGTCAAACAGAAAGCACGTTCTTGTTGGAGCCCTATAAAGCAATGGACTCTTTTAATCTTGGTGTCGTAACAGCCGAAGGTTTGATAATGGGTCTTAATCGATTTGAGCAGTACAAGACCAAGAAGAAATCATCAAAAGACCGGCTCAATAAGTTTGTTGTGCTCGGTCAAGGTTTTGATCAAAACTCATTAGAAATGGGATTACGGCGGGGGGAGATTTTAGGCCTTGGCAACGTTCGGGCGCGGCAGATTGCAAATCATCCAGGGAATTTTATGACTCCGAGTCAGATGGCAAAAGAAGCGGAAATAGTAGCTTCTGAGGTAGGTATGGAATACTCCGTTTTAGACGAGCCTGAGCTCGAAGCTAGGGGCTTTGGTGGTATTTGTGGAGTTTCAAAAGGTAGTACAGAAAATTGTAAGATGATTCAGTTACGCTACAGGGGCAAACCCGACGATGATGCTATCCACCTGGCAATTATAGGCAAGGGTTTAACTTTTGATGCGGGTGGAATATCAATTAAGCCGGCTCAGAATATGCACCTTATGAAATTTGATATGTGTGGCGGCGCAGGAGTTATTGGTGCTGCAGAAATTATTGGGAAATTACGTCCTAAAATAAATGTGAATATTTATGTTCCAGCTTCGGAGAACCTATTGGGTCCAGAATCATATAAACCTGGTGATGTTTTAAATATGTATAGCGGCAAAACAGTTGAAATTAAAAATACGGATGCAGAGGGGCGTTTACTATTGGCTGATGCAATAACTCTGGCAAAAGAACATGGCGCACAGCGTATCATAAATACTGCTACTCTCACCGGAGCCGTTCTAGGGGCTTTAGGTCACTGGAGAACGGGTCTGATGTGTCGAGATGAAAAATTAAAATCAATTGTTACTGAGAGTGCGAATGAGTGTGACGAGTTACTCTGGGAATTACCTTTGGATCCAGAATATAAGGTGATTTTGCATAGTGCAGTAGCTGATATTTCCAACTCTGGAAGTCGCTTGGCAGGTTCCACCACCGCTGGAATTTTCCTAAACGAATTTGCTGAGGATACACCATTTTGTCATCTGGATATTGCAGGCACCGCATGGGTAGAAAATGTCCCATCGCAATACAACTTTAAGCCATATTTGCCCAAGGAGGGAGCTTCGGGTACGGTCGCTAGAACTATAGCAATAGCAGCAGAAAAAATTGCTAATGACATCGTTTAACTTTGCGGGTATTCCAAGTGAATTGTTGAGTCGATTACCACATCGCGAAATTTCTCATTGTCTAGAATCTAAACAAAATTCTAAAGTCTTAAATTTAGGTGACAATAAGTGGTTACCAGATTCAGATGAAACTTACATTATGGGTGAGAAATTTGATCTGGCTGTAGTGAACTTGGGGAGTGCACCACCAATATGTGAAAGTCTTGATAGAGTAGTTAACGACTTGAACCTAAACGGCTATTTTGGGCTCATATTTCTGCATTGGCCTGGTATGAGGAAATGGTTTGTTTATGAATTGCGAGACGATTTGTTAGAAAGAGACCAAGAAATTTGGGAAAAAAGTTGTAAAGCTCTGGATGATTTTTTAAGTGAGGGAGCAATTCAGGTCGTTGAGAGAGAGGTGCTAAACTTACCCCCAAATTTTTTAGAGGGTGTTGATCTGATGAAATTATTTGAGCAGCATTGGAGTACCTTCGATTTCTCTTTTGATTCTCTCTTAAGGCAAGAAGTGGGCGATGTTTTGCGGAATATTGAGAGTTTTTTGGAGACGTCGAATTCAAACCTTGATTTGTGCGTTGAGTCTATTTTTGGGGTCAGGGAGTGGTAATGTCAGACAAACCGATAATTCTAAGTGGTATACAGCCAACTGGCGATCTAAACATTGGGACTTACATAGGCGCAATTCGTAATTGGGTTAATTTACAGGATGAGTACCATTGTTTATACATGGTGGTAGATTTGCACTCCTTAACTGTAAAACCAGATCCAAAAATTCTGAGAGATCGTTGTCTTTCTTTCACGGCCCAATATTTGGCTTGTGGTATTGACCCATCAAAAAGTACAATTTTTATTCAAGGGCATGTGCCGCAGCATTCCGAACTAGCTTGGATTCTCAACTGCTACGCCGGTTTGGGCGAATTGCAGCGCATGACCCAATTCAAAGAGAAATCGGAAAAGAACAGTAAAAATATTAATGCGGGTTTATTAACCTATCCGGTATTGATGGCTGCCGATATATTGTTATATCAGACAGACCTTGTCCCAGTTGGTGAAGATCAAAAACAGCATTTAGAGCTTACTCGTGACTTAGCTCAGAGATTTAATTCGTATGCCAATACAGATATATTTAAGATTCCGGAGCCTTTTATACCTGAGGTGGGCGCTAGGATTATGTCTTTGCAAGATCCATCGTCCAAAATGAGTAAGTCTGATGAAAATGAGAAGGCTAACTTATGGCTTTTGGATACTCCAAAACGTATTGAAAAGAAAATTAAGAGTTCGGTGACGGATTCAGGTTCCAAGATTCAATTCGATCGCGAGAATAAAGCTGGAATATCAAATCTTCTTACAATATATTCTGCGATAACTGGAAAAAGTCTCGATGAGGTAGTGATGGAATTTAAGGACCAACAGTATGGTCATCTTAAATTAGCTACTGCGTCACAGGTAAAACAATTTTTAGCTCCCATTCAAGATCGCTACCACCAATTAATGCAAGATACTGATACATTAATGGATATTGTCCGGACAGGGGCCAAGCAAGCTTCTTACAAGGCGGAACAAACCTTGGTAAAAGTTAGAGAGAGTGTTGGAATAGTTAGACTCTGAAAACCTGAGTAGATTTTTATGATTTCACTCCTGATCTTCGGATTGCGGTTCATCATAGCCTGAAATGATTGACATCAAGCGATTTAGATTGCGGGTTGACTCAGGATAAGGTACCCAGCAGAAGTTGATCTCAGCATCCCAAAGGCCTTCAATCTTTTCTGGGGACCATTCGTCTAATTTACAAATAACCATACGTTCTTGTGGTATTTCTTCAACTAGGTCTCTGATTTCCTCCATGTCTAGCTTATTTCCGAAAAAGTCTGTTTCGGATAAGCATAAAAATTGAACTGGCGTATTCATTGCTTTGTCTAGCTCTTTTGAATTACTTACATGCATAATTGGGGCCATTCCGTGTTGGCGACTAAGCAAGAAAAGGGTAAGTAAATCATTGTCTGAAACCGTACCCGGAAAAAGCGAAATGTAGTGAGCACCATAGTATCGAGAATGATAGATTTGATAAGGATCTATAATTAAGTCATACTGAAGTGTGGGTATAGAGAGCTCGTTATCTTTTATTATTTTAAGATTATCGGGATTGCCCTTCAGATGAATATTATCGGTCGGAGTAGAGACAGCCATAATGTTATTTACTTGCTCTGGAAAATTTCGCGGTAAAGTTGTTTCGACTTCGGGATGAATTGCTGGATTCCAGTCCAGGATAACCCCTAAATTGCCACATTTTGATGCCGCCATCATGAGATCTGTGGTATTCCGCTTCAACTTATGAAACATCGTTTCCAGAGGTTGATCTTGCTTTCGGCGAACTAATTCTTGTTGTTTCCTGTCCAAAAGTGGGCCGAAATCACGCGTAAAATACTTTGTTTCCTTGGAATTTGTTTCCTCGCTCAAATTAGCTCCTTGTGGTTCGAGTATTAAAAATTTTGTCTAATGTTAAAAGGTTGGAGCCCTTCTATGGTGCCTGGTTCGGTGAGCACTCTGTCGACTCGCGAAAGCTTTGGACCTTTATTAATTGCTTCAAAAAATAATTGTAGATTTGAATCTTTCCCAGCAACGGTTCCAATAACGGTGCCGTTTTCCGTATTTCTTACGTAACCTAGTAACTGCATACTTTGTGCAATTTGCAGAGTGAAATAGCGAAATCCGACTCCCTGAACACGGCCATAAACCGTAAAATTGAAGCACTTCAGATTTTGCATGTCCCCATTTTGAATCTTAGAGGTGGATTTGTAAAGTTGATAAATCCTTGTATCACTTAACTGAAAGACTAGTTATCCCGAATACTATTTCATGAGATACATTATCATAATCTGTGTAGGAATCTATTTAATGATGTCGAGTGGACGAATTTTTGCATCAGATAAAACTTCATTGGATCTTACTAGGCCAGCACAACAAAGACTAGAAGCTCTTAGGGAAAAAGTATCTGAGACTCTTCTTAGACCTATAAAGCCTTCAAGGCTAAGTCAGAACAGTAAGGAAGCTCTTTATCCTACAGGTGGTAGTACTGGTCCAAATCTATCCGTAAGTATGAGTCCTCGTTTGAGTGTTCCTTCTGAATTAGAAAAATTTTCAAAACGTGGTAGGCGCTTAAGCTACAGGCATCAGTGTAGAATGTGTCGCATCTACAAGAAATGTCCTCGAATCTTAAAAGGAGTGAGTGGACTGAGTAGATTTCGTTAATGCTTTTGTTCACTGTACATTAAACAGGAAGACTTTGCCGATATTCTTACCATAACCTATCAATGAGATTGATGTTTAGCCAAAAATTCTAACAAAAACTTGGTTTATACTGCTAAAATTGGCCGATTATTATGGCTAACAATTCCAAGATATTATTATTTGGCATGGGTAAAACGAATCTCGCCCTGTTTAACAGGCTTAAGCAGACTCATCAGCTATACGTCGGTTCAGATTATGATTCGGATTTACTTAGCATCGATAAACAATATCATTGGAATCCAGAGGTAATTCCGCTGCTCGATTTTGAAGTGGTGTATGTCCCTCCTGGGATAGCTCCTAATCATAAAATTCACAAGCATCCTAATGTGCGTAACGAGCTTGATTTCAGCTTACCAAGAATTGGTAATGATGCAGTTGTAATTGGTGTAACCGGGACCAATGGTAAGACTTCTTTATGTTACTTACTACATGATTTTCTTGTGGCGCAAGGGTTTCGAACGGCTTTAGTTGGTAACGTAGGAGTACCAGCAAGCTTAATGATAGGCAAGCAGTGGGATTTTGTTATAGTTGAATTATCTAGCTTTCAATTATTTAGTATGAAAGAAAAGGTTCTTGACCAAGCTCTCATTACAGGTTTTGAAGTTGATCATTTGGATTGGCATCCTAATTTACAACATTACAGAGAAAGCAAGTTTCGCATATGCAACTTACTTCGTGAGGGAAATTTGTGGGTTCCTATAGATTTAATGACAGATTCTCTTGATTGTAAAAGCTATTCTTTAACTTCTAAACAAGCTGATTTTCATCGATCTTGGTCAGAAATTCCCAGCGCTAAAAGGTTATTATATCTTCAAGCAGCGTCTATTTTTGAGGGTTTGGGTCTGGACTATTCAAGGCTTCGCGATTTTGAATTTAAGTCTCTTCCTCACAGGCAAGAAGAGGTGATAACTAAAGACGGTTTTCTTTGTATTAATGATTCTAAGGCTACCACGCCTGGAGCAACGTTTTTTGCATTGCAGCAAAGTAATGGCGAATCGATCAGTTTAATTCTGGGAGGAAGGTTTAAGGGGCTTTCTACGATTCAATTTGTGGAAGGTTTAACGCCCTTCAAAAATCGATTGAGGCAATTATTTATTTATGGTGAGTTAGCCGAAAAGTGTGAACAATTTAAGAATTTAGGTATACCGATTATATGCCGTTCAGAATGGAGTCATTTGCTCCACGAGATAAAGCTTCATAGATCATGGGGCGATACTTTAATTTTAAGTCCCGGATGTTCGAGTTTAGATCAATTTAATAGTTATGAGGAGAGGGGGCAGTCATTCAAGGACTTCATTCTCCGTCGGTAAAAATTAGATACCGTAGACCCGTTCATCAAATGAGTAGATACCATTACCCCGACCAATGGTTAATGTTTTTAATATTCTTTTTATTGTCAGCTGGTCTAGTAATGGTTTATTCCTCATCATCTATTCATTCCTTACAGACTTTCGATGACTCATTTTTCTATGTACGTAGGCAGGTTATCCGAGTATTGATTGGTCTTTGTTCAATGGGTTTCTTTATGTTTTTTAACTATAGAAACATTGCAAAAATATCTCATTGGTTGGTATTGGTGTTTACAGTAATGCTCTGTCTCGTTTTTGTTCCTGGCATTGGTGTTGAAGCAGGTGGTGGTCGACGCTGGATAGATTTAGTTGTTCGTATTCAACCCTCCGAATATTTCAAAGTTTTTTATATTGTTTTTCTAGCAAAAACTCTCGTGGATCTTCACCGACATGAAAGACCGTTCTTGACTCGAATTTTGCCTCATTTAGGTTACATGGTTGTTATTTTTGGTCTAGTATTAATGCAGCCTGATTTGAGTACAGCCTTGTTAATAGCTTTGATTGGTATTCTGATGATTTTCTGCGTGTATTCCCGGACTTGGTTGGTGGTGGCAGTAATCTCATTGGGGCTTGCGGTTGTGACTTATCAAGTTGTGTTCACACCCTACAGACTCAAACGAGTTATTGCTTTTATGAACCCTGGCGAACATGAGTTAGGTTTTGGCTATCAAGTTTTACAGTCTAAAATTTCTCTGGGAAGTGGTGGCTTTAGAGGTTTGGGTTTAGGACAGTCACGTCAGAAGTTTTTCTATTTACCAGAGGAACATACAGATTTTATTTTTGCTGTACTAGGCGAAGAATTTGGTTTCATTGGCGCAATGTTGGTGTTATTCGCTTTTTTTCTACTGATGAGTCGAGGCTTGAAAATAGCTCGGAGAGCCCCAGATAAACTAGGTCAGCTAATCGCCTTTGGTATTACAGGCTTCATAATTATGCAGGTCTTGATTAATATGGCGGTAGTAGTCGGTCTCATACCCCCCACTGGTGTTCCATTGCCCTTTCTCAGTTATGGTGGCTCCGCTATGATTACTAATTTGACTGCAATGGGTATCTTACTGAATATTTCTGCACAATGTGCCCCAATGAATGAGAAGCACTTAGTTTTAGAAGAAGTGAAATTATAATTGTGTCATCTCAAATGATTTGGTTTCTAGGTGCGGGGTCTGGAGGGCATTTAGCCCCTAATTATGCAATTTATAAAGAGTTGAAAGATAATGAAGATCTAAAATTTAGATTTGTTATCACTGGCGGTAATTTAGAAAGAAGTTATTCTATCCAGCGTCAATTACCTGCATATTATTATTTTTTTGATCGCTTGGTAAAAGGGAATTTGATAGTAAAACTAATCAAGGTCTCCGTTTGTTTGGTTCAAAGTTTTTGGTTTTTATTACGAGATAAACCGGTATTAATAATAAGTACGGGGGGTTATGCCTCTTTTCCTGGATTATTTTGGGCTAGGTGTTTGGGTATTCCTTACGTATTAATTGAGCCAAACAAAGTTGTGGGCAAGGTTAATCGATGGTTCTCTGGTTCTGCTACCCTAATTATTACAAACTATTCAGACGTAATTAAAACTAATGAATCAAAGGTTTTAAGGTTGGGTATACCGCTTCTATTAAATCCTAATAGTAAGCAAGGCCGAGTTCTTCTGGCTTTTGGAGCAAGTCAGGGGGCCCAAAGTATCAACCGATTAATGCAAAAGGTTGTGGAGGAAGGGCGTATTAGGCCTATCCACTGGGTTGTGGGCGCTAAAAATTTTGAGGAATTTTGTCATTATAATCAATTGGAGGGCGTTACTGTGGAGGCCTTTTGTAATAATATGCAATCAGCCTACGAGGAGGCTCGATTAGTTGTTTGTCGTTCGGGGGCCGGGACTGTATCTGAGATTCATGCTATGAACTTACCGGCAATCTTTGTTCCCTTTCCTGGTCATCTTGACAGGCAGCAATATAGGAATTGTGAGTATCTTCAAAGGACCGGTTGCTGTTTAGTTTGGGATGATGATTCGCTTGCTGATAAGCTCATTGAGTT
>CAZRWM010000011.1:19791-37793 GCA_964603885.1 uncultured bacterium
TATCATTTTATTGGTATCGGTGGATCTGGTATGAGCGGTGTGGCGCAAATTTGCTTGGCGCAGGGTTACCCTGTCAGCGGGTCTGACTTGAAGCAATCCATTGCGACTACTAGGTTACAAAACAAGGGTGCGATAATTTCCTTTCCTCACAATCACAGTAACATTACTGAAGACCCTGTGGTAGTCGTTTCTTCGGCGATACCAGAGACGAACGAAGAATTATCTTTTGCTCGTAGTAAAGGGCTTCCAATAATGAGGCGAGCCGAAGTTCTTGGAACTTTTATGCAAGGACGAGAAGGGATTGCAGTAGCCGGTTGCCATGGAAAGACCAGTACAACCTCTCTAGTGTCTAGTATTTTGACCGTGGCAGGACTTGACCCAACAACTGTTGTGGGCGGCGAGGCTTCTCATGTTGGAGGTAATGCTAAATTTGGTAAAGGCAAGTATCTAGTAGCAGAGGCAGATGAGAGCGACGGTAGTTTTTTGTATCTACCCAGTAAGTACTCGATAATCACAAACATTGATAATGATCATTTAGATCATTATGGATCGTTTGAGAGTATTATGCAGCATTTTCTAAAGTTTGCTAACCAAACGGAGAGGCAGGTAGTTCTTTGTGCCGAAGACAAAAACTTATTAAATATAGCCAAAAAACTAGGAGATAAGGCAATAACTTACGGCTTCGGTGAGGATTTTGATTACTCTGCTACGAATTTGAATGAGGGTTTTGATGGAACTCGATTGACTGTTCTTCATAAGGGTAATTTTTTCTGTAATTTGCATCTGCCATTACCAGGTAGACATGTGGTCTTAAATTCTCTTGCGGCATTAGCCCTCTGCGATTCACTGGGGATTGAAAAAGACTATTTAGTCAAAGGCTTAGAATCTTTTCAGGGTGTTCAGCGACGATTCGAGAAGGTGGCTAATCACAAAGGTGTCGAGATTTATGATGACTACGCTCACCATCCTTCAGAAGTTCGAGCAACTTTACAGGCTGCACAGCAGCTAATGAGCAATAAAAAAGGTAAACTTGTAGTGTGCTTTCAGCCGCATAGGTATTCTCGATTGCAGCATCTGATGAATGAATTTGCTGAAAGTTTTGAAGATGCAGATTTTCTTTATTTAATGCCAGTTTATGCCGCGGGAGAGGCCCCTATTACAGGGGTTGACCACTGGGGCTTGTACAGAGATCTAAAACTTGATGCCGGAAGAGTGAATGTATTACACTCCACCTCCGTGGAAGAGTGTCGTGAGCTTATCTTCGCTGAACTCCAACTTGGCGATGTTTTATTGACTATGGGAGCGGGTGATATTACTCGAATGGGGAGAGAAATTGTCGCTGACAAGTAAAAGAAAGTTCTTAATTTTCTGTTTTCTATCGTTTTTTTCGTTTTCGATCGCTAAGATTGTACATTCGGAAAACTTCATAGAGGGAGCTTTGCGTCACTCAAAGAAAAGTCTTGATTTCCAAAGAATTTACATTAAGCGAGCTCTGAGAGATGTTCGACGGAACTATTTAAGCTGGATTCAAATTGCCAGTGAGTCTCAAATTAAAGAGCATCTTGCGGTAAGTCATTTTGGAAGTAGACTCTACGACTCGCTACAACAGTATATTCGTGTGAGTTCGCAATTGCCGACCTCAACCTGGGTAAGAGATAGTTTTTACAGTATAGTTTTTTTGGAATTGTTTAAAATTGAGACCTTTATAGATCGTTACTACTCAATCCAAGAATACAACCCCAACACTCTAGCGTTGTCTTCGGAGTATATCCAGATGTATCAGAAGGCAGTGGCTAATCGAGCTTCTGGCGAAATAAGTTCAGATGAGTTCAAAGAAATTGAGAAACTCATAGGTCGTAAATTAAAGAATGCTAATCTATCTGAAAAAACTAAAGAAGTAGTACGAGTTTTTTTATTCCTGCAATTTCAGTCTCTGGGTGTCGGCTGATGATTAAAAATCGTTCTGAATTGAAAGATTTTTTTCAAGAAAATATTGCTCTTAGGCGTTATTCTTCCTACAAGATTGGCGGTAATGCAAAATTTTTCGTAAATGCCACTGCAAGCGAGCATATACAATGGGCCTTTGATAAGTCTCGAAGAAGCGGATTACCCCTGATGCTTTTGGGTAACGGGAGTAATCTTTTATTAGGTGATGACGACTTAGAAGCATTGGTTTTGAGGGTTTCAGCAAATTTTGATGAACTTTTAGTTGAGGATAATTTGCTGGTTGCACCAGCTGGTGTAAAACTTTTGAAGTTAGTTAAATTTGCCAGAGGGTACGGTGCTAACTCATTAGATTTCTTGGCTTATATTCCTGGACATGTGGGTGGTTCGGTAGTTAATAACGCAGGTGCTTTTGGTTCAAATTTAGATGAGCATCTTCAATGGGTTGAGGGGTATACTCTAGATGGTTGTTTTAAGAGATTGTATCGAGATGAAATAAATTTCGGCTACCGATATTGTGAGTTACGAGGCGAGTTCATTGTCACTAAAGCAGCATTTCAATTGGATAATCAATCTGAAGATTATTTTCAAGAGTGGGGTGAATACAGGAAAAAGACTCAACCTACGAGGTATCCGAGCTCAGGTTGTGTGTTTAAGAATCCCACGCATAAATCGGCTGGGCAGTTGATTGATCAAAGCGGCTGCAAAGGGCTTACCGTGGGAGATGCTCAAGTTTCGACTCTTCATGCAAATTTTATTGTAAATCTAGGTAGAGCGGACTCCCAATCTGTACAAGATTTAATCAAGGTTGTTAGGGAAAAGGTTTATTCTAATTCTGGTATAGAACTGGAGCGGGAGTTACAATTCTATCATGAGGCATTTCTTAATGTGGCCTAGAAACTTGTCTAGAGTTTCTGGCGCTGCTGAATTAGAATATAAAACGACCCCATGTTTTCAGGATTTACAATATGTCTGGCCCAATAAAATATCGATTTAAGCGTAATCAGTACTTTCCCTCCGAAGCCGCAGTTAAAAAACCACTACCTTGGGGTAAAATAATTACAAGTCTTCTGGTAGGCCTGTGTTTTATCGAAACTTACGTTTTGGTTTTCCATTCTTCATTTTTCTCGTTAGAAGAAATTGTGGTAAGGGGTAACCGGTCTCTGAGCGCCGACGAAGTTGTTGAATTGAGTCAAATAGATACGGGAGCGAGGATGTTTCAGCTGAGTTTTGCATCGATTGAATCTCAATTAGTTGCTGATCCTAGAATCAAGTCTGCAAATCTTGTGCAGTTAGCTCCACGAAGGCTGCAAATACAAGTTTCCGAAGAAGAGGTGAAGACTTATTTTTGGAGTAATTCCTCTTTACTAGGCTTGAATTCCGAAGGTAAGTTTTTTCCCGTCCAAAGACCCGCTGAAGTTCCTAGGATTCATTTGCAATTAACTGAAAAAGAATGGGAAGTATATCAACTAAATCCCGAGAGGTCTGATGCTCTATCGCAATGGATGAAAGTGTTGACTCAATCAAAATTACATAAATTTCAAGAATTTAGAATGGAATCTGGAAATCGTTTAGTGTTAGTCTACCAAGGTGTTAGAATTTACATGCAATCTCCTTCTGTGTTTCGGCGACATGAAGAGAGGACCCTGGCATTGTTATCATATGTACAAAAGTCGGGTAAAAAACTAGATTATATTGATCTTCGCTTTGAAGATGTGGTAGTTAAGGTAGTTTAATTTTTCGCTGACGCTTTTTATAACAGCAAAACTGACTTATATAAGATACATTTTTCAATGAATAGTACGGTAGTAGGACTTGATATTGGTACCACTAAGGTGACTGCGGTGGTGGGAGAGATGATTGATGAGCATCACACTCGCGTCATTGGCGTGGGGATAACTCCATCCCAGGGAATGGAGAAAGGCCTCGTCGTAAATGTGGAACAAACCACACGCTGCATACAGCAGGCCATAGATGAAGCTCAAAGAATGGCAGACTTAGCGATTGGCTATGTGTATATAGGTATCGCAGGCGGGCACATTCAGTCCAGTAATCAGATTGCACGTATAGATCTAAAGGGTGCGACTTGTATAACCCGTAACGACGTAGAGCGCCTGATTGAGGAAGCTAAAGGTTTTTATCTTCCGGGAGATAAGGAAATTATTCATGCCATCCCTCGTGAATTCAGTCTGGACTCTGAGCCTGAGATTCGAGACCCGATAGGCATGGTGGGAAGTACTCTTGAAGGCTCTATTCATGTTGTTACCGGCGCTGTAAGCGCAATTCGCAATATGGTTCAGTGCGCACACAATGTGAACCTTGATGTTGCAGATGTGATCCTGCAGCCACTTGCTTCGGCTGAAGCAGTTTTAACAGATGATGAGAGAAAAATGGGTGTCATTCTCGTCGATATTGGTGGGGGCACTACTGATCTGGCTATTTTTCAAAAAGGTAAATTGACGCATAGTGCGGTGATACCTGTTGGCGGGGGGCATTTTACTAACGATTTGGCCCACTACCTTAAGTGTCCTTATTCAGAGGCTGAAAAATTAAAAATTCGCTACGGAAGTGTGCTCGAGGATTTAGTAGACTCTGAATTGAAAATCGAGGTTGATACTCTTGGTGGCGAAGGACGTAGAACGGTTCCGCTGGGAACCATTGTAGAAGTCTTGAATTATCGAGGGGATGAATTAGTGGAGCTTTGTTTGGCAGAAGTGAGACAGCATGTCCCCAATTTAAATAGCTTTGCTGCGGGTATCGTTGTCACCGGTGGGGGAGCTCAAATCCGAGGTATTGACGGTATTTTCCAAGCCCATTCCAACCTTGGCGTTAGATTGGGTAAGATAAGGAATGTAACCGGTCTTGTGGAAAAGGTGAGTAGCCCTATTTTCGCAACTGCCGTTGGTCTAATATTTTATGGTTACAAGAACCATGAGCTCGTTCTTCAGGAATACCATGAGGAAGGCGTGATGGAGAGGCTTGTAGCGGTCGTAAAATCTTGGTTCCTCTGAACGCCCGTTAGGCTGAATTTGGTGTTTTTTCATTGAGCTGGTTTATTCCTGTGTTATTATCCGTGAACTTTTTTTAAGCGAGTCCGGGCAATCAAGGAGAGGGCACCATGTTTGAATTTGAAGCGGTGGAAAGATCGGCAGATATTAAAGTAGTTGGAGTCGGTGGTGGCGGTGGAAATGCCGTTAACCGAATGATCACAAGCGAGATGGGTGGAGTCGACTTCATTACAGCCAATACAGATGCTCAAGCTCTCGTTTTATCTGAAGCGCGTATTAAGCTTCAGATAGGTGATAAGCTCACTAAGGGCTTGGGTGCTGGTGCCAATTTTGAAATTGGCAAGAAAGCTGCCGAGGAAGATCAAGAAAAGATAGCGGCGTCCATTGAAGGTGCGGATATGATTTTTATCACGGCCGGAATGGGTGGTGGTACTGGGACTGGTGCAGCCCCGGTTATTGCCCAATTTGCAAAAGAGAAGGGTGTTTTGACGGTAGCTGTCGTGACCCGTCCTTTCAGTTTTGAGGGTCGTAAGCGGAGCCAAATAGCCGAAGTTGGTTTGAAAAACTTACGGGAGTCGGTAGATTCTTTAATTGTTATTCCTAATGATAGGCTTCTACAAATTGCTGACACAAACACCTCAATGATGGAGGCTTTTGGTCTGGCAGATAATATATTGCGTCAGGGCGTACAGGGAATAACAGATTTGATTACATTGCCAGGAATGATTAATTGTGACTTTGCTGACGTAAAGACCATCATGCAAGATTCAGGGCGAGCAATAATGGGAATAGGTTTTGCCGAAGGAGAGGGTCGAGCTGAGAAAGCTGCTCAGATGGCAATAGATAGCCCTCTATTAGAGTCAAGTATTGACGGTGCTCGTTCAGTTCTTTTGAATATCTGTGGTTCGGGTAATTTGGGTATGTTGGAAGTTAATCAGGCTGCACAGATTATTCAAAATGCTGTTCATGAGGAAGCAGAGATAATCTTTGGTTCAACAATAGATGAGCAAATCGGTGAAGGTATGAGGATTACAGTTATTGCTACTCGCTTTGAAGAGGAAGGTAGGCCGCAAGCTGTTCAGATGGCAACGAATATGAGTAAGATTAGTTCTGCGCCCGTACAACCAGTTCAGCAGGTAGCCCAGCAAGCGGCTCCTAAGGAGCAGGAAATGAAAGTTTCAAGTAAGAATGATGATCTAGATGTTCCATCTTTTCTGCGTAAAAAATAATTTCAATAGCTCTGCAAGCCTCTCACCTTAAAAAGTGGGGGGCTTTTTTATTGGAAAAATCATTGCGTTTTAAAGAGCTCGGGTATGAGCTGCGCGAGTTTGATTTTCGAGGCAGTTTGTATCAAAAAGGAGCCGTATAGCAGGTAGGGTGGTTCACGACGAAAGAATCGAATTTCCAAATGTTCCTCGTTTAAAATCGAAAGATTTCTCTCTAAAAAAAACGTACCATTCGGATCTTGATACCAGTCTGAGGCATTTATCAGTTCTTCCATTTTGGGTGGATCTGAATAAAGCTCATAGTATTCTACAAAGAAGGACAAATGGTCTCTTGTTCCGGCAAGAAGAAGATTACGTTTAACGCCCTCTATTTGTATGCTTCGAGGAAAGTTCTCAGCTCTGTGAACCACTGTATTCACAAGCTTTTCTCGTATTTCATATTTCTCAAAAAACGGATTTACTCTATCTCCAGAGCATCCCAAAAATAGTAACAAAAAGGGACAAAACCATTGAAAAAATGTATTTCGAGGTCGATTCATAATTGAAAGAGAACAAGTTTTAAGGATTATATGAATATTAAAAAACTTTTTCAAACAAGGAAGCTGATGGAGGCTAGAATTACCAAGCTTGAGAGAGAAATTGAAATTCTTCAAGATCAAAACAGACGTTTGCACTTCAGTGTAGAAATTCTTTTGGCTCGCGTTGTATCAGAAAAGCGCGCTTTATCTGAGGGTAAAGATAGTGAAGAGCGAAATCAGGTCGCCTGATAGACTAATTGTTCCACCATTAACTCAAAATTAGTTGAAACATTTCCTTACGGGGATCGTAGTGGTTTGTGATATCTAAACAACATCGCTATGAAACCAGAAAAAGTAGAAGAATTAATTCAAAATCATCTTGATATGTCTCTTTCGAGCGAGCAAAAGGCTCAGTTGGAGAACTATTTGGATACGCACGCTGAAGCTCGCGTAGATTTGGATCGCTACAAAAAAATTCTGGCGATACTAGATGCGGAGAAAGAAATTGACCCCCCCACAAGTTTTACCCAAACCGTCATGGACAAATTGCCAGAGGTGCAATTTCGAAAAACAGGGCAAGGTGGATACGGAAGTATTTTTGAAAACTTAGGCTCTGTCGTAGGTGTTGTAGGACTGGCGTTAGCCGCCGTATTCGTATTCGCGGTGATGAAGATGGAATCTCCATTCTTTAGGGTTGATGATGGTTACAGGCCACAAAGTCAGACAATAGATGTAGCGAACGGTGTAAAGAATATTCCTACTTCTAACTTGAGAGGCCAGACGATTGACAGGCGTCACGGAAACCACTCTGCGCTAGATTTGTCAGTCAAGATGTCTATTCATGCAATTGATGGACAGGTGTTTTTGGGTACGAACCCTAAGAAACTTAAGTTGGTTACCGAAGGTAGTAGTGAGATCTTAAAGGCTGGTCATATTATTAGAACGATAGGTAATGCTCGTATTTCCTACGCCGATGATCACACAGAGATTAAATTAAAGCCTAAGACTGAATTGAGAGTGGTAGATCATGAAAATTTTCACTTGAAGCACGGCGATGTTTGGGTAGAAATTCGTAAAAAAGTCGATCATTTTGAAGTTAAAACAGATCACTTGGTCGCTGCGGTCAGAGGTACTCAATTCGCGGTGATCGCAGATACGATTAATTGGAATACTGTAACCACATCTAGAGTTGCTGTTCCAAAAGCATCCTCCCAAGTTCATGTATTTGAGGGGGAGGTAGAGGTGAGAAATCTGCGCTCCGGTAGTTTCTCGAAGTCTGTTGAGGTTGGAGAAGGGATTATTTTTTCTGAGTCGACTTCAAAAATTGAAAGTCGAGATTTAACTCAGAAAGATTATGAAAATTGGGGTGAGATTATGCCTAACGAGAACTCCTCCGATTCCATTATTCTCAACAAC
Source organism: uncultured bacterium (assembly GCA_964603885.1). Classification (GTDB taxonomy): domain Bacteria; phylum Muiribacteriota; class UBA6191; order UBA6191; family UBA6191; genus JAYZAC01. The sequence continues at coordinate 27,904 of CAZRWM010000011.1, forward strand.
GAAACGGGTCCTTCAGGTTCTTTTGATCAAGAAGTTGAATAGACTTCGGCGATACTACATCGAAATCCCAAGTATAGTTTGGTAAACTTAACGTTCTATGGATGAACGAAAGAAAATTGAAGTTATTGGAGCCCCGATCGGTATAGCTTCGGGGAGCATCGGGGCTAGTCTTGGTCCTGATGCGATTCGCCTAGCTGGCTTACACGAAAATTTGCATCGCCTTCATTGGAGTGTTGTGGATCAGGGCAATCTCCCCCCTCTTGAAGAGCCTTACCCAAGTAAAGACTTTCGTTCTGGAGAGATCCGCTATTTAGAGGAAATCGTTCAATTTCAGAGTCAATTGAAAGAGCGAGTGTTTTCAGCTTACAAATCGAACAAATTGCCTTTGATCCTTGGTGGAGATCACTCTCTGGCTATAGGAAGTCTTGCCGCTACTTGTAGCCATTTTTCGAGTAAGAGTGTCCGACCTGGCGTTATATGGTTTGATGCCCATGCAGATCTGAATACTGAAGATACTAGTCCCAGTGGTAACATCCATGGAATGCCTTTAGCTGTGGCTTTAGGTAAGGGAAATCGCCGACTGTGTGAACTTTTTGACGAAGGTTTTTTGAGTCCCGGAAGAACAGTGATTATAGGCGTGCGAAGTGTTGATGTGGAAGAAGCCGAAATTATCCGAGAGCTTGGTGTACGAATATTTACCATGAAGGATATAGATGAAATGGGGGCCGCGAATTGTTACCGTAGGGCACTTCGCATAGCTTCTCCAAAGGGTGAGCCCATTCACGTAAGCTTTGATGTCGATGGAGTAGACGAGAGATTTGTTCCTGGAACGGGAACTCCTGTTTCCGGGGGTACCACAATTCGTGAAGCTCATTTGCTTCTGGAGATGATTGCAGAATCCGGAATTTTAGCGGCATTGGATATAGTTGAAGTTAATCCTCTATTAGATTATCAGAACTCGACTGCAAAGCTGGCATTAGAATTAATTCAATCTGCCTTAGGCAAGGTTATTTACTAATGTATAGCTTAACGTCCTTAGTTATTTTTCTTTGTTTAAATTTTCAATCATGGTCGGGTTCGTTGTTAGGACATGTCCGTTTAGTCGATGATAATGGAATACGACAAAATCCTCAGACGCTTGCGATAGGTTTTCGTTCGCTAACGGCTGAGATTGGGAGATCATCAGAAAATAAAGCTCATCAATGGTTTGTTGACCGTCAATTTGAGCCGTATATTTTAGTTGTAAAACCTTCGGATACTGTTGAATTTCACCAGAAAAGTAAGCCCATCAAGGATTTACTTATATTGGGGCATTCGCAGGCATATCGGACTGGGAATAGGAAACGTTTTTTGTCGCGCGATTTTCCTAAAGAAGGCTACTATCAAATTGAAGAACATTCAGTGCCTGGAATACTTGGGAGGCTTTACGTAGAGAAGTATGATTTTCTAATTAGGCCTGATAAACGTGGATTGTTGACTCTCGAAGATATTCCTCATGGTTTGTATACTCTATCAATTTACAGTGATGTCGATGAGAATCCTCTGATACTAGAGGTGAAAATATTGGAAAACAAAACTACAGCATTGCGAATCAACCTTAGCCATAAAATTTTACGTCGAGAGAGTTAGTGAATCCAGCCATTTTTTTTTTCAGCTGAGTCTTGGTCTAAGCTTTTTTCACTGGGCTAGAGAAGTTTCAGTTCTAGGTTTAGAGAGAGACGTTTATCTCTTTGCTTTCATTGCCTCTTACCAGTGGGTAACCACAAACTTTCCGCAGCACAGAAATTTATCTCGAGAGAGCTTTCCCACTGTAACTTTTATTGTCTTGTTAGTTATTCAGTGTTCACAATTGCCCCAATGGACACATGGAAAAGCTATAGTTTGGCTTCATAAAAACTTTTATTTGATTGAAAACTATTGGAACTTGCCTTGGATTCTTGAATTTTTACTACTGTTTTTTCTTTTTATACCTTGGCATGTTTTACTTTTGATTAGTAAAAAATCTCTTGCAGATAAACCTATTAAGAGCCAAATGTATTTATTCGTAGCCTTACTTCTTGGGGCCGGATTAACTCAATCGGAAATTCTTAAAAGTCCAGTTTTTCTAAGTTTATTTACGCTAGGTTGTGGGGCCAATTACCTCGTGAAGTTTAGAAACTTAGGATTTCCTAAGCATTTTTCGAACAGAATTCTATCTGAATATTGGTTGTTGATTTTTTTAGCGGCTTTTTGGGTACGGCAGTTCGATGAGAGTTGGTGGCTTGTATTAATAGTTCTTGTGATACTCGCCGAGGGGATGCCTGGTTTCTTTGAGGTAAATATAAAGTCTCATGCTGGCGTTAGAGCAGGTGATTCAAGGGGATGGTTTGAATCTTTAGCCTTTTACTGTTTTTTTACTCTTTCATCATTATCACTATTCTTTTGGGAGTGGTTCACTCCCTTTGCTTTATTTACTCTACTCTTTCTAATGTTTATACCAGCGACCCAGAAACGCGCCTCGTCTTTTGATTTGCTGTGGTCTCTTCTACTAATTATTTTACTGATCATTTTTGGGTATCAAGCACTGATTCAAAGATCATTGGTTTTCTTTTTTGCACTTTGCGCTAGATTACTCGTAATCTTCCTTAATAAATCAGACTGGAAGCGCGGTCTCTTGTGCGTATTTCTTCTCTATTATTGTGTTATGAATCTTGGCGAGAAGAATGGGTATCAAATAGAGTTAAATAGAATGGGCCCACGATTAGAGCGTTGGGAGAAACGGAGTCAGGTAAGTTTTTCAGGTCGATTACTTTATCGAGATACAGACTTTCAGCGAAATAGGGAGAATTTATCTGCGCAATATTGGATGTTATTTAATTATCCATCCAATGAGCCTAGAGAGGATTTAGAGAGTTTTGTTTGGTTGGATCGTCGAGATGAAGGAGTTCTGGGATATTCTCCAAGTCTTTATCTCCAGGATTTTGCCTCCGAGGCTAGTAAGCAAAAATTACGATTACTTTGGCCCCGTAATAAATCGGTAGGTTTCGCATTCAATTTTCATAATTGTTATTTTGAAAAAGATTACGCAGAATTATTAGAAGTCTATCTGGATAAACTAGACTCGATATTGCTTGTTTTTACGGCTCCAAGTTATTTGCGCGAAAAATGGTTGCATTATGTTAAGCCTATATTGGAAAAGTTTCCTACTGCAAAAGTACAATTTTTGGGATTACGTGTAAGGGTGATTGCAAACTTAAATTTTTCAGATTCGAAAAATTCAAAACTAAGTTTAAGCCCCAATTTATATCTGAGAAATTTTATAAAATTGACAGAATCTAGAGAATACTTAGACTTTCGTAAAATTCATAAAAATTTAATCAATGACCGTGTCTTAGAGTTTCTCACTAATGACTTAGAAAAATCTGATTTAATTAAAGAATGGGTGCCATTGCTTCTACGAAACTCTTGCATAAGGGCGGCCGAAGCTATCTTGCATAAATTGATTGTGAAGGATTCATTAAATTTCGAGTACCCTCTTGCTCTGGAGGCTATTGCTGGCAGTCTAAATAGCCCAGGGCGCCAATTATTTAATGATTGGAAAAATGGTATATCGAGTCAGAGGCTATCTAAGGGGGGGTTTTTGGAGGAAGTGTTCTTTGAACTTCTTATCTCAAATGTGAGACAAACAACGCCTCGAGCCACAATTGATTTCCAGCGAGAGGATTTAGACCCGTATGTCAAACTCGCTTTGTTGATTCAAGAAGGCAATTTATCTGCGGCCCACAAGTGGCGTCGTATCATGATGTTAAAGCCTTCCAACCGCTCCGAAAGACGAATGTTAGAATTTCTTTACGAAGCAAGGGGCGAAGTTACAGCCACTAGATTTTTTCGACCTTAAGATCACCAGATTTGATCTACAGAAACCTTTGATTTGTCTTTCATCCAGCGGACCGCCTCTTGGTATGAAATCTTTTTGCTAGAAGCTAGCTCCATCAGATAGTCATCCATGCTTACAGTCAATGGTTGACGAGAGCTCTGGAGAATATTTTCCAGTTCGTCTAATTTATCTAATGCTATGGCTTCAGTAATTCTCGAGTTTGCAAGAAAATACTCCAAGGCTGGAATATATCCACCTTCTTGTGAGTTACGCAATAGTCTGGTATTGATGCTTGCCTGAAGTGCTGTTTGCATGAGTTTTTCATGAACCTTCAATTGCTTCTGAGGTAGGCTTAAAATGATTTTTTGTAAAGCTTCTTGTGTGCTGGGTGCATTGCATTCCAAAATTACAAGACATTGTGATGAGGCTAATTCCAGTAATAATTCTAGTGCGGGATATTGCGGAATTTTAGCGAGATACATGATGTCACAGTCCTCAGAGAGGCTTGCCTCAACAGCACTATCGTATGTTCTTAAGTCGCGACCCACAGATTTATAGCTGAGAACAGATTTATCCGATTGCAGTTGTACGGAAGAACTGTCTTCAACACATAAAATGTGTTTGACGTAATTTCTATTAATGTGAGACAGCATGGCGTGGATGAGGCTCGTTTTTCCTGATGATTTTGTTCCGCTTACTATTACTAATCCGCGAGGTAATTTACATATGTGCGTTAAAAAGTCATTAGGTAATTTTAGGCTTTCAAAACCAGGGATAGATAGCTTTTGAGGCTTCAAATGAGCCTGTACTCCTGAACTACACTGAGATAATTGCGCCAAAAATTGTGATTCATCATCATAAGGTATGTCGAATTTGCAATAACCTTGTTCGCGAAAAAGTTCGATATCATCTTCAGGTATAGAGTCTGTGAAAAATTCTTGAATATCTTGTGAGGTTAACTTTCGTTTACCACCTCGGCAAAGTACTCCATCAATTCGTCTAATTGGTGGCTGTTCCGGTTTGAGAATTAGTTGAGAAGCCTCTGATTCAATTGTTTCGGAGAGAATATCTTTAAAAAATTGTTTTTTTTCATAGCTAGATTCAGATCGCTGAAAAAAATTAAAGTCAAGATTATCTGATTTGGGTTTGTAGTGATTCGCTAGCGTCTGGTTTTTAGAGTCTTTAAGCGCTTCAAGAATGTCATTAGGTTTGAGTTCGTCGTTCGACATCAGCTTTTGAAGGGTATGTTCGTTAAGCATTGACAGCTGCTCGATATTTTCGAAGAACTGACGATCATTGGTATCGTTCAGAAATCGCATAATAGTCCTTGCTCCGTACAGGGGGCTCTCCTCCAGTGTTTTTTGAGTCCAATAAAGTACTGACTCACTAGTGTTACGTAATTGCTGCAATAAGGGTACGATCGCTTGAAGACCTATTTCGAGTAGAGCCTCGTGGGCTTTTGAACGAACTATCCAAAACTGATTATTGAATGCTTTTATGAGAAGGTCTATAGATCTTATTCCACCAATAGACCCGACGGCATCCAATGCATATAATCTGATTTGCTTATCCTCGTGTAGCATCAATTTTTCCAAAAATGGGACACTGCTACTATGCTTTAGCCTACTAAAAACCCTACAGATCCAAAAGATTTCCTCTGAGCTTCTATTGTTAAGATTTTTACCTAGTACTTGGACGCTTATTGCTCCCATGTGCACAAGACCGTCCGCGCAATGTTTTCTTATGTACCAGGTTTCGTCTTTTAATTGCTCATTTAAGATTTTTGCAGCACTAGCCCCTTGAACTTGTGAAATAAGGCCAATAGCCTGAAAGCGTAGGTCGAAATCGGGGCTGTTAACAGCTTCCTCTAGTAGACACAAGTGTTTGTCCTCAATAATATTTTTTAATATCTGAAAGCCCCAATACCGTAAATTCTTGGAGCCTCTTTGCATCGCTTCGAGTATATTTTTTTGTGGAGAATGAGGGTGGTTGATTAAGATCTTGGCTGACTGTGCTCTGAGTGGCCACAAATCTGATTCGAGTGTTTTTATTAAAATTGGAATAGTACAAGGGCTGTTAATTTCTTGGATACCTGTTAGTGCATAGCTTCGAACTTTTTCTTCGTAGTTGGAATTAATAACTATGTTCTCGAAAGTTTCAAGTGCGGCTTCCCCGCTCATACGGCCCAATATTTTAAACGCCCAGTATCGTTGGTTATCACTTCCTTCACGAATGATATTCTTTAATGGTCCAACAGCTTTCTGACGCAAATTCATAAGTACTTTGCTGGATTCGTTTCTGATCGACCACAAGGGGTCGTTGAGGCATTCTAGAATGAAGTCAATAGAGCTTGGATCAGAAATTTTTGCTAAAGCCTCGAGTATGAAGAGACGTTCCTGGAGATCCATTTTTTTATAGATTTTTTGAAGGTGACGAGCACTCTGGATTCCTGCATTGGGCAATATTTGATACAGCCAATATCGAATATGTTCTGAATCAGAATTTAGATGTTCTATCAGGTGTGGAAAAACTGCTTTTATGGATTGTGAAAGGTGATTTGCTATCAGTTTGCGAACTTTCCAAAATTTATGATCGAGTAAATTGATAAGGAGCGCAATTATTTCAGCGTCCAAATGTAAAGACTTTAACTGCTTTATCGATTCATAAATTTCGGGCTCACACAAAGAATCAATGTTGTTCCGAATCTCATTGAGTGTTTCTTTTGAAGCTTTTTTCGATTTCATGTGTCTATTATACACATCTAAATAAGAATCTGAGCCGGTTTCGTCGATAATTGAGGAAGCATTCAACAAAGGTAGGAAGCATGTCTTGGATTGTGCCTTTTATATCATATTTATTGTTAACTATTTATTCGTGTTCAATCGTCTCTGCGGATAATGGTCGCTCTAAGCTGGAAAAGCCCACCCGCCATAATCTTTCTACGAAGGACCCCTATGCTGGTGTTCCCTATCAGGATAGGCCTGTTGTGAAAGAATCAGCTAGAGTTTTGAGTGTGGATGATTTGTTGCGCAGTAATTTGCCTACATTTTGGAAAAGTAGGAAGAGCGTTTCCGATGCAGCTAATGTTGGAGAGCTCGCGGAGAAGCGTTACGAGATTGATATGTTAGAGAAAGAATTACTTTCTCAAATCCAAGGAATTCCAGGGATTTCCGAAATAATTGAGGAAAATAGAAATCTAGAGGCTGAGATACAAAATTTTTTAACTCTTCGAAGGGCTGAATTAAAAGACCTCCATAAGCAAATTAGAATATTGGAGAAAGATCTTGATCTAGCCAAGCAGGTTAAAGCTCATGATATTAGCGGTTTACAAGACAGAATTCAGGGTTTGTATGATGATATAGACTCTCATCTAGAGAGTCCTGAATCCTCGTATAATGATACTTATATATTACAGCGTAAGGATCGGATTAAGAAGCTGTTGAGAAAAAAGAAGACCTTAAGATCAAATCTTCAGAAGCTTAATGATCCTAAAATCAAGCGATTAAGTAAACGCTTGGAATTTTTACGGGAGCGCCGAAAAGAAGTGCACGAGAAAAGTCGAGACTTGAGTTTTAAGTATGTAGAAAAACGAATGACGATGATTGAAAAGAATAATGCTCGTATTAATTATGTAGTAAATATTAACAGTAATCGCGGTGAAACTAAGAAACTCAAAGCTAAAATGGCTAGAGTGCGACAACTTCGTGATTCCCTCAATTCGGTTCGCGAGAAGCTAAAATCTAAAGACCAGGGTCAGGTAGATTTAGAAACAGAAATAAGATTTGAAGAGAAATATTATGATCGTGTAGCCCAAAGAGAGTCGGAGATACTCGAGGATATTAGACGTAGTCGTCAGATGGTGAGAGAAGGCTCATCTGTAAATTCACAATCAATGGTAAATATATCGAAGAAAAGCGGAGACAAAAGCATTGCAGCGGACTCCGGTGAGGATGAGTCAACTTCGAATAAGGCCCACGTTATTGTAGTCCCACTCGAGAAGGGCATGGATCTTTCTTCCGTTGGAAAATTACCGGATGTATTAAAGGCTAACCCAAAATTTAAGACTGCCAAAGAAGGAACTGTTATTTACATGTCGAATGATTCTAGTGGTGACGAATCCACCAAGGATTTAGTTGCTGATGTTCAGCGTGATCTAGAGGAGCAGAACCTTAGGTTAAGTAAAGAGTTGGGTGCTTTGAGGATAAGTCTTGAAGCTCTACAAAGGACTATACAAATGCGGCAGCAGCATCATTCAGTCGAAGTAAAACCAATCTCACCTCAGAAAAATACTACAATTGAAGTTAAAAGAGAGAAGCCAAAGGTTAAATCTCAGGTTCCGAAATCAGAAGTATCAAAGCCTGATTCGAAAAAGCCGGGGGGTCTCGAGGCAGCAATACAATCCGATTTGGAAGATAGTGACGAAATAGGCTTATAGTATTTTTGGGTAAATTAATCTGTAATAACTTGTTAGTATGGAGAAATGTCATTCACCTTTGGTGTACAGATTACGGCTTAAATTTGGCTTCATATCAATACACTAAATTCCTGAGCTAGGCCTATGCGAGAGGTAAATGTTGGCTTATCTATTTCACTTATCCTTAAACCGCATAAATAGGGGTTTTTGGAGCATTAAAACTTTCCTTGACAATGGTAGGGGTGGTGATTAGTATATGGGGCGTTTCAGCGATCAATGGAAACTAGTGATTCTAGTCCCCCAATTAGGGTTGACGATTGTAGTCTCTGTATTGTTGAGCGCTTATGCAGGTTATTGGCTAGACGAGTATTTTCAGGTACGACCTTTTTGTACAATTGTGGGTGCGGTAGTCGGATTTGGCGGTGGCGTGCGAGCTGGTTGGAAACTAATCAATAGAAGTCTCCCAAGGAGGCAGGATGGAATCAGTAAAAAAGGAAATAAGAAATGATCTGTTTCTGCTGCAAGTTCCTGTTCAAATACTCCTTTACTGTGTTTTCGATAACTACTTCGTAAATGTAAGTTTCTTCTTAGGATGTTCAGTCAGTCTTGCGAATTTCAATTTGATGGCATTGCAGACTCAAAGCCTGGTTGGCGTAGAAGAAAAAAACGTCCAGAGGAAAGCAGTAAGCGGTTTTGGCTTCAGATATTTACTTATGGCGGGTACACTGGCACTAGCTTTGAGCGTCCCTCAAATTGAACCATTTAGTCTTCTCAGTGGGATACTGGGAGTGCAATATGTGCTCTTTGGTCGCGAGTTTTTCCGACGTTTTTTCGGATGGGTTTTGGCTTAAAGGAGAGTCATGGGTGACATTGGTAAAATGAAATATTACGACTTTGTCGGCGGATGGATAGAACCAGCACAAAGAACATGGTTAACAGTCACCGACAAGGATTTGCAAACGCTGCTGTCTACTTTTGTCATCATGATCATATTGCTCATGGTTGGATGGTTGATTGGTCGTAACCCTCGACTGATTCCCAGTTATCCGCAATTATTTTTAGAATCCATAGTTGGATTTGTTGACGGCCTGTGTCAAGAGTCCTTGGGGAAAGAGCTAGGTCGATCTTTCACAGCTTTCATAGGAACGTTATTTATCTTTCTTCTCATGTGTAATTACATCGGAGTGTTTGGTTTTAAGGAACCGACACTTGATATTAATCTACCTTTGGGCTTGGGGCTACTTGGTTTTGTAATTGCAGTTTATCAAGCAATGAAATTTAAGGGTTTCTTTGGTTACTTCTGGGAGCTCTTAATGGAGCCGATTCCAATTATAATGTTTCCTTTAAACGTGATCGGAGAGCTCTCAAAAATAGTCTCAATAAGTTTTCGTTTGTTTGGGAATATCATGGGCGGTGCCGTGATTATCCAAGTTGTGTCATGGTTAGTTGGCTACATCATTCTACCGATTGGTTTGTACGGATTTTTTGGTATCTTCGTCGGAACGATACAAGCCTTCGTATTTACGATGTTGACACTTGCTTACATTGCTCAGGGAGTAGAGCTTGAAGAGGAAGAAGAGGAAGGTCAGACGGCATGATATACGCAGAATATGCTACAGA
>CAZRWM010000012.1:0-15603 GCA_964603885.1 uncultured bacterium
AGGAGCCAATAATAAAGGGAAAAACAAAGCTCCTCTACCTTTGCCTACAACTCCTATACCTGTACGTAAAGCTGACGCCGAAAGCGATACCTTATTAGCGTTGGGTAGAAGGCCACAAAATCCAGGAGCCAATAATAAAGGGAAAAACAAAGCTCCTCTACCTTTGCCTACAACTCCTCTACCTGTACGTAAAGCTGACGCCGAAAGCGATACTTTACTCGCTGAGAATACTAACAATTTGTTTGACAATCCAACCATTTAATCTAAATTCCTCAAACCATAACTGAAGGAAGTCACATGCTTGTGACTTCCTTTAAGTTTTATAAAAATAAAGTAGTAGATTTCGGTCTTTTAAAACCTTATTACTTAAACTGATTTTTGGTTACTTAATAGAGAATGAGCCCTGATCTAGATGATTCCAACTCATCTTGAAGCTAATTTTAGAGCGCTCCGGCTTAGTGGATGCTTTTACCTCAACAATCAGCTGCTCCTGAGGTTCTAGAACAATGCTTTTATCTTCTTTGGTGACTTCCACTTTCTTCTTCTTAAGACCGGCCACAATAGCTTCAAAATAAGCGATTGCATCATCTATATGCATTTGATTGCGATATTGAATCTTAGCTTTGCCGCTATTTGCTTCTTCAGTAGATCCAATAAATTTCGATTCGGATCCTCTACTAATGCTCGAAAATCTCTTCAAAGCCGGCTTCTTGGTACTTTTAGACTGGCAATCATATGTATTATAGGTTGATTTAGGCTTAAAAGATTTCCTTACTTCTGTATCATGTTTACTCATAAACACTCCATTTATAATTCAACATTAGATCCCACGGTTTCGAGTCATATCATTTTTCGTAATCAAAAATACCATGTATCTTAGCAATTACTCTTGTCGATTCTAATATTAAAATAAGTTATGACCCATATAACTAGCTTATTCTATTCTTAAACTTGTCTTAAGAAGTTCAACTGAATCTTGATACGTTTGACGATAAATTTTAAAACTTCCCGAACATTTAGAACTTAGAGATCATACCTCCACCATTCTTGGTCTAGGTTTTTAGAGTTAAGGTATGAAGAATTTAATTATTTTAACGACCATAGTCACAGCTCTACTCACTTTAACAGGATGCGGTGGTGGTAATCAGGCTCAACAAACCACGGCAAATCAACAAGCAATTACACCAACGCCCACGAGACGGGTGAAACCAGTCAATGCGCGCTCTAAAAACCAAATCGTAACTCAGAATTCTAATATTAATTTTAAGAAAATGACTAACGATCAAATAAATCGAAAATATGATCAGTTAAAACAGTCTAGCCCTTCCCAGGCCACCAATTTTGGATTGCAAGCCTGGGCCTCTCGATTTCCGCGAGCAGCAAGTAAAAAACCAGCAAACAACTCATGGTCGATGGGCGTATTGGAAAGGAATCGTAACTCGAGGAATACCCAGACAAGTAAAACCGTGCAAAAAAATATTACGGGAGAGTCTACACCCCTTCTGGCAAGTACCCTATAGGCGGAATCCATATTCACTGCATAGCCTCAAATTTGATGGCAATGTATTACTGAAAAAATCGGAGTGAGATATGACATTTTTTGAAACATACAAATTAAAACTAAAAACAGGGAAGCCGTTAGAAATCAAAATTGCCTACTTATTGAATTTCTGTGTATTGTTTACGATAGCTATTAGCTATTTCGACTACCTACGACTTAACCGTTTTTCAGAAACTCAGCAATACTTTCAATTATGGAATAAATATATGACTCACCATAGAACTGTAGATTCTGTGTGGAGTTCAATAAGCAATAGCAGCCAGAAGTCAAAAGCCTATCATTCTGCCATTGAAAATATTTATCGCACTGTAGAGCCAATTAAAAAAGTATATTTCGAAAGTAATGACGGAAGTTTTAGAGATGTCTATAGCTTCGATGATCGAAAAATTTCCAGTATTCGCAGTGCTTTGATTGTTTTAGCGAAAGAATCTCCTTGGAATTTTTTATCAAGTGCAGACACCAGAAGTAAAATAGCGGTAATGCCAATTTTAGAAAAATTTTTTACATTGGGCAATTTTAGTCAGATTTATTTAGATAATGGCCAGACAAGCCCCATGACAACAACTTACTTGAGAGGATTGAGCAATTTACTGGTGCATACCAATAATGGTTACAGAACATCACAGGAGGTCGAGCTAGCTCGACACACATGGAACCGATTTTGGTATGTTATTGAAGCGATAGACTGGGATAAATTAGGAAAAAAATCTCTCTCACAATTTTTAGAAGCAATCGAAGCAAACCGGTCCAACCGGAGTGTCTTTGAATATTCTTCACAGTTTGAAAATTTTCAAGCACAACGTTTTGTAAAACATATCAAATCTTTGTTCCCTCTAGGTTATGCGATATCGTCTCTAATCCATGGGAACCCCCTGGACCAGCTTGAAGATTTCTACAATAATCCAGCATCCTATGAGACTCTGCTAGAGACGAGAAACCCTCTAATTAAAAGCATGGTGCGCGATATCAGCAAAACTAATGTTGCTACGTCTTTTTATATTCATAACGAAAATCAAGTTCTCAGGAAATTGAAACAGCGAGAATCACAATAGTAGCTAGTAACGCGGAATAGTTTGGTCAGCTTCAATTGAATAAAGGTCAATCCCACCCCTGAGGTTGTATAAATTTTCAAGGTCATATTCAAAGTAGTGAGCTAGCGCAGACAGTACTTGTGCACTGCGAATTCCATGATGGCAGATCACTACAATTTCTTCGTCCTCTGGAATTTCATCGAGTCGGCTTTGGATTTCATTCATGGGAATCAGAATACTTCCCTCGATATGGCATATCTCCCATTCCTCGGGAGTCCGAACATCTAGCATAAAGGGTGTGTTGTCAGATTCTATTTTTGCTTTGAGATTTTCTGGATCTATTTGCTGCATAAATAGCAATTTAACACGCTTCATGATAAAAAGTGAGTATGTTAGATCAATGCAGAACCCGCAGTTTCATGTTAGGACTTTATTTTTTAGGGGTTCCGTTTATAGCAGCTACTTTTTTACTAGCCGCATTCTGCATTCGTATGATCGGAACCGGGCCCATGGTTTTCGCTTATCTCAAGGGATGGCCCCTGTTCGTTATACTCATTTACTTTGGTATTATTTGTCTTGACTACAGCAAGGCTTTTATAAAACGATTTAACGCAGCTGTCGCAGTCAGCGTCCTTATAATTTTGGGAGCCCTCTTCCCCTATCTTATTAACCAATTGAATCTACAGGCCAATGCTAACAGTGTTGAATGGCCAGTATTGCAACTCAGCGGATTGGTAATGCTTTTAAGTTGTCACATGCTCGCCGCATGTTTGATAATTCATAATATTTTTAAGGGCTTTATACTAAAGCTGTGGAAAAGCCGTTATCGACATCACTTACTTGCTCATGCTCCGTTTTTAATATGGACTCTGGCTTGGTTGATTTTGTTTACTCTTCAGGGATATTATCTCGAATTATTCGGCACCAACATGGGTCTCAGCTCAGATATGATTGCCTTTTCTGTACCTTACTATTTTTTGGGATGGTTGTGCTGTGCTTTTAATATTCCCATTTTCTGGACAGGTCTAACCATAGGAATCTATGACTACGCAGAGTAAAGTTGATTACCAATCACCGGTACTCGGCATCGATATCCAAGGCTCTTGTGTGGGTAAAGGCTGGCCTTTCTGCAAAAATTCTATACTGATATTATCGGGACAACGCACGAACGCCATACGACCGTCACGTGGCGGACGTAAGATGGTCACCCCGTGATCCTGAAGTTTTTGACAAATCTCATAAATATTATCTACAGCATAGGCTAGATGACCAAAATTACGTCCATACGTGTAGGGTTCTTGCTGGTCCCAATTGTAGGTTAATTCTAACTCAGGCTCGCCCTCAGCACTTGCTAAATAGACTAAAGTAAAGCGACCCGCTTCGACCTCTTTGCGACGAGTTATCGTGAGGCCTAGAAGATTATGATAAAAATGCAAGCTCTTCTCTAAATCGAGAACCCGCACCATGGTATGTAAATATTTCACCGGTAACCCTCATCCGTAGATTGTCAAAATGTGTATTATCCTTAAGATAAAGGCTCTAAACAAAAAAGGAAAATCTGATTCGCTATTTTAAATTATTATATTTATTGTTTTTCTGCTCTGTCACTTTATTCTGTGAGGAAGAACGCTATGTCACCTTTGAAGTCGACGATATGGCCGAACTTCAATACATCCCAGAATATACTCACGAAGCTTTTGGTAAAAATACCATTAGCGCTAACCGCAGTCGCCATCCTTGGCCCTTTGAGGCTTTGAGTATAGGACACAGTATGGCAAGTTTTCAGTCATACGGCTGGGGTCAGGCTTATTTTCATCATGGTATAGATATTCGTGGTGACGAAGGAACTCCAATTTATGCAGCCGTGGGTGGAAAAGTAGTTAATGTGGCTAATTACTACAAAGGATCTCGGTATTATTGGGAGGTAGCAATTCTTGATGAGCAAGGTTATCTTTGGCAATATCATCATGTCGATCCAGATTCCATTCCTCAGAAAATCAAAATTGCCTTCAAAGAAAAAGCCTCGGTGCCTACGGGTGAATTACTCGGAGAAATCGTAGACTGGCCAGTCAGCACTTTCGGCGAAGTTTATACTCATATTCATCTCAACGTACTTGGCAAAGACGGCATATATCTCAACCCCTTACATTTTCTTGAATCTCTCCAAGATATTCAAAAACCTGTAATACAGAGAATCGGAATTCTAGATCAACGAGGCCGACCTCAATCAAGCAACATAGCCAAAGGAGACTATGGTCTATTTGTTCAAGCTCGCGATTTACTCAAACATCATAAATTTGATATTCCCCCATATCATGTGGAATATCGAATACAGAATTCTAATTGGAAAACAGTTTGGAAATTCGATCAATTACCTGGAGGTTCCGATCGCGAAGCCTTTGTGAATGACTTTTTTGTTCCTCGGTCTACCTGTGGAAATTACAGTTGTCGTGAGATTTATATTGATCTGGGCTTTCAGCAAGAGAATCCTTTTCCGCAGCAAAAAGGAATCTACGACTTAGAAGTCAGGGTTTTTGACCAAGCCGGCAATACGGATAAATCTAGCTATAAATTCGAGATCAAATAACAGTTTTTACTGAATGAAAATCATCTATTCCGGACACTTTTAACGAGTTTGCCCTTCTCATAATGGTTTTCCTCTTTCAGGCTTGCATCTTTATTGTACTGTACGAATTTACCCTCTGTTTTACCACCTTTGTACGATCCAATTTCATACAACTGCCTATTGCTGTAGTATGCCCTCTACGCTCCGTCTAGTTCATCATCTTCGTAGTGCGAAATCTCAATCAAATTACCGTTCATATGATATCGCTGCCATTTGCCTATCTTTCTACGATTTTTATAATTAAAAATTTGATATACACGACCATTTTCGAAATAGCTTCTCCATTCACCTTCAAATCGACCCTTTTGAAAATAGCCAAAACTGTCTAGCTTTCCATCTTGATAATAACCTTTATGTTCGCCGTGCAAGGAACCAAGCTTACTGAAAAAAATAACTTTTAACTGGCCATTCTTATAAAACGACTGGTATTTACCGTTTTGTTTTCCATTTTTATAGAATTCCTCTCGCTTTTAACCGTGATTCTTACTCTAATTATCTTCAAGCCCTTTTAATTTTTCAGTTACGGATTTAGACCGAGTTTTTATGTGTTGCGTTGGTAGTATGTACCTCCATAAATCCTCCAACGGATACAGCCCCCCCCACATTCTTGTTTGCATGATTCCCTCCTCAGTTTCAGTTATGTAAGTGAGAAAACCCGGGGGTAGTAATCTTGCGTCTGAGCCTAAGTTTTCAGCATTTATATGAACTAGAAAGTCCCTGTTAGCATTTGCAAATTCAATAATTGCTGCTCGGTCTTTAGAATATAGAGGTTCTTTAAATGTAACAACTACCCCTTTTTTGATACCTAGTCGCTTATACAGCTTAAAAAAATTATCACGAAATGGTGCATATTTATCACAATAAAATTGAGTCAGAGCATCCGCTTTATCGCAAGTTTGAACATTCGATACTCTGGTTTGTTGAGTCTTCGAGACTTGTACGATTTTTTTTGGAATCTGTACTGTTGTATAACGCTCACCAATAAATTTGAAGAGACCATAACCCATTAAAATAATACTGATGATGAGAAGTACATTCGATATTTTATTCATTATAAAAACCTGCAGAAAATTTTGATAAATACATTTTCAGATAAAGGGCTCGGATTTATCAAGTTTAGATAGCATTCAATTTATTGAACTAGACTTGTACCCCATCACAGACTGGGGTAGATTGCACCCTCGAATTGATTACAGGAGTTTAAGCTATGCTAATTCGACCAAGACGAAACCGAAACAGCCCATTCATACGGGATTTAGTTGCAGAGACCAATCTTACTCCTCAAGACTTTGTGTGGCCCTTATTCATTACAGAGGGAGAATCACGTAACGAAGAGATTTCCTCGTTACCCGGAGTTTACCGTCGGAGTATTGATCAAGTTCTGGCATGTTTGCCCGAGGCTATAGATTTAGGTATTCGCGCGGTGGCCCTTTTTCCAGCAGTTGATGAATCTAAAAAAAATAGTATGGCCACTGAGTCGTGTAATCCGGATGCTCTGAACCAACGCTGCGTGAGAGCAATTAGGGAAAGTTACCCCCAACTTGTTGTAGTCACAGATGTAGCCATGGATCCCTATTCGAGTGATGGTCACGACGGCGTGGTGCGTGACGGAAAAATATTGAACGACGAAAGTCTTCAGATACTCTCACAAATGGCGCTGACTCAGGCTCAGGCTGGTGCCCAAATAGTTGCGTGTTCTGACATGATGGACGGTCGTGTACAAGCAATCCGCGAGATCTTAGACAACAATGATTTTGAAGATGTTCTGATTTGTTCTTACTGCATAAAATACGCGTCAGCCTTTTATGGTCCTTTCCGTGATGCTTTAGATTCTGCTCCTAAATTCGGTGATAAAAAAACCTACCAGATGGACCCCAGAAATAGTTTTGAAGGGTTGCGTGAAATCCAGCTGGATGAAGCTGAGGGTGCTGATATCTTGATGGTAAAGCCTGGTTTACCGTATCTGGATGTCATCAAAATGACCGCTGAACATTCCAATTTACCAGTAGCCGCCTATCACGTAAGCGGAGAATTGAGTATGCTCAAGGCTGCTGCTCTTAAAGGTTGGTTGGATTATGATAAGTGTTTAATCGAAAGTCTGACTTCACTTAAAAGGGCAGGTGCCAAGCTGATCTTCACTTATGCGGCGGTAGAGGCTAGTAAACTGCTACGCGAATAGATTCAATTATGATTCAAGCCAAAGCACTTAGTAAAAGTTTTCGCTCCTACATCAAACAGCCTGGACTGTTAGGCTCCGTGAAGAGTTTTTTTTCTAGGGAGTGGACCACAAAGCATGCGGTTGAGAACTTCGACCTTGAAGTAGAGGAAGGTGAAATCGTTGGTTTACTTGGACCCAATGGGGCAGGCAAGACTACATTGATGAAAATGTTTACTGGTATCATTGTACCGAGCTCAGGTAATGTAGAGGTCATTGCTTATCATCCTTTTGAACGCAGCATTGCCTTCCGTCAGCAGATTGCATTGGTAATGGGTCAAAAGTCACAACTTTGGTGGGATATTCCAGCTCTTGATTCCTTGCATTTACTCGGTAGTTATTACGAAATTCCAGAAACAGAATTAGTTTCTCGAATTAATCATCTTGCAGACCTACTACAGGTTAACGATCTGCTCAAAATTCATGTGCGTAAGTTATCTCTAGGTGAGCGTATGAAAATGGAATTAATGTCCTGCCTTCTGCACAAGCCACGCGTTATTTTCCTTGATGAACCCACCATTGGCCTCGACCTCGTAGCCCAAAAAACAATTCGAAAATTTCTTTTGGATTATCATGAGCAACACAATCCAACAATTATTCTTACATCACATTACATGGCCGATGTGAGTGCTCTGTGCAGACGAATTGTACTGGTTCTTGATGGAAGAAAGCATTTTGATGGACCATTAGAAGAATTTGCCCAGATTCTCGGTAAAGAAAAATTTGTTAAGTTTCAATTTAGCGACAGGCAAAATCCTGAATCTGATAGCTTCCAAGGCTTCAAAGCAAGCTGGAATGCGGAGTTCACAAGGGTTGAAATGCAGATTCCTGAGAAGGATTTGAGAAACGCAAGCATTAAAATCCTAAGTAATCATGCCGTTGTCGATTTTCATACAGAGAAGCTTGCAATTGAAAGAGTTATGGACGAACTCATGAGTAATCCGGCATTAGCCACAACCCCACAGAATCATGCAAGCTGAGTTGAGAAAATGGAGGTCTACCTTCGAAGTTAGTTGGACCAATCACCTAGCCTACAGACTCAATTTTATACTCTTGGTATTTGGACCCGCTCTGGTCTTCTTTTTCATTAAATACAATTTATGGAAATCGATTTATTCGATGCCTGGTATTACGGTTCTTCAAGGTTATGATTTCGATCAGATGCTGCAATATCAACTGCTGGTATTGATTGTCTCACTAATGGCACAGGGCCACAATAGTATGAAGTTAGCAGACGATATAAGACTGGGCCGTATCAGTTCGTATCTAATTTACCCATTCAGTTTCTTTAAGTTTCACACTGCATCATTTTTAGCCTTTCAAGGTATCCAAGTTCTGATTTGCGGTTTTACTATCTGCTTTTTGATGATCACGCCAATGGTGACATTTTCTGATTTTAACTCTGTATTAAGGGGCTTACTTTTCGCTAGTTTAGTAAGCTTTTTGTGGTTTCAATTACAATTTTTAGTAGGTCTTTTAGCTTTCTGGCTGGAAGAAACATGGATTCTTCGAGTGATTCTGCAAACCACTGCTCAATTCTTAAGCGGTGCTATTTTACCTTTGGAATTTTACCCCGAAATGTTTGTCAAATTTTTAAATTACACACCATTCCCCTACCTTACCTATATTCCAATAAAAATTTTTCAAGGTGATTCCATTAACCTCATAAACGCCAGCTTGATTTTATTGTTTTGGACTCTATTGGTATATGCGTTGAATCATCTCTTATTCAAAAGAGGAGTTCGTCTGTACACAGCAGCGGGTATGTAATGTTAAGAATAATTAAAAAATATAGTCGCGTGTATCGACATTTTGTATCAACCAGCATTGCTCTAGGGACAAGCTTTCGTCTGCACTTCGTTCTTTTGATACTGATGGATCTTCTATTTTATTTTTCTTCACTGGCTTCAGTGAGCTTTATATTTGATCATGTGAATCAGATTGGGCCTTGGCAACGCACAGAATTTATGTTCTTCGTGTGTTTTATGTTAGCTGTCGATCATTTGCACATGACTTTTGTAAGTGAAAGTTTCTGGGAATTATCCAATCAAATTCGCACTGGCTCGCTTGATTTTGTGCTACTCAAACCAATCGGAACAGTCTTCCATGCTTTTTTACGATTTATACGACCCGCTAGCGCCTTAAATATTGTGGTCACCTGGGGTTTATTGATCTATTACGGTCAAGCCATCGGACTTTTATGGTGGCAATGGATATTGATGCCAGTTTTGATGTTACTATCTTTAACACTTCTCGTAACTATGGAGATTTTAGTATCTTGTACTATGTTTGTAACCATTGAAAGTTTTGGTATTAATTTTTTAAGAATGCAATTACAACAGCTCGCTCGATGGCCTGATTTCGTATATAAACTCTGGGCAAGGCGTATTCTTACCTTCGGATTACCCGTGCTTTTGGTAGGCTCTGCTCCAGTGAATTGGTTACTTTCTCCTTTTGAATTTAAGTTCATGGGTTTCATGTTTTTGGCTATAATTATCATGTGGGCGGTAATTGCTCCTGTATGGAAACTGGCTTTAAGTCATTATGAGAGTGCATCAAGTTAAGTGATATGGCAAAAATATTTGGAATTCAATCACGTGGTCTTGTTAGTAAGCTTAGCGATTCAGAGGAGGCCCACCTGCTACGCCTGCAAGACAGTCTTCAAACCATCCCTGTCGGCACGGAATCCTTACGCCTTAGTTTGTTGAATTTAAGTTTAATGAGCTCGGATTTCGAGCTAATGGAAAACCAAAGAGTAGAGCTACCTGATGATCTGCAATCTTTAGGTTTCAAAATCGAAGCGATACAGAAAGCACAGAGCCCACAAGACCATCTTTTTTGTATTTTCGAACTTATTCAATCTCTAGAAGACTGGTCGATTCAATTTGATTCTCCCGTAGTTTTTGGTAAGCATAGAAAATCATCCCTATTTAATAAAATTTTGGAACAAGTTCGCGAAGAATTATTAATTAAAATGCTGGCTGTTCTTAAAGAACTAAAGGAGACCTTAAAGTCATTGAGACACTCCGTCAAAAAACAAGACCAAACCCCACCAAAGCGCTCAAATAAAAAAATGGATCTAATGAAACCCATGATGGATTTAATACCAAAATCCTCTAGTAATGAAGTAACCCAAACGAAGCAAATCCAAAGAAATAATTTACGAGAATTGATCCGAGAGTTTCTAACTCATTTACACCAACTTCCTAACTCAGAGATTCAGATTCATCTCAAATGGCTTAATTTGGTGGAGGAAGAAGTACAGAGTGCGAAGGCTCGTTGTCTGGAAGTCGATCGTAGTTTTTTTAGCCAGTGGGCTACTGAAATGAAAAAAAGCGATCTTCTTGAGGCTTTATTGGATAGCTATGATCAAAAAATCTATCAAACTAAAGAGAGGCATGACCTCAGCGACGAAGAGAAGAGCAAGCGCGTAAAATTATGGAAAACACTTCAAAAATTCGAAATTGAGCGACTTAAGGGAGTTCAGGAGAATTTTGAAGACTGATCAGTTGACAACTCCATTGGTGGAGTATCAGGTAGAGGAATTGATCGTAATCGCCCTCTTCTCAAATATGCTTCACGAAGGCCGCTGGATTGAGAACGGCGAAATGCTTTACGACTGCTTAAATCAAAGGCTCAAATTAGATCAATCAAAAATTCGTGACTTACTCCATATTTATGGTACTCAGCCCTCTAGTGCTAAAGGCTCACTTGCCTTCAAGAGTGAATTACAAAATATAATTGACCGCTCTGTGCATAAATCTAAAGTCGCAAGATTGCTTGCTCCGTTAATAAAAGCAACAGGTTGGAACCTAAATTTTGAAACCGACGAGATAGCTAAGATTGGCTCAATCAAAACTGATGCAGAAGTAAATAGCAAGCCACTACCAGAAAGTATTCAAGCCAATGAACCAGTTTGTGGTTCCAAAATACGTCTGCCAACTAAATTCAAGACAGCTCAACGGATTAACGAGCAAATGCATGCTTTGCGTAATAGTCGTCCTGAAGTAAAGCTTTTTCATCTGTTTTTTATTCTTGGATGGCAGAGAGATCTAACTAGACTAAGTATCTCAGTCGGTCTTGCCATAGCATGTATTACCCAAGGAATACTTTTATGGCCCGTAGAGTGGCGCGTCTTCATGGCACCAACTTCCATACAACCTGGATTTGTAAAAAATTTAAAAAAAAGCAGCATACTCAGTCCGTTGCATGAGGTGGGTTTAGAATTTTCAGTCGGCAATGATGTGATCCGATCAAAATGTTATGTTCCGCTGAGCTACAGAATAAAAATTGATCAGAATGTTCAAATTGAATATTTAATGGATAACCCAGGGTATGCTCGCATCGTAGGATGCTATCACCATTGCATAGACCCTTTCGTGATTTATACAATCATTGTTTTTTTGGTAATTTCATATCTAACCAAAGCCTCCATTATTAGAGCCTTAAATTACATGAGAATTCTCTCAGTTGGTCAGCCGCGCCTAGCGCAAGTCGTGTCTCATGAAGCTTTAGGTGATATCGACCGAATCACCGCAATAACGCGCCGTCTACCGATTCGCCAGTCACAAGCCAGATTAGTTCAACTAGAATATGAACATTTTGCAACCACTGTTAGTTTACAAATCGTAGCCTATAATCTAAGTGAATCTGTGAACGAAAAATATAAAGTCATTTTAGTTGATCCGGATAATACTAAATTTGGCTTAATTATTGATGATCTAAGCGATTATTTAAGTTTGAATTCTGATGGTGAGTTCCAACTAAGTTCATGGGTACAATATGACAGATTAATCTCTCAATTAGGCTATATTCCCATCGCCTGGTTCTTATTTGGTTATGGCATAGATAGTTTTTTTGCGTTGATTACGAACACATTGAATACGATGCGAGAAAACTTACTTAAGCTATAAAGCTAATAAGAGTAAGAATAGTGTCGAAAATCTGATAGAATGCACATTATGTGGCTAAATAAGCATAAAATTGTTCTTCTTTTGATATTACTGGGCTCTTTTTATTCGGTAAAAGCAGTCGGTGTTGATCTATACAAATTAGGTCATATCAGACATTTGATGGGTGCCTGGGGGCCCCAACATCTTTTGACTGAGGCGCAACGCGAAGGTTTCCTAGTTTGGGGTAAACTTCAAATCGCCAATCGTAAGTTACCTTTTCTTGCAGTAAATTCAGTACCTTCTCTTGTGCTCATTGGATTCAATGAGGATAACTTTTTTTCAATTGGTCATAGCCAGTGGAATGAAGCGACATGGCAAACTCTTGGTTCAAGCTTACGTCAGCCTTTCGCTACTTGGGTGAAATCATCAATCACAACTAAGTCGATTGTAAATCTATGCATGAAAATGCAAATTCCCGGAAGAGGACAGCAGAGCATTAGGTGTCAAGAGGTCTCTGAAGATGCGATGCGTAAATTACTCGCTACAGGTGATCTTATACTTGAGGAGTCACACACCCAGGACAATTTTTACCTTCAGCCAAAATATCAATTTTACACATCAAATCATACGTGGCGATTTCAACCAGCGCCCCAAGATGCAGAGTTTTTAGGAATTCCAACGACCCAAAAGCTTCATGTTTTGCCGATAAAAGACCAAGCAATCAAAGTTTTCGTAGATTGGTTGAGAAAAGAAGAGTTAAAGCCTTTCGGTGTTTTTGTGCAATCCATGAAACGTATGAGTCTGCAACCACTTACCCAATTAAAAGGCAATCTTTGGACGAATGGTCATGAAATAGTTCAAATCAATGATGAGGGTGAGAAGTGGGAGGTTTACAGTTCTTCTGGGGGATTAGTCCAGTCCCAAATTAATCGAGAAATGCACCATCTATTAAAGTTTCAAAATGCCATTCAATGGGAGTGGAATGATGAATTGCACATTATGGGTAAAACTAATCTAGCTGAGCTTCCCATAGGAGAAATGCAGTATAGAGAGACTCCACAAAACAGTAGCTTAACATCCATTGATATGCAATATCATTGGGGTCCAATCCATTGGCGAGAAATCTATTCTGAGCAGAGGTTAGATCCTGAAAGTCAAACTCTCAAAATGGAAACTGATATGCTTTTCCCTGAAGGCTGGCAACGGACAAGTCTGAATCTTGATCATAGTGCCTACGAACTCACGGGACGAGCTTTAGGTAAAATGCTAGATTCCCAGATTAGCATAACCCTGACAATGCCTATACCCAATTCTCCTTACTCACCAGCCCCCTATCATCTAAAGTTACAACCATCAGATATACTGATGTCAGAGTTACGAGAGGCTGCCTTCGAAGCAATGCGCAATGAGCTTGAAAAAGATCATGATGCAGACGAGAAACAGAAAAAACGCTTAGTGCATAATCCCGACTTTGGGACTACCATGGAGCCAGGCATGCATAGTGATGACCACGCATTGAGTCATGACCAGCGACTCGAGCTGCTTGATCTCCAGATTCTACAAGAACAGTTAACTGTTGAGCATGCTAAAGTTCTTCAAGCTCTCGATTCTCAAGCTAAATTGCGTGAAAAATGGCTTGCTAAGAAAAAACAAACTCAAACTGAGCTCGAGAAAATGCAATCGATGCTTTCCAAGGAGTGGGTTGACTTACCCGAATATCAAAATATGTGGACCGATCTTAAGGCTTCGATGAAGAAAATTGAAAGCTCACAGGATTTAGAATCCCAAACTTCTCTTCAAGCTAAGTCTATGTCCATACCTCATATTGGTCCATCTTCGTCACCCATAAAGGTATCAGACGGTGTCAGAATGAGGAGTGATAAGGATGGTATGAATGAACTCATGGAGGCCATGCGTGAATCAGATAAACTTGAACTAGCCCTGACCAAACGAATCCAACAATACGAAACCTTTTTGGAAACCTTACGTCTGCGTCAAGAACGTTTAGAAACCCGTCATCAACAGATTGATGCGAGGCAAAAACGATTTTCTAGGTTATACGCTCGCAGAGGAGACAGTCTCAAGGTTTGGCAAGAGTACCTTGATGCAGCCAGACAAGTCATGACTGAAAATGACCCTCAGCGGTTCCTGAGAGAAAATTCGGACCCTGGCGAAACTCAACAGTGCAAGAAGTCCACTTGTAAAAAATCTATCACTAAATGCAATGGCCGTCCCCGAAAATGCCGCAAAATCTGTATTGAGTGGAATCAAAAATGTGTCACCATAGAGCATCCTGAGCGAGGAAACTGGAGACTCACTTTAAAGGCTCGAAGAGAAGCTCATTCAATGGCAGCTTATCACGTAAGTCGCTACAAACAACTTATCGCTTTGAATAATCAACAAACTGAGCATCTTAGTACTAGCAGAAGTAGTATGGAACTAGCGCATCTCGATGCTGAAATTAAAGAGGTGAAAAACGATAAAGCCCTTGCTCAATCGAAGCTCAATGCCCTGAATAAGGAACTTTCGCAGCATATACTTCAGCAAGAACAATTAGATTTACAAGACTTCACTTTCGCCGAAGACCTCAAATCTTTCCGTAAAAAATATAATGAAATCAAGCGGAAATACAATGTGGCGAAAGAACCAATCACAAAACTAGCTAAAGTTTTAGAACTCAACTCCTTGGCTATCAAACAACAAGCCAGATTTTTAAAGCGCTGGAAGACAGCCAATGAACAACTAAATGATCTCGATGATCGAGAAGCCCCCCTGAGATTAAAACGAGCCAATCTGGAGGATAAGTTACTACAAAATTTCGAAGAAAATGCTGCTTTACGAAGCCAAGCTACTAGTGAAAATCAACTTGCCAGATTGAATCGAACACCTCGACCACCAGTCAAGAAAGCGCGGCGGCAAATTAGTAGTGTTCGTCGTCAGACCTTGCAAATAATTGACTCTCGCATGGATCGAGTTAAGACATTTATTGAGCAGCATGAGCAAGATAGTGGAGCCAGTTTTATCTATTTCAAACTACTTCATTTACAGTATAGTGATGATCTTCAAGCTAAAAAGAGTGACTACGTGGAGTGCGATGCCGAAATAGAGTTTTTCGGTCAAAATTTTGCAATGCGAACCTTTCCATGGGATCGAAGCCTGGAATCCCTAAAGCAACATATAAGTCAGCAAATACCATTCTTGTTGGAACAGCGTCAGTTAGAAGTTTACGATTTACCGGACACAAGACGCCTATTTGAAAATACACTGTCTCT
This sequence comes from uncultured bacterium, assembly GCA_964603885.1. Lineage (GTDB taxonomy): Bacteria > Muiribacteriota > UBA6191 > UBA6191 > UBA6191 > JAYZAC01. Next base: position 15,598 of record CAZRWM010000012.1, read on the forward strand.
TGATTC
>CAZRWM010000012.1:15703-18904 GCA_964603885.1 uncultured bacterium
CGTCAGCAAAAAATCTACCCAGGAATGCTTGATAGTCGACCCGCATATCAACATAAAATTTTTGTTCAGCAAGGCAATGCTTTAAGGCGGGTTAATAAGCTCGATTATCACAAATGGAATGAAATTCGACCACCAGCTAAATCATACAATCGTCGTGTTTGGCCAAAGTCTACTTACGACCTCTTCGCACCAAACAAATATTTTAAGAACTTCAACTCTCAAAAACTTAGAAATCACTACATCAGACAAATTGATCGCAGAAATTTTCAGTAATTTATCTGCCTACTGATCCGGTAATAATCTACAACCATACTGGGGGCCATCGTAAACAGCCTTGGCAGTAAAACTAAAGCCCCAGGCTAAGACCTCTTTCTCAGCTTCTAGAATCTTGTATCCACTTACATCGAGCATTTGACGTCCGTACTCCTTACAATAATTCTTATTCTGCCCCTCGACGAAAATACAGGAGCATACTTCTTTGGCGAAATTGTTTGGTATAACCTTAAAAAATTTAGGAACACAACCCTGCATGCCCACACAGAAAACAACCAACAAAAAAAACATTATTAAGCGAATATTTCTCATTACAAGTCCCTTCGACTCACTTCGTATGCAAGACTGAAAAGTTCTGCACGATTTATAGACTCATTTTTGTCCTTACCATTTCTCACCAAAATAAGCTCTTGTTCAGGAAACACCGCTAGAAATTGCCCATGGTGACCACTTCCGAAAAATAAGCTATCAGGTGCCTTGGGAATTTCCTTGATTAGTTTCTTACGAGGATTGGGCAAGTTTAACCACCATTGAGCACCGTAGGCCGCTAACTCCTGGGGTTCGGGAGCCTCCTGGTTCATTAGTGCCGGTGCTATACCAATATTAAAATCGATCCATGCTTCAGAAACTATGCGTTGGTGATCCCATTTTCCAGAACGCATATACAAGTAACCAATACGCGCCAAATCCGATGGTGCCAGATACAAATATGAAGATCCTACAAAGGTTCCGCTACTATCCCGCTCCCATGTTGCATTCTTAATTCCTAATGGCTCAAAAAGTTCTTTCCATGGAAACTTGGCATACTGATCTTCAGGCATACTTTTTTTGAGACACCCCATCAATAAATTTGTTTCACCACTGCTGTAGAGCCAGCGAGTTCCTGGGGCAAACGCAAATGGTATGTTAGCAGTATATTCAGCCATATCACGCATACCATCCACATACAGCATTTGAAGCACATTACTACCCAGGGGATTAGCTTCATAGCCTTCTTTCCAATCAAGACCCGAACTCATCTGCAGTAGATGTCTTATTTTAAGGGATTGTGAATACGTGGGTTCGATTTTGGGGTAATAATCGGCCACAAGGTCTTCACGATTTAATAAACCTTTTTGCTCAGCAATGCCCACTAAAATTGCACTAACCGACTTACTTATAGACCAGACCCTATGAAGCTGACTGCGTTTATATCCATTAGCAAACTGAGCTTTAACCTCACAATCACGATGATAGAGTATAAGGCTATTAGTTACATAATCAGCATTCGTGTCGAAGGCATATTTAAAAAGATCATCAAGCTTTTTATGATTTAACTTTTTGATCTCATTAATTGAACACTTTCGCCAGGTATCTCCGGGATAGCTGATTATGTTTGACGCATCATTCGATACTGTTACAGTAAGACTAATCATTAAATAAAATAAAATTCTCATTATTTCCTCATTCAGATTACACGGCATTAGCTTCTCTAACTTTCTTCTCGATGGTCCAATTCATGGATGCGAGAAAAACTGAGATTACGGGCGACAACAAATTAAAAAAGCAAAAAGGTAAATATTCGAGGGTGTTCACCCCAAAAACTTTTGAGTGGTAGGCTCCACCCGAGTTCCAAGGAACCAAAACGGAGGTTACAGTTCCTGAATCTTCTAAGGCTCTCGATAAATTTTTCGGATGCAAATCAAAGTCATCAAAACTTTTACGAAACATTCTACCCGGAACCACAATAGCAAGATATTGGTCACTGGCAGTCATATTCATTACCAAACATGTGCCAACAACTGAACCAATTAAGGAGGCTGTTCCGCTTACTAAAGATAAAATACTTTGTGCAATCTTCTGAAGCATGCCCGTAGCTTCAAGGGCACCTCCGAAAACCATTGCCATTAGAATTAACCAAACCGTAGTCAACATTCCAGACATACCGCCACGATTAAATAATTTGTCCATTGCAGTATTACCAGATTCAAAACTAAAGCCACCATGCGCAACGCTCACGATCTCGCTATAAACTGCCGCTAAATTTGAGGACTCACCTGCCAATTTATGAAGCAAGGGCTGTTGAAATATTAGGGCGGCTAAAACACCCAGAAGAACACCGATGACCATAGCAGGGAACGCTGGCATTTTCCTAGCCACCATTATTAAAACGATAGCAGGCACCATAAGTAAATGTAGGCCTATATTGAATTGCGTAACTACCAAATTTAATACCACTTTTATTTTTACAGGATCGCTCTGACCCCCGCCGTAACTCAAACCAATTATAAAAAATAAAAAAATAGCAATCAATATAGATGGTCCAGAGGTGTAGACCATGTGCCTTATGTGAGTAAATAAATCAGTACCGGCCATAGCTGGAGCTAAATTAGTAGTATCACTAAGTGGAGACATTTTATCGCCAAAATAAGCTCCGGATATGATTGCTCCTGCCGTCATACCCATCGGTACCCCTAAAGTTTGACCAATTCCAACGAGGGCAACGCCAACCGTACCAGACGTGCTCCAACTAGAACCTGTTGATATGGCCACTAGAGCGCAGGAAATACATGCCACGGGCAAAAAGTAATCTGGATTGATAATTTTGAGACCATAATAAATCATCGTGGGGACAATTCCACTGAGTATCCAGACCGATATTAAGGAGCCGACAACCAACAATATCAAGCAAGCTTGGGAGGCTAAGCTGATTGAATGGATGATGCGCTCCTCCATCTTCTTGTAAGGAACCTTCAGTAGGATAGAACCGAGGGCTAGAGTGAGCATACCCGACAGTAACAGCGCCAATTGATTAGGACCATAGGAGGCATCATCCTTAAATAAAATAACGTTAATGATAAGTACGACTACTAAAAATCCTAACGGAACCAGCGACAGAGCCAGACTCGGTGGATTTAATTCTGGTGTTTTACCAGATTCAATCATTTT
>CAZRWM010000012.1:19004-20084 GCA_964603885.1 uncultured bacterium
GCTATCATTAGTCTTTGACAGCCAGTCTCCATTTGTAGCCGGTCAGGGTATGCTTGTACGAGACATGGATCCATTACGCCGTGTATCGAAACAGATTTTAGTAGCGAATTGTAACTAGGTTGTGACTGAAACTTTTCAATTAATTCTGGAGATTGATCGAAACTCAATTTCAGTTTATTTACGGGAATAGTTGTATAGAACAGGCCCAGATATCCTCCTTTTTAGCTTAATTTAGCTCGAACAAGTTTGGTAACTTCCGATACCATCTACAGCCATGTATCAGTTTCTAATCTTAATTTTTGTGAATCACACCGTGTGTTCGTTACCTCACGAAGAATATCATAATGTTCCTTCTAGATTGAAAGTCGAGAGGGGCTATAATTTAAATCCAGGGGATCGAACCATGCGCGGCAAGATTTATCGACAGTTTCCTGGACATGGATTGAGACCTTTAAGGCCGCGACCAAATTTCGTGAATGGTTACCAAAAGGTACCCGAGAGCATTTATACAAAATATTTAAGATCTGAGACAAAAAAAAGGTCTCTAGGCCGAGATAGCCGCCGTCATCTTCTAAGAAAGCATCCCTACAAAGCGATTCCATTCAAGCTAAGGTATTTTCCATACCTTCAGACTAAGTCAAAAAACCATAAATCAGACTCACCGTTCTACTAAATTTTATGAATGCCCTCGTTGTCGGTGTAGTTTCTTAACTTCTCTTTCAATTCTACAATTTGATCATTGGCTCTTTTGAGGCTAAAGTGAGTGTTAACTCTGGCTAAAAGTTCTACCATTTTGAAAGGTTTCGCAATGTAATCAACGGCACCTTTCTTAAAGCAAAGGTTTACATCCTCTTCCTCAGTCATACCTGATAAAAATATTACCGGAATACCTTTGGTCGATGGATTAGATTTTAGCTCATCAATAACTTCCCATCCATCCATTTGCGGCATGCGTATATCGAGCAGAATGAGATCTGGTGAATCCTCTTCAGCCTTCTTAAGACCGGCTCGACCAGAACTCGCAAAAATGATTTCATAATTGGTGTGACGCAGCACTGTTCCGAGCATTTGTAAAATTGT
>CAZRWM010000012.1:20184-35808 GCA_964603885.1 uncultured bacterium
TTCGAGAGAGCCAGACAGACTTAGTAGACTATGTGCGGCGCTCCGAAACGCAATACCTAGCAAAAACCAGCTATGCTCTGATCGAAATGAAAATTAAACGCAGAACATGGAGTCGTACAATGGTCATGAAAAACTGGGGTGAGGGCCGTGATAAATTTTTGGCTCGAATTTTGGAGCCTTTGAAGGAGAGGGGTACATCCACCTTAAAACTCAATGATAATATATGGAATTATTTACCCAAAATTGATCGGATTATGAAGGTACCTTCTAGTCTGATGGGAGATTCGTGGATGGGCTCTCACTTCACGAATGATGATCTGGTAAAAGGTAATAAAGTCGACAAGATGTACAACTTCAGCTTATTGAAAGAAACCCCCACAGAAATACTAATCCAGGCACTGCCCAAAGAGGATGCAGCAACTGTATGGGGAAAACTTGTTTATGAATTTGAACGGGTTCGTAAGGTAGCAAAGACTGTCAAATATTTCGACGAAGATGATGAGTTAGTGCGTACCATTAGTTTTCATGACATCAAAGAGATTGATGGCCGCCACATCCCCATGCAAATGATCGTGATTCCTCAAGATGAACCAAAGGAGTCAACCAGAATTTTCTATAAAGAATTGTCTTTTGATAAGCCCCTTCCAAGGGGACTATTTTCAGTGCGTAATCTTAAACGGAGATGAGTAGTTGCTAGTCCATACAGGAGCCAGTTGATGTTAATTATGCGTCTTGCATATCGCAATCTATGGCGTGCTCCCATTCGCACTCTACTAACCATGGGTGCTATGACAACGGCAACAGCTGTTCTCATACTAACTCTGTCTATAAATCTTGGATTTTTATGGTCTATGATCATCACTACAACTGAGTACTACCATAGTCATATTCAAATTGTAGATCCGCTCTATATCGAGGAATCCGATTTACATCATACCCTCAGCTCAAATCCTTCTGCTTTAATAGATACTCAACGAAAATTACTTGGTGTGAGCCCCCGACTTTTTGGTCGGATGTTACTTCAAAAAGATCAGCAGGATTCTGGGCCAAAGGGTAAGACCGTTGCAGCAGAGGTCTTGGGCGTTGACGTCGAAACTGAGAAATCAGTTAGTCTATTACTAGATTGTCTAGTTGCTGGTCAGAAATTATTAGTGGATGACCAAGGAGTTCTCTTAGGGGATCAGTTAGCAAATAAACTCGGAGTCAAACCTGGCGACAGCTTGATTGCAATGGGTCAGGGTGCACAGGGCTCCATCGCATCTGCGATCTTTACTGTTCGTGGAATTTTCCACTCCGGTGATGCCACTAAAGATTTGAGTCTGGCATTAACCAGTCTCAAGAATCTACAAGATATAATGGGGCTTCCCGGCCAAGCTCACACCTGGATCGGTAGATTATCCGGTCCTCTTGAAGCCCGAGAAGCGAAAGCGGCGCTGCAATCAGAAAATCCCCTACTAACCGTAGATTCATGGCGTGAAAAATTACCCCAGCTAAGCCAGGTCATAGATTTTTGGGATGTAAGTCAACTAATTCTCATCTGTATTTTTTATTTCGCTGTAATACTGATTGCCATGAACACTATGAGTATGGCAATTCTAGAGCGAAGTCACGAAATGGGCGTATTAAAAGCTATTGGACTCAAACAATATCAACTGTATTGCATGCTCTTCATTGAGGGAACTTTGATGAGCTCCATCGCCGCTTTGATTGGCGGTACGGTAGGAGTCCTTGTCGCATCTGTACTTTATCAATACCCAATTGATTTAACCCATTATATGGGAGTCATTGAATGGGGAGGGAGTAGTTTAAAGCCAATGATCCGGGCTTATTTAACAATAGATAATGTGTGCTTACCAATCATCCTCATGATGCTATTGGGTGGTTGCACGAGTCTGTGGCCGGCGTTTCGGGTTTTAAGTAAACCCCTAAACGCAGTACTTGGAGAAAAACGCTAATGCTTTTCAAATTAGGTTGGCGTAACTTAAAGCGGAATTTTTGGCGTACTTTTGTTAGCGTCCTTGGCATAGCAGGCAGCGTTTTCATTTGTGTATTTCTGGATAATCTTCAAACCGGTTCCTACCGTCAATTCGTTCGAAACGGAGTTCGTAGCGCTAGTGGACACATAACATTACTTCACGAAAAATACCTTACTCAGAAAGAAACAGAACATCGGATTAAACTTTCTGATTGGGAGCAAAAAATAAAATCAATAGAGACTGTTGAACGGGTTTCCCCAAGATTAACTATTCCCGCTCTGGCGCGTTCTTCTCGTAACAGTGAGGGAGTCGCAGTCCTTGGATTACGACTGTCTGTAGATGTCGATCAGAATCCTTTACTCAAATCTGATTTCATCAAAAAAGGTCAATGGCCAAGACTAGGAAAGAGGAAAGATGCGGTTATTGGAATTGACTTAGCAAATTACCTGGGACTTAAAATCGGTCGCAAATTTGTAATAATGGCGCAAGGATCGGATGGAGAAGTAACCAGTAAGTTATTCAAGGTAAGAGGTATCATTCGCACGGGAATGCGATTAATTGATCGTAATACTGTCATTACTCAATTAGAGTCGGCACAGGATCTACTAAAGGCACCAAATGAGGTGCATGAAATTGCAGTTTTACTTAAGAATAATCGACACCTACCCACAGAGTTACAAAAGCTTCAAGAATGGGTGCGTTCTAATTACCAAAATGGCCTGAGGGCTGTTAGTTGGCGAGAGTCAATTCCTCAGCTGGTTAGTTTGATTCAACTGGATCGTTACAATGGAATTTTGATGGCAACTTTTCTCTTAATAATTGTTGGCATTGGACTGATTAACTCGCTGGTAATGAGCGTAATGGAACGACAACGTGAAATCGGACTTCTTCAAGCACTAGGGCTCGAATCGGCAGCGGTCCAGAAAATGATCTTCGCCGAAGGTTTTTTCATGGCGATAATCGGAAATTTTATTGGGCTATTATGCGCTATTTCATTGAGTCTTTACACGAGTACCTACGGCATCGATTTCAGTGAGATGATCAAAGAAGCCAGTGTTGCAGGCGTAACTATAGATACTGTTGTCTACACCGCTTGGAACCCAAAGGGTACTGTTGCAATATGTATTGTAATGACCGTTACAACACTTTTGGCCTCCTGGTATCCTGCACGGATGGCCTCCAAAGTACGACCAGCCAAGGCAATGGGTTAGGATAATTATGACAACAGATAGTATCGTGCAATTAGAAAATGTGAGTCGTCATTATCAAGATGGACAGTCCCTAGTTCATGCGGTGGATTGCGTCGATCTAACCATCCAAAAAGGAGAATTTGCAGTTCTGTCAGGTCCATCAGGAAGTGGGAAAACCACAATGCTTAATTTAATTGGTGGTTTAGACCTTCCCACTATTGGTCTGATAAAAATTGAAAATCAAATTACAAATGATCTTACTCAGAATCAATTAACAGAACTCCGACTGCATAGGATTGGCTTTGTTTTTCAAGCGTATAATTTACTCCCGGTGTTAACTGTCTATGAGAATGTTCAGTTGATATTACAATTTCAAAAAGCTCCCGTAGAACAACATGAGGGCTTGATTATTCCTCTTCTGAGAAACTTAGAAATACTTGATCTGAAGGATCGCTTTCCAGCTCAACTTTCTGGAGGTCAACAACAAAGAGTTGCGGTAGCCCGTGCACTCTGTGGTCAGCCGGCTTTAATTTTAGCCGATGAACCGACAGCCAATCTTGACTCCAGCACCTCGGCCAACTTACTTAGTTTAATGCATCGCTTAAACCAGGAACAAAATGTTACTTTTCTATTTAGTTCGCATGACCCTGATGTTGTTAACATTGCAAAGCGGGTAATACATATGAAGGATGGAATGATCCATGAGGATATACGCCGCGATTAAAAAAATTTTTGAAACCTTAATCTTCTTTTACATTCTCAATACAGCGTTATTTGGGATTGAGCAAGGTAATGCTTTGCGTACTACCTACGAATTCTCTCAGTGGCCCTCCGAATTGGCACCTAGACTGGAAGGATCATTTCATAAAAGCCAGTGGAATTTGCGCAATTGGTGGAAAGATTCCGCGGAATTTCACGACTGGTCATGGGAAATTGCTATCGAAACTGTCGGGAAATATCAAAGTCGAGCAGCTGAAAGCTTAGATAATAATCTCGAATCACCCTTACGATTATTGGATCTGCATGCCCAATTGAATAACACATCTAATAGTCAGAATTCGATCTCAATCGATCGGATGTGGTATCACTGGCGCCACTCCCAATTTGATGTGACAATTGGCAGGCAGGCAATTGGACTAGGAACATCACATTTTATAAGTGTTTTAGATATTATGGCACCTTTCGCTCCAGGTACTTTAGATTCAACTTACAAACCTGGAGTGGATGCAATCCGCATTCAAAGTGCTTATGGCGACAGTGGAGAAAGGGATTTCATTTTTGCTTTTTCACAACAAGACTCCGCACACTCTTTTTTATACAGGCAAAGGGTATTAAAAGGCAATTACGATTTTGAAAGTATGATTGGTCGCGTTTATGAACGTAATTTTGTAGGATTTGGTTTTGAAGGATCGCGTGGAAAAGTAGGCCAATGGGGCGAAATTGCACTTTTTGGACGCAAGAAAAATGAAACCCTACGAACCGGTTCCAAGCATTTCGCTTTTTCTGCTGTCGTAGGTCTTGAATACTTTTTATCGGATAGTCGTGAATGGGGAATTTCATATTTTCATCAAGATTTTGGAGCGAGTTCAAGCTTGGAGCGTTTAACTCTTTCAATGGAGCCTATTGCAAGTCAAGGTTGGCTAACTTTAAGCGGAAGAAATTACGCCCATCTGCGCTATTCTCATTTGTTGCGTCCGTTGGTTAGAGCTAATTTCAATACGCTTATCAATCTGCAAGATCAATCTCGATTTTATCAACCCCGCGTGGATATAAATGTAAGAGAGAATCTAAATTTTTCGCTATTTGCCTGGATTTCAGAGGGAAAAACTGGTCCCAATCCGCTAGACTCGAGTGAATTTGGTTCTATGGCTAGTGGCGTTGGTATGTTTCTTCAGTATTATTTCTAGGCCTAAACTTGACCCCTACGGCTTACGCTGCCATATTAAAGTAATGAAAATTTTAACCAGTGTTTTGATTCTGGTTTTCGTGGGCTCTTCCATGGCTGCAAGCCTCATTTGGGTTGGTCCTCCGAAAGATCCGACGATCAAAAGTCTATTAATGTCTCTATCGCAGTATAAAATAAATTTAGTTCACGTGATTCCAAATCAAAGACTAAATTCACTGCCGCAAATAATAGATGATCTCAATGAACAGATTAGTAAGCAGACTAAATCGGACAAAGCACTGGCCTATGCAGGGTATCGACAAAATGGTTGGCTCGCATATCTATTGCATGAGAAGAGCCCAACACCAGAAAAAACATTTGCTTTAGGTAGTTTTTCTACTGCAATGGAACTTGTCAGATTAGGTCTAGACAGCATAAATAACCCACAAACACGCAATCACTACGAAGAGATTACGGGCACATATGAAAAACTGTTATTCTGTAAAATATCCAAGTGTCTCCAAAAAGCCCATAGGCACAGCCCAGGTAAGTTGTATCGTTCGTTTATTCCGCGACCACCGCTTCTGATAATACAAGGTGATAGTGACCCCCTTATGCCCTTGCAGCAGACGACTCGCTACTTAAAAAATAATCCGTTCTTAAGTATAGAACATTTTATTATCCCAGACGGTACCATGGAGAGTCGAACACCGCGTACCTTGCATCGATTGACCTACTTTTTAGGTCAATCATTACAAAAATTTTTGACTACTCCGGTAGAACGTAACGCGCCAGAAAGTAGTCCTTTTGTAAACTAATACTGATATGATCTGTTATTTGTGCAACCAAGCCCTCGATGATGAACCTCATACCTCAAATGAGATGACCGTTTGCGGAAAATGTATCAAACGCTTCGCCATTACAAGAGAAGATTGGCATCCCGCTTTCATGGAGGAATTACGTTCAGTAGTTTTTGGCTATAAGACAAATTATCGCTGTCCCCAATGTTGGGAATCTGTTCGTTTTCGTGGAATCTACCCTCGCGTATTATTTTGCGAAGCTACCAAACAATTAGTTCACAAGGAGTGTGGTAACCATGATTCTGCCGGCAGATTTTTAATGCTTAATGAATATATTCAAGTCCAGGGTGAAATAGCACCTGATGCTCCACCCAAAGCACGCTGTAAAGCCTGCCATAGTCCAGTAGATTTCGGAGATGATAAACGCTTTAACAATCAATTAATTGAATGTATGAATTGCTCGATTGGTATGTGTCTGCGATGTTGTAGAGATAGTAAAATAGTCGACGGCAAAGTAGTTAATTGTGCAGATTGCCGAGCAGACAAACCAGAAGGTATCATATCTAGAGTATATAAAAAAATAACTGGCCGCTCATGAATCAAATGATCTTTTGATTTTGGTGCTGCGTGCTTTAATCGTCAGGAAACATCATAACTAAAAGTAAGTCTCTGAAGGATTTGATTAATAACCTCAACTCTGTAGGGAGAGATGTTCAGGGTTTGCACGAGTGTCTTGAAAATGCCGATTTTGGATTACAAGAACTGAGTCGCTTTTTGCACTTTGAAATAGGCAGCTATACTCGTAATCTTATTTACCGTAATGAATATTATGAAATGATGGCTATTTGTTGGGGAGTAGGACATCACACACCAATTCACGATCATAATGGTCAAGAAGGTTGGATCAAAGTTATCGATGGAAAAGTGGAAGAATCTCTTTATCAAGTTCGAATGCTTGATAAAGATTCGTTCACAGCAGAATTGCTAAAAGCTTATCAATTTTCAAAAGGCGCTGTTAGCCATGTTAATGATGAGATTGCTTTTCATAGTATAAGAAACCTCAACCTAGGTCGATCAGTTACTTTACATCTTTACAGTCTACCCATCAATCAATGCCACATCTATAATACAAAGTCAGGTAAGCGTGGTATCAAAATTATGAGTAACTACACGGAATATGGTGTTAAAGTTTCTTAAGACAATACAGAGTTGTCATTCTGACTGTTGCGTTAAGTTGCAAGCTATCTTAATTCTATCTCAGCATAGCTAGATCCGGTATATTTTCACCCTTCTGGGCATTCAAAGTAATGCGTTCAATATTACTAAATCTATCTGAAGCTTTAAGATCTCTCACAAAAGCGACATCTACATTAAAGTCCTCAACCGACTCATTATCGGATTCGTCGGTAGCAGAGACTGTACCCTGTAAATTAACAACATCTTCTGTACTTAAAGAGCTAGTACTCGCGCTGGCTTGAGTAGAAATCTCTGGATCGTTATTGGCGCTATCTGTGGTATCTGCACTCCCCGACCTTGAGTCAGTGTTTATTACGCTGTCCGTTTGTATATCTGTTTTAGTAATCGAATCCTTGTCTAAGACATTACTTTTTTCCGTACTATTATCAATATTTTTCTCTAGGTTTTGTTCGACCAATGCTTGGTCTGTATTTCTATTCTGCTGATTCGCTTCGGCTAAAATCTTTGGATTCTCAAGTTGCTGATTGTTTTGAGCAACTCCGGCGGTATTACCGCCAGCATTGTTGCCTCCGCCACAGCCGGTAATAATTAATGTGGAAAGTAAACTTAATAAAATAATTAAATGTTTCATCTTGCCTCTTTTCATCCGTTTTAATTGATAATAAGGAACATGGCAAAGAAACCAGAAGATATGTATTTTGCGTTTTAAATGTTTGAGAAGTTACCCAAAATAGTCGGATTTGTACAAAACTGTGCTGCTCAAATCACCAGTACAGAGGCTGATGATAATGCGGAGAAGGATCTTTACTTGAGCATTTACTCAAAAGTAAACGATGCAAGGAGAACTTAAAACTATGCAATGGCAGACCATCGCAATGACTATATAGACTTACAACCTCAATATGGTCTAGGCGTACCAACTGATTTTGAATAATCACCCAATAATGCATTATCTTGGGAGTTAATAAATGGCCCGGTATGCCTGGGTGACCCGGCGCAGTTACGTACTGAATCCAGTGTGGAAGTCCAAGAGATGTAAGGGTCGTCGATACACGATATTCTAATCCTGTCGTCATAATAACCTCTCGTTTATTTTCGACCAAAAATTTGGCTAGTCCCACGCATTTGGTTCACTTTACGTCGCATCGTGTCATTCAGTTTGGGTTCACAATACTTGAGAAGTTCCTCTGCTAACTTACTACCTTTTCTAGCAGAGCTTTCAAATAATAAGTATGCTCTGACACGATCTCGTTGGATACCGATTCCCCACATATACATCAATCCACGATTCAATTCACGGTCTCGAGGACCCAATGCCTCGCCTCTGAGTCCAAGTTTCTCTTGCATACCCTCATAGGCTCTCAACTCCTGCACCTCATCGCCTACGGATGTAGCAAATGTTGTATACAGTAAACCGAGCCGGCCTTTAGCCCTTTGATTGCCACTTCTAGAGGCTTTATGAAAAAGTTTAGCTGCTTCGATTATGTCTAATTCTACACCCTTGCCTTGCTCATACAATCTCGCCAAATTATAGTGAGCCACAGGGTGATCCTGGTTCGATGCTTTCATAAACAATTTAGAGGCCTTGCCAAGATCGACATTACCATTTTCTGCAGATTGATAAATTTCACCAAGACGATTTTGAGCGTCTGCTAAGCCCTGATTCGCTGCGCGCATTATAAGCTGTTTTCCACGACGTACGTCTCTATCAACTCCATTGCCATCCAAATAAAATGCTCCTAGATAATATTGACCCTTAGTGCTACCAAGCTCACTTGCTCGGGAGAACCAGCGATATGCCTCTTGGTATGAAACTGAGGTTCCGTCTCCATCTCGATAAATAACTCCTAATGCAGTAGCTGCCTCAGGGTCTCCACCTTGAGCTCCCCTTCTATAAAATTCTAAAGCTTTGTTCGAATTGGCCGAAACACCGGCACCGAATCGATAAAAATGCGCTAGCTTTGCCCAAGCTTGTGCAACCCCTGCATCCGCTGCTTTACGATACCAACTTATAGCCTCACTGGCGCTTTGTTGAGTACCAATCCCCTCCTGATTCATATAAGCTAATTTCATCATTGCAGGCGCATGACCCTGGGCAGCGGAAATTTGGATGTAGTTTATTCCTTTTGCTTCATCTTTAGCGATCCCACGGCCCATTAAATACGAATTACCTAATTCAAATTGAGCGGGAGCAAATCTCTTTTCAGCTGCACGCTTATATAATTTGAAAGCTTTCTGCGGAGAACGCTGCATCGCTTGACCCCTGATAGCCATTTTTGCAAGCTGATACGAAGCTCGCGGTTCGCCAGCTTGATCTGCTAGCTCAAAATACTTGAGAGCGCGCTGTTCATCTCGCATCATACCCTTACCGCTGAGGGCAAAGTTACCCAATTTACTTAAGCTAAGTCCGTGACCAGATTCACCCGCACGACGATACCAATCGAGAGCTTTAGAGAAGTCTTTGGGGCCTCCGACTCCGTTCTCAAGACAATGTCCAAGATAAAACTGAGCTGGTTGAGAATTGTTTTTTGCAGCCTTCTGAAACAAGTTACGTGCTTTCTTATGATCTCGAGCGATACCACGACCCTGTAGGTATAGGTATCCCAACCGGTATTGAGCTTCAGGATGCTCTTGATCAGCAGCCTTTCTAATCCAAGCACGTGACTCGGTATTGTCTTTCACCATGCCGAGACCGCGACCGAACATAACACCCAGTAAATACTGACCTTTAGCAACCCCCGACTCTGCCGCTTCCCTCGCATACTGCGCTGCTTTCTTAACGTCTCTAGAGACTCCCTCACCCTTCAAATAAGCCTCTGCCAAATGTGCTTTAGACTCAAGATCCCCACTATCTGCTGCTTCTTGCCAATGCTCTACCCCAGCAAATAATCCGTAAAAACATAATAGAAAAAACAGAATATGAATTTTTATCATTAAATAATCATACCCTGTTTAGTCCTGAGCAACAAAACTAGTATTTCACTGAACAACCATAAGCCTCTGTGACGGGAACTGCAATTTTACTTTTCGTTAACAAAGCTGAAACTGCCTCTCGAACATAATTGCTTGCGCCTTTAACGGTGGACTGCCTTATTGAGCTATTATCATCAATAGCCCCCTGATAAGCTAAATTACCCTGCTCATCTATCACGAACATGTGTGGCGTCTTTTTTGCTAAATATCTTCGCCCGATGACACCAGCAACGTCGAGAAGAACGGCAGATGCAGCGGATTTCTCATCTGCTATAATACGATTCGCTTCATCAGCATCTACATGTCCCTGCTTTCCAGGAGCAGAAGATAGAATTGAAAACCATACTACCCCTTTAGCAACTGACTCGCGCTGTAAAGACTGCATATTGTCTGTGGCATAATGTTTTACAACGAATGGACAACGATGATTTTTCCATTCTAGAACCACAATTTTACCTTTGTAGTCTGTAAGCCGATGGACTTTACCATTGGTATCTTTAGCCGCAAAATCAGGCGCCTCAGTCCCAATCTCGAGAGACCAACCCATACTAATTATAATAAAAAATAAACAAAATAATCTCATTGCTTCTCCTCTAAGTTTCCAATTGCTTCACGAATAATCTGATCTGTGAGAATTTGGGGCAGTATCGTGGACTGACCATTCTCATAAAAAATATATAAAGGCACTCCCGCCCTATTAAACGAACTTAAATATTTCGTAATTTTAGAATCTTGTTTCGTCCAATCCGCAATCATTACCTGAACATTTTGCTCGCGATAAAAATCTTCCATATTACTGGTCTTCAGCACTAAACGTTCGTTAAATTTACAGCTGACACACCAGTCTGCAGTAGCTATTACCAATATACGCTGGCCCTCATTAATTTTAGTTTGAAGCTTCTCCAAATTGAATTTTTGATATTTAAATTCTGGGTTTGCGTTTGAAGTTTGAACTGGGCTAAAAAAAATGGTCAGCACGATAAACTGAGAAACTGCAGTCATTAATATCAATCCACGCCACAACTTAGACCAATAAAAACTTGACTGATACAGCTGCAATGTAGCGGTCATACTGATTAAAATTATTATTAGTGCAAATATATCAACCAGACTTGTTTGCTTCGCAAGAACCCAAAGAAGCCATACTGAGGTTAAGAGCATCGGATAAGCCAATATTTTTCTGAAGCTAATCATCCATGGGCCAGGTTTTGGTAAAAAATACATACATCGGGATCTAGCTGCTGGAAATAGTTCAATTAACCATAGCGGAAATGCCATTCCAAAACCCATGAAAATAAATAGTAGCATGCGTTGTAATTGGTCATCCAAAAATAAAGCGTAACCTAATGCAGTGGCCATAAAAGGCGCTGTACAAGGTGTTGCAACAACACAAGCCAACACACCTGTCACAAAATTATGCCATGGGCTATTATTCTCGCCCCCTTGAAAACTCAATGATACATTCAGCTCAAATAATCCCGCCAAATTTAGCGATAGTACGTAAAAAAGTAAAACCATGCAAGCGACAAACGCTGGGTTTTGAAGTTGGAATCCCCATCCAACTTGTGCTCCGCCTTGTCGTAGAATCTCCAACACCAAACCCAGTATGAAAAAGCTAAATACAATTCCTAAAAAATACATCCAAGCGTTTAATGAACTCGTTTGGGAACTGTCAGTAGAGTCTTCGCTAATTTTTACTAACTGAATCAATTTAAGTGCAATTACAGGAAAAATACATGGCATCACATTTAGTAGTAAACCACCAATGAATGCCATCAGTAGAACAAACCAATAATCGTGGTCTAATTGTTTTTCGCTTGAATTGAGGTTCGCAGGAGGAAAAAAGTTTACGGGCAAATCGCCTAGCTGAGCTTCAATAAAATTCACTCTCGTAATCTCATTATTATGTTTGATTAGAGCAAAAAAACTGCGCGGTTCTAACTGCCCAATTGGAAACTTGAGATAAGTATAACCATTTAGTTGAGAACTTAATATCTCAGTTCCTGGACTAAAGATATTGAATTCTGGATAAAGTTCACTAACGAAGTGTTGTCCTTTATACCGTAAGATAATATCTTTACTCACCTGTTGGTAATTACCCATAATTACTCGTTTTGCAAAGTCATGTTGGGATCTAAGTAATTGCCAGCTCTCACTAGTTTGGTTTGGTCTGATATTTACCGTGAAATCTGCAAATTGAGGGACACAAGAATTTTCACAAACCAGATATTCTAGACTAAGCGCAAGTTCATAATCGCGTTTTTGATTCACACTTAAATCTAACGGTAAAAATAAATTATCTGTATAAATGTAGTTTGTTAATGGACCTAATTTATAAGTTTCAGGCAGGGGGTAATTGAAATTACGTATACCAACCCCCTCAGGATTTGACTGCAGCTCTAATTTGACATTGGCCCCCGAGTCTCCGGGATTTACATAATAACCATACCAACCGCGTTTGAATTGAAATTCAAAACCAATTTTTGGCATGTTTTGGGCATCCCAAAGAGTATGAACTCTAAATTTTGAATGAGAAAGACTTGTCCATTCACCTACTGCTGACTTAGTCTGATAAATAAATCCAGTAAATAAAAATATAAATATGCAAAATAAGTTTCTCAACAATAGTCCCTTTGTTCGACGTCTGTCTATGGGCGAACACTATAAGGTATCAAAGCCAGGTCCGCGCCGATTAATTTTCATTGCAATTCACGGTAATGAAACTTGCGGAATAGAAGCTTACCTAAAAATTGCTTCTGAGATACCAACTTTGCTACAAGATGGATCATTGGAAATACGATTGGGCAATCCCTTAGCATTTTTGCTGAATGTGCGAAGTTTACACAAAGATTTGAATCGAAGCTTTGGGTCCAATAGTTCTCCGTACTATGAACGCCAACGCTGTAAATCTTTGGTAAATAGTTTAATCAATGCAGATCTATTTCTAGACATTCATTCCACCAGTTCGCCGGGACCTGCCTTTGCTCTACCAGGACTTTATGGTCAGAGTTTGTGCAATCAGCTGCCAATCGACTTGGTTATACAAAATTTAGCTGAAAAATGCCAAGGAACAACACTCAGTGTTATCGACAAAAATAATCTGGAGGGCACTGTGATCGAATGTGGTCAACATAGCGATGAGTCAGCCGTAAAAGTCGCCGAGGATTGTATGAAGCATTTTATTAAAAGTCAGCCCTCTGATCAAAGCAGTAGAGTTCCGAAAAATCAAAAAATTTTACAGTGCCCCGAATCTGTGGTGGCCGATGATGGATTCGAATTTATTAAACCGGTACACTTCATGCAGAATTTCAAGAAAAACGAATTGATTGCTCGCAGCAAGCATAAAGAGTTCCGATGTCCCTACAATTCCGCATTCGTCATTATGCCAAATTCAGATCCTCAAATTGGTGAAGAAGCATTCTACTGGGGAATAAAATAAATGCTGCGGTCTATTATTTTTTGCCTTTTATTTACCTGCTTTCTGGGTTGTAAAAAAAATGTTAATGATTATTTTCATAAGGCTCAAGCACTATTAGAGGATGGTAAACCTGTAAAGGCTATTCGCTATCTTGAAAAAGGTGTCTCTGAAGATTCATCGCAACCTTATAAAAATCCTAAAGCTAGGCTGCAACTGGCGAAATTATATCTAAAGTACGATCCTAAAAATATTAATCTAAGTAACTTACTTAAAGAAGCTGGAAGCGAGAATGTCTATGAGGCCTATGCTTTACTCTCTGATTTATATGCTCAAGGTAAGATATTAGAAAATAATCCCGAACTAGCGTTCCGCTTCATTCAAAATGCAGCGCAAGGCGGCGACCCTAACTATCTTTTCATTTTAGGTAAATATTTATTTGATGGGTTTGGTGTGTCGCGTAATTTTGAGATGGCTCACAATTATTTTGAAGAGTCAGCAGAGAGAGGTCATTTAGAAGCATCTAGTTACGTTTGCGAACTCAACACACTGAAAAAATATAATGCTCTTAATCACAAGTTAGCCATCACACACTGCGAAATTGCGGCTAAAGCGAAGTTACCGCGAGCCATACATGCTGTGCACGTAAACAAAATTCCTACGGACCATAATAGTGTATTAGCACTCATTAACAACGCATCCAATCAATGGGTTCCTTCGCATTTAGAACTTGTAAAAGCACTTTTGAAAGGTAATTTTCAAAACTATAGAGCCGATCTTTTTGCATTATTTCAATCTAGCCTAGTAAACAATAATAAAGAATTTCGTAAAGATGTAATTCAGCTCAAAGCTCTTTATTATCGATATTGGCAACGCTATCCTGCGGAAGCTGATAAAAAGCTTGCCATAAATTATTTGAACCAGGCTCGTGAGGCTCAGAACATAATGGCTATGACGGATTGGGCTATCTTGAACTTTGATAAGCAACAGAAAACTGCTATCAAAATACTAAAATTAGCCGCAAAGAAAAAACAACCTGAGGCATTGGCAGTTCTTGGAAACCTTCTCATGAGCGGGGGTTCTCAACTGCAACGAGACGAGTCAAAAGCTTTGCTTTACTTAGATTCTGCTTGCTCAAGCGGATTAATCTCAAGTTGCTATGACCTGGGAGTTTTACTTAGTGAGAGCTATGAAATACCCCGAGATCCTCAGAAAGCTGTAAAACATTTAAGCTTCGCAGCAATTAATAATCATAAAAATGCTTTGATTAAAGTTCTCAAACTAATAAAACGCAAACCAAGTTTGACTACTCCAGTAATGCTCAAAAAACTAACAAAACTTTCTCAAAAGTATTCATCGGAAATCATACAAGGTCAAAAGTCTGCGAAGAGTCCTTGGGAAGAGCTTCTTGATCGATCAAAGATGGTGAACGAGCCAAATGAAAAATCAAAATTATTGAATCTCTCAAGAAAAAGCTTGTTAAGAGAACTTGATAATAGTTTTGAATTGAATTTTCAGCAGCATATTATCGAGCAAGAATTTCTCAGGCTCCAAATGATCCTCAATCCGTTTGAGACCTTTGATCAAATGCAGAAATTATGGAACCTGTTAGAAATATCAAAAGCAACTAAGAAACTTAAAAACTTCTTCATCTACAAAGGTGTAAAAATTAATTGGAAAAATAATATTAAACGATTAGAACGAATTGATCAGACTCTACAGCTTCATTACCAGTTGCAAGCAATGAGAATTTATGATGAAAGCTATGATTTTTGGACACAGAATTTTGTCATAATGGACGACTATTTCACGGCTCTAATGAATTTTAGAAGGGCCGTAAAACAAAACATTGGACCCTCCGTCGAGAAGCTGCAAATTAAACTAAGTAAACAGCGTGCAGAACTCGCACTACGGATGGCCTCAATCGATCATGAAATGGGTAAAATGAAAGCCTCCTCCTACTGGATTGATCGTGCCAAAAAGGATAAACATCCGCTTACAAAATTGGTGGAAGGTAGAATGCTTGTGTCAGCCGAAATTGATCAAAGAAATGATGATCTAGCTTGGCAACTTTTGATGGATGCCGCGGTAAAAAATCCCCATGTGAATCTCAAGAATTCGTTACCATTGCCTGGGGGCAAGGCTGAAAGTTTGATTCTACTCTCTAAAATGATTGCAAACCAGCGAT
>CAZRWM010000013.1:0-22222 GCA_964603885.1 uncultured bacterium
AAAACACCCTGTCCGTCGAAAAGCGACTGCCCCGAGGGTAACACTATCTCAGAGTCTTCTTGAATATACTTCGTCAAAAATAACTTTAATTCTGACCAGTTCACGTCGGGGTGCACACCAAATTCACAAGCAGCCCCCCTTTTTACCAGCCTTTGGGCCGTAGCATGCTGCTCTGCATGTTGAGAACAAAGAAGAGCTTTTGACCCAAAGCGAATAGCCTCATAAGCACTCACACCTCCCCCTGTGATAGTCAGTGGGGAAGCTTTGTAATAAGGTACCAAACTACTTGGAGCATCCAAAAAACTTATTTCTCTGAATTCTAGTAAGGATTTTTTCATGGACGATTTGAAAGCAGGCCCTAAAACCATAACACTAAATTTCAGAATCTCGGAGCACATATTTTCCACAAAACTTAGACTCAGACCAGCAGGGTCACTACCACCGAATGTGACTAAAATTTTTCGGTCAAACATGATCTCATCACTTGTCTCTAATTCAGGAAAAATAAAATAGTCAGGACCAATATACTCTTTGGTAATACCTCTTTCTCGTACTTGATTGTCAAGACCAAGTAAAGTAGTAACGAAGTGAACATTAAGACGATCTCGAAGCTCTCCCAGTTCATCGAAACCAGCCACTTTAAAATTTGCAGGTATCGCGTTTAAAAACCTTGATTCCAATTCAGGCTCATCAACTAAAAGAATATCCAAACCGGTTATCACTTCATAAAATTCGTCGGCTGAATGAATTTGTACATTAGTGTAATCTAGCGCAGGAAGTCTACATGAACTTATGAAGAGTGGTTCGACATTTGACCAATCTTTGACAAGGTTTTGTAAACGCTTTAAGTGACCAAATCCAGTTTTCCAAGTAGCCTCAGTCTTTAAACCTAATTTAATCTTCAAAATAGCTCCCGTCAGAGAATCAAAGATTTAGATGGTTATGAATCATATCAAGAATCGCTTGAGGCTCAGCTGAAACCTTTATCGGTGCCGACGACTTTCTAGACTCTAGCTCGGTATGGACAGATAAATTTGCATCAGGGTCTTTAAGTAGGTGGCCTGTTAAAATACCCAAAACATCGGCACCAGATTGCATATGCCCCAGTTCACGTAACTTACGAATACCGCCCAAAGTACAACATGATGCTGGTTCTGCGCCAATCCCGCAGCGATCAATTTCCCATTTAGCTTCGGCTATTTGCTGTTCATCTAAATCTAAAACTACTCCCCGACATTCTTGCATGATGCGAGATGCTTTACCCCAACTCACGGGATTACCAATGCGAATCGCCGTTGCAAAAGTCTCTGGCTGCATGGGCACCAGTTGATCGTCTCCATCTCTCAACATCTTGAAAAATGGATTCGCTCCAGCTGCCTGTATCACCGCGATTCGTGGAATTTTGTCAATTAGCTCCAATTCCAACATTTCTCGCAAAGCCTTTCCTACCGCTGAGGTATTTCCAAGATTGCCGCCCGGCAAAACTATCCAATCCGGTACTAACCAACCTCTTTGCTGCAAAGCTTCAATTAAAATTGCTTTCTGGCCCTCGATACGATAAGGGTTTAAAGAATTCATAAGATAAATTCCCTGTTCGGAACATACCTTTTGAACCGCACTAAGAGCATCATCAAAATTACCCTGAACCTGTAAAGTCAAAGCACCATAGGCCAAAGCCTGAGATAATTTTCCGGAACTAATCTTGCCATCAGGAATGAGAACGATTGGAAGAAGTCCTGCCATCCGAGCATATGAGGCCATACTGGCTGAGGTATTACCGGTGGAGGCGCAAGCCACAGCCTTGTAACCAAGATGCTTAGCCATCGAAATTGCTGTGGTCATTCCTCGATCCTTGAATGATCCTGTAGGATTTTCACCTTCATGTTTCAGTTGAACCCTGGCATTAAGTGTAAACTGGTTTAGGTCTTCGTGCTCATATAAATTCGTATTACCTTCACCTCTACAAAACATGCGATTTTCTGGGATAGGCAATACTAATTCTCGAAATCGCCAGACGCCCGAACGATCAATTGCCGCTCGAGAGACTAGTCGCTGGTCAAACTCTTCTAAAGAGGGTACATTTTCAAAATCTATAGCAACCTCGAAAAGTCCACCATGCTCAGAATAAAAGCTAGCTGTATTCGCGGAGTAAAGCTCCCCTGATTTTAAGCAACGTAATTTCACCGCAGAATCACTCATCTAGAACCTCTATGCTACCTTCAGTATCAATTCCTGTGGCTATGAAATTTGCCTTGATATTTTGTTCTTCAAAAGCATTGATTGCTACTTTAGCAAGAGAATGAAGAGCATCTTGGTCTGTGGCAACGTAAAACAGACTCGGTCCGGAACCACTGAGACTACAACCCAGTGCTCCAGCACCTAACAAATTTTTTTTAGCTTGGAAGAATCCAGGTACAAGCGTCGCTCTCGCAGGCTCCACAATAATGTCGCGAATAGCTTTACCGAAAGATGTCACATCGCCTCGCATTAAATGGGCAACCATAGAAGTGGACCTTGCTAAATTATGAATCATAGAATTAATGGTGATAAGCTCGGGAACTAAATCTCGGGCCTCCTTAGTGGCGACCTCAATATCTGGCTTGATAATACCAATAGGGATATCAACAGGCGGTATTAAGCGCAAAGTAGTGAGAGGCTCGTAGCTTTCAACAATTACAAAGCCGCCCAATAATGAGGGGGCTACATTGTCAGCATGATAACCTGCAACACCGGCCTCGGCTTCTACACATGCAGCCAGTAGTTCTTCATCAAGAAGTTCTACATCGGTCAATTTAGATACTGCCCGAGCGGCAGCTGCTGCTGACGCTCCGCTAGAACCAAGACCTGAATTAATCGGTAGACCTTTCTTCAAGGTTAATTCAACACCAAATGAATCTCCCTTTTGCTCACAAATTTTGAGAACGTTTTCGGCTGCTAACCCCGCCGTATTTTTGCTAGATACAAGGGGCAATCTCCCAGAGTCACCTTCAATCTTTAATATTCTAACACCAGGCTCAGAAGTTCGCTTCATAGCAACGTAATCTCCGAGCCCCTTTAAGGCTAAACCGAAAACGTCAAAACCTGGTCCTACATTTCCGATTGAAGCTGGGGCAAAACTAGTCACCTGATTTTTGGACATCGATTAATCTCCTTTGTTAATCAAATTAGTCTTCGCTAGTAACTCCGCAATCAACAAACCTCCACCAGCAGCTCCACGAAGTGTATTATGGGACAAGCCAACAAAACGAATATGATGGACAGGACAAGCTCTTAAACGACCTACATGAATTGCCATCCCAGATTGATTATCGCGGTCAAGCGTGACCTGCGGACGATCTTCATCGGTATGTACTACTAATGACAATTTTGGAGCTAATGGTAGGTCGAGAGTGGGTGCCTGCTGCCAGCAATCAACAATTTGAGAGATAGTAGGCACTTTACCTTGAAAACTCAAAGACACACATGCCATGTGACCATCTATTGTCGGAACTCGATTGCAGTGAGCAGAAATTCGAGGAAATCGAGAGTTCTCAATACCATCGGGTCCTACCGACCCTAAAATTTTCAAGGGTTCTTGCTCAGATTTTTGTTCTTCTCCCTTAATGTGTGGCACTACGTTACCCAACATTTGTATGGCCGGCAACCCTGGATATCCCGCGCCGCTTATAGCCTGCATGGTCTGAACTACCATTTCAGCAACCGGAAAATACCTATTTAAGAGAAAAGTAGGCAGAAGGTAAGATTGTATGGAGCAATTTGGCTTTGTAACTATGTAACCAGACCATCCGCGTCGAGCTTTCTGTAATTCAATTATTTTAAGGTGATGACTATTAATTTCGGGAATTATTACCGGCACATCAGGTTCAGATCGAAAAGCAGAGGCATTCGAAACAACAACAATGCCTGCCTCAGCATATTTTGGCTCAATTTCGCGTGCTACGGAACTATCCAAAGCTGAAAAAACTAATTGGCATTCAGACGCTTCACCAACTTCCGAAGCATTGCTGACAATAATATTAGTGAATTCTGCCGCTATAGGGGAACTCAAAATCCACCGGGAACTTGTGGCCTGTTGATAAGTTTTACCGGCCGACCTTGGACTAGCAGCCAAAAAACAAACCTCGAAATAAGGATGATTGCTAAGTAATTCCAAATACCTCTGGCCCGCCATACCGGTAGCGCCCAGAATACCTACTTTTATACGATCCATAATCTCCTCGATTTTGTCAGTCAATCCTAACAAATCATTGCTAAAAAGTACGAATTATGAATGATTATAGCGTTTTTATTTGAGTTTCCAGATCTGACAATAATGCCATTGCTGTAACTGCGGGCCCTGCTCCGGGGCCCAATATTCTTATTCCTTCAGGATAACCGTTGGACCTCATACAAAAATCATTATCTGTGGGAGTTCCTCCCGGATAAACTTTTTGATCTACGATTTCCACTCTGGCTGAATTAATATCTCCTGAAATAACGAAACGCGGAGCATTCATTCTATGTGCAATTGGTGGTAATTCTAATTGATCCATACGAGCTAAAAAATCGTCTTTGGGAACACTTCGAAGCTTATCAGGAACCAAACTTTGAACCACTAAATTCTCCATTTCTAATTCACCGCCTACAACCCGATTCATTATCAATGCTTTACGAGCCAAATCTGTAGCCGCTAAATCCTCCCGAGGGTCTGGTTCTGTATACCCCAATGAGTGGGCACTCTTCACAGCACTAGCAAAATCTTCACCTTTCTTGATCGCATCAAAAATATAGGCTAAAGTCCCTGAAAGACAACCTTCAAAACTTATTTTATAATCTTCACTAAATACTGCATTTCGTAATGTTTGTATAACGGGCAAGCCAGCTCCAACCGTAGCCTCAAATCTAACCCGATTATAACTCTCAAAGAAAACTTTACATTGGTTATAAGGCATACACAGAGGTAGTTTGTTGGCGGTGATAACGCTAGCACCAGACTTTAAAGCTAATAGCCAATCGTCAAGCATACATTTGTCTGCCGTTGCGTCGATAAGGACTGTGGGTTCATCGATACGACCGATAACATCTTCTACACTAGTATTCCGAGGTCTGAACTGAGCAAACTCATTCGCAGTAATCCCTTTAAGATTTACTAACTGCTGGGCGGACCGAAATACCGCCTTCAAAGATAAATGAGGAAAACATTCAATCCGTCGACAAAACTCTTTTCCCACTCGACCGTATCCAGCAACTATAATGGCTATTTTACTTTTCACAATTTAAGCCCTTCATGAATTAGAGTCATCGCTGAAGGAATATTTTTCGTAGGTATCATAAAACTAATATTCACTTCACTGGATCCCTGAGCGATCATTTTTACATTGATGCCTGCCTCACCAAGAATTGAAAATAGAAGGCCGGAAATGCCAGGATAGCCTGCCATACCCTCGCCAACCAGACTGATAATAGAATAGTTCCTATCTAAATTCACTTTTTCAACGAGCCCCTTTACCAATTCAAGCTCTAATTCTATCTCTAGCTTTTGAACCACCCTCGAGGCATCATTACCTTGAACGACTAGACATATATTTTGCTCGCTACTAGACTGCGAGATCATTAGGATATTTGTTTCCGATTGCGCCACAGCATGAAAAACGCGCCCTGCTAATCCCACAACACCCTGCATCCCATCGCCTTCAATAGTTATCAAAGCCACATCTGAGAGACTGCTAATAGCTCTTGCTGGATGATTGATATCGTTTAATTCAGATTTGATGATTGTACCTGAAAAGTCATGTTTATAAACATTAAGTATCCGAGCAGGAATATTAGAAATCTTTAAGGGATGAATAGCGATTGGGTGTAATACTTTTGCTCCGAAGAAGCTCAATTCAGCCACCTCACGGTAACTCATCTCTAGAATAGTATGGGCTTCTTGAACAATTCTTGGATCGGTAGTCATAATCCCATCTACTTCTTTCAAAAACCAGCATTCCGTAGCTTCTAAGCAGCGCGCTAGTACTGATGCAGTTAAATCTGTTCCTCCCCTGCCTAATGTAGTTGTCAAACCCTCCTTAGTAGCGCCTGTGAAACCTGCAACCACAGGAATCACACCGGTATTTAATAGAGGAAGTAAATTCTCTGAACACAATGATTTACTTTCTTCATAATTTGGATAGGCATTCGTAAATCTGTTGTCAGTGAGCAATACTCGTTCACCTTCGATAGCTTGTGCGGTTTGACCTCTAGCATTTATAACCTCGGCAAGAATTCTTGAGGATAACTTTTCACCCAGACTAAGAAGTCTGTCGTGAGCCCTGGGAGTAATTTCTTTAAGACTAGCAACCCCCTGTAACAGAGTTCTTGCTTCAATAAATAGAGCAGAAATTTCTAAATCTAAAGATTCTGGTTCATTAACTAAATCCTTAATAATTCTATTGTGAGATTCACGCAAAGAAAGGAGTTTGTCTGAAACCTGTTGATAATTTCCCAATTCCGCAAAATTAAGACATTCGATAAGCTCATTAGTAGCATTTTTAATGGCCGAAACTACAACTACTACTTTCCGCTGTTTAATAATCCAATCAACGGCATTACTAAAATTTTCACTATTAGCAAGAGAAGCACCACCAAATTTCATTACAAGCATTTTAATTTCCTCCAATTAACTATCGGTTACTATTCAGTATGTAATTTGAGAAAAGTTATATAAACGCAGTAGAAATCTGGATCGTAAAACCTATCTAGTGGCTCCGGCAGCGTAATTTCGGTCACTTTATCAAAATATATGTCACCGTATTTACGTACTTCACCTGCATAGCTTAGAATTTTGATTCGTCCAAGTCCATCAGCTTCGAAACCACCTTCTTCAAGATCTTGCCAAAGTATGAAATGATTGCGAAGCTCCACTTCAGCTCTAAATTGTGACAATATTTTGATCTTTAAATGAGTACATATCAACTGACCATCCAATAATAAACTGATAAAAAATGCTAAAAACTCTTCCAATGAATTTTTCGGGGATTGAACCATAATTGTCCTGGATCACTGGTTCCGAGATACGAAATGCAATTATGCTAGACGCGACATTATATTATCAGCATAGCGAAAGGATCGTGCAGGCGGCTTGTTACCGCCGTTGTAACTTGCAAGTCCATCGCGGATGCCTTTCTTCTTGATCAATCTGTTAAGATAAATAGCGATTCCACGAATATTCTCTTCTGGGTCGTATGGATTTATACCGACTGACTTCGCTGTTGCCGGTAAAAATTGTCCGAATCCAATATCCGCCGTATATCCCATAACTGGAACAAAATCACGCCAATGTGTTCGTCCCGATTCTTGAGTCATCAGTGACTTTAACAAGGCAAATCTCTCTCTTTGTGACCCCAAAGCCGTTAACTCCAAGGAAGCTTTTTGCATCCACTGGTCATAGAGCTTTGGTGTAGCCTTTTGAGAAATGTTTGGTTTATCAGAATATTTATCAAGTGCTTTTCGCATCAAGCGGAATTCGTTAAACAAAAACTCCCTCATTTGACTATCTAATTTAGCGTTAGGGTTCGACTTGTAGGTATGACCTTTATACAGCCCCTGTAATGACTTTTGAAATCCGCGTTTACTAGTCATTAGTCCAATACCCCTGAGAATAATTTCGGCTTCATTCCGACCAATATCCTTAGGCCCATTAATTCTCAAGCTCATAATCGGATTACGATCACTCAATTTAGGTTTTGTTTTCGCATTGGGCGGAACAGTGGGAGCGGTATGCTTCTGCACGGAAGGATTGGGAACCTGTATCGGGTGAGGAGGTTTTGAAGAAACAGAAGGCACCGTGATTGCAGATACATTGGGTGAGGCTAAATCAATGTTGGGCGACACTTCAGGTTGAACCGGTTTGAAGTTATTACGCGACATTCTCTCAAGTCTATTCAATTTATTTCTGGACTGTTCGATTTCAACTCGTGCATGCATCATGAGATCTTGGACTAACTCCCGGTCACTTATGATAAGTTGATCCTGGTAGCTCGCGAGTTCATTGATAGCCTGCTGAAGTTGTAGAGTGAATTCATGCCGATTAGAAAATGACAAACTACCTCTCAATATTACAACCAAATCCTGCACCTTCATGTACATTAATTTCGCCTTTTGCTGATCAAAAGTGGGTCTATATCTGTTAAGTAAATTAAGAGCCTCTTCTTTGCTACCAGCCATTGATAGTTCACGGGATTCGAAAAATATTTGCTCAGCCTGTTCTCTTTCCCATGTTGTAGTAAAGTAGCTTTGATCTTGCAATAAATTACTGAGGCTGATGCCTTCTGATTCAATAAGCTTTCCTGAGGAATCAAATTTGAGCGTCGAAAAATAATCTTGTGTTTGAGAAACTCTATCGGAATCCTCATCGCCCATAACCAACTTCAATTCCTCAAATTCTGGAATACTTGATGGAAAATCTTCCGTTTCCCTCCTTTGACTGAGGTCAATCCACTCCTCTCCTTCATCAGAAAAAATTTTAGAAGAGAAATATTCACCAGACATTGCCAGATAAGAATTACCAAAAATCGGAATCAATAGAAGAAGGCACGAACAAAAATAAAGTTTCCACATCTAAGTCATAAATACGAATAAAAGTGTAAAAAGTTACCTGTTTTAGTCAGATCATATCAGTTTGCCATAGCTAATTTTTGATCCAGGTTCATATCTTTTATAGTTAACCAGCGAACGGCTTGCATGACTTGCTTACTATTGGAAATGTAGTAACTACGTTTCTGATTTTTACTATTTGTACTTAGATATTGAGCTTTTCCCCCTAAACGCTTGAACTCTACATCTACATCGGGATTCGATATGAAGGACTTCAAAAGTTGAGCAACAGTAACTAGCGTCAAGTCTGTACTACTTTTCTGCACGACTTCACTCAAAAATTTTGGAAGACCGCTAAGCAATTGAATATTTTCCCAACTAAGTTCACTCATATTGCGTAAGCGATCAAGAAATGCAGCCAGAAATTTTTGTTGGCGTTTTATCCTACCTAAATCGCCCTTTCCATCCGTACGGAATCTTACGTACCCTTCAGCGTCCACACCGTTGAGAAGTTGTAATCCTTTTTTGAGATCTATATTTACGCCGCCGGCTCGGTCCACATATCTAAGATTTCTATCTACGTGAATCTCGACTCCCCCTACTACGTCTACAAGCTCTCGAAAAATCTTGAGATCAAGAGTCACATAATGATCAATTTTCAAGCCGAGCATTTTCTCTGCGGCACCACGAATACTTTCCACACCACCCCATCGTAAAGCATGTCCAATCTTATCATTAACTTCCTTACCTTGATACTCTATTGGTACTCTAGTATCGCGTGGCAAACTTAAAAATCGTAAAGATAAGGGATTATGATGAACCATGGCATAGATCACGGTATCAGCCCTATTACCTTTCTCTCTACCCAACAATAATATTCCTGTAGTACTCCACTCAGAAGCTAGTAAAGAATCTTGAAAAGATAGATTACCCAATGCGGAAGCCTCAGGTAAAGAAATCTCTACCGGCCCGTCTACTGTTAAATTTTTTAATTCATCTGGCGCTTCAAGATTGAGATTTACAGGACCATTGATTACAAATTGCTTGGGATCAATCGTAGTATCTAACGAAATTTTTGTAGGCGGACCTACAACGTCCAAATTGTCAGACTTAGCTGGTTTTTTAGCCTTACTGTTAGATTTGAGTGGCACGACCGCCTGTGAGGATACTTTTGAAGCTGTCAAAATCGCTTTCCTCTCAGAGATAGATTCTAGATCTAAAACAGTTTTATTTTTTCTAGTTGATTCAGTATCGATATTTCTATTATTTTCCAGTGTTCTAGATCGTGGGTCTATATTGCTTGAATTCTTGATAGTGGAGGCGCTATTCACCACTTCAGGTTTAGTAATCTTCAAGGACTTGGGATTATTATCAATCTGCTTTTTTAAGGGTAACTCCATTTCCTTGGAGGAAGACTCAACCTTACTTGAAACAGATTTTTTGCTAGCTCTCTCAATCGAGATGTTAATTTTATTACCGCGCGGTTTCAACTTATCAACAAACTTCACCATGGACAGTTCTTGAAGTTCTTGGGCCTTAACTGTAGTATTTTTGATCCCAACACCACCAACGCTGACTCTACTATCGTCCGCATTACTCAAATAAGTTTCCCAAGTTAAAATCAATCTGTCGAAAGTATTTTCAGCACCTGGGAATACACTAAAATACAAAACGCAAGCCAAACTTGCCATCAAGGCTATCCGAGTCCAGTGATGTACAACCTGTGATTGTTGCATGTGAACTTGTTGAGCAACTTCTTCTACTGCCGCTTCAGACTCTCTCTTTTCTGACTGTAAGTGAAGTCGTTCTTGTATACGACCTTCCCACGCTGCGGCCACGCCGTTACCTTCTAGAATTCCTTGTAATCTTCTGAAAATTTGTGGATTCCGCTCAAGCAGTATCATTTCAGGGTGAGATTTTAGTAAATTTTTTAATACTTTATGCTGTAATTCAGCTCTATCTAGCCAATCAAGCTTTGTTTTATCATCCAATAAATGAAAACCTAGAATTGGATTACTTTTTTGTTTATCACCAACTCCCACTTGTATGGGCAGAGATTCCGCTAGTCGACTTGCTTCTGAGTTGAGCAAAGCTAGGCGATTTTTTTTGTAGAATTGCTGTCTGACATACTTTTGTATTTGTTTGCAGAAGTTCTTCCAAGCTTTGGATTCAGCATTCTGAACTTCGTGCCGTAGATATTCAGACAGATACTCCAAGTTTACTTCCCCGCGAACGTATTCCTTTAGAAGCTCTGCTTTCCTCTTTAAATTTATTTCTGACCTGATTTCTTCAAGCATAGTGGGTCTATCGACGACTCTTTAAACATGTTTTGCGTTTGAAACTAATGACTCAAGTACAATTTTATCGAGCCAAGACAAAAGCCATTTGTGACTCTGTAAAAATGTTAAAGCCGCGCTATTTGGATAATTTTAATTCTAAGATTTTACTTAATCAGTCATCAATATTTATAAAGTCTTGTGCTATAGCTGGCATTTTATTTCCATGTAACCATCTAAATCTTGCTGCTTCGTAACCAATGTCAAAGCCTGGTGCCCCTGAACCGAATCGAACTCTATCTGCACCAAATTCATTTACAAGATCCTCTATAAAATCTTGTCTGTAAATACCAGACGTCTCAACAGAAATATTAGAATGCTCTCTCATCATGGATAACGCTCCTTGTAAATGTGCACCACAAATATCTATTTGACCTGCGCTAGTAGCAAGTATTTTGACATCTAAACTTGAAGCTAAATGAGCTATTTGTTCTGCCTGAGAAACTAGAGGATAACCGCCTGCAATCATCAAGTATTGATTTGAGCGGAAATTCTTTTGTAATTGACTCATAAAATTTACAAAGGGTGTTGCACTGCAAGCTAAATTCTCCTCAAACGGATGAAAGAATAAACCGGCACAATTTTTTTCCCTTAAAAATTCAGAACTTTGAGAGTAACTACCAGGGTCTAGCGGATCAATGCGACACCAATAATAAAGTTTGTGCTCCTGAGCTAATTTCTTGATCTGATTGTTTGCCTTCTGGTAAGAACAAGGATTGTACCCACTGACTAAACAAGCCTTATAAATACGGTTTTCACGCATCGAAGGCAGTATTTGAGAGTGATCCATACCTGCAACTCTCCATAATCCACCGCTCTTTTTAACCCTATCAGACGTCTTTACATGAACTCTGCAATCGAGTGGAATGGGTTCATTTGACTGAGGAGCTTGATGTGGTGACCTACTCACTTTGGACATTTTAAGAATTTTGTCTTGGTCTCTAGGTCTTAAAAGTCGAAGATACGCTCGTCCAAGGACTTCTCGAATTTCAATCTCGGTGAGTTTAGCTAGATATATTTTTTGCACCTCTAATGCGGGTAAGCAGCCGGGCCCATCACTTCCAAATAATACTCGATCAGCTCCAAGTTCCTTGACACATAAACTAACTAAATGAGGGAATGGCATGGCAGAAGTTTCAAGGTATATATTCGGGCATTCTAGAGCAGCTTGTAAAGCGTCATCCACATGGAAGTACCCTCCCATGTGACCCAGGATAATTTTGGCTTCAGGAACTTGGCGTGCCGCCCTTGCTATTTGCAACGGTAAACTAAATTCTTCATCGCCGCAGTGAAACAGACTCGGAATCCCTAGTTTTCCAGCCATCTTCAGTAGACTAATCACATGTGGATGATCAGGTGGTAAGCGGTAACCTACTGGATGTAGTTTCAAGCCAATGAAGCCACGATCACTATCAACCAAACTCCTCAATGTTTCTGGCGCTGACTCTTTAGGCTCGAGTCTGGCTAAGGCTAGCAATCTATCGGGATATTCCCTCATGGCTGCATCCATTTGAAGAATTAATTCTGGATTCTCGGCACTAGCTTCGCCATATCCCATTACGAGCGCACAATGTATTCCAGCTTCGTCTAGGAGTGGAACCAACCGAGATGCTGGAGAATCCCAAGGATGCCCTGGAATACTCTGAATGTGACAATGACTATCAAGAATCAACATGATTTCTCCAAGCTTGAGCGAACCGCTTCCTTGTAATAAGTAATTTGTTTTGACCAACTATATTTTTGCATTTCACAGGCTAAGTCACGAGACAAATTTTCATAATATTTAGGCTTTACGAGTAACCTCTTTAATCGGGAAGTTAGATCTCGGCTACCGCGATATAAGGAATAAGAATGATACTGACCCGGTAATATTTCTGGATAAGAAAGTCTCATCGGCAGTAGAGGGAAACATCCCATGGCAATTGCTTCGACGATAGAAATCCCAAAATTCTCTTGTATAGCTGTGGAGATAACTATTTGACTATCTCTCAAGTTCTGATAATAGCTTTCTCGATTTTCTAAATATCCCCAATGATCGATAAATTCAGACAATTTTATTCTAGCATCCTCAAATACTTTTGGTTTTACCTGAAAATTCTCACCTAAAACACGCAATCTAAAGGGTATGCCCAAATCCTTTAGTTTGTATAAAACTGAAAAAAATTGATCCGGCTGCTTGTCGAATTCCCAGCGGTGATTCCAAACGATAGTTAGATCTTTGTCAGGCCACTTAACAAATTTTTGTGTTCTATTAAAGTGACAACCAGGGTACACAACCTCACTTTTCTCTGGAAGCTTTTCCATGATTTTTCGCGGAACAAAATCTGGCATTTTTCTCATGTATTTAGACAAGCTCTCAAAGCACTTTTTTCTATGGGCTTCCGAATTAAATAGAATTTTGTCCGCATGCATGAGATTGGACAGATCATTCATAACGAAATGTACATCTAGACTTTCGCCTTTGGGCAAAGGGTAATTAAGTTGACACTCATGCATGTATAAAATGACAGGCGGACAACTGGCTCCCCAGTGAGACTTGATATCAGCCAACCCTATCAAAGAAGTTACAAATACGGCGTCATATTTAGATAACTGTGATTTTTTTACTCGTTGCAAAAATTCGAAAGCGGCTCCACGAACACGCCATTTCCAAAAACGTGCTGGTAATGTAATTAAATCGACTTTACCAGGCCAGTATCCTTTAAATCCGTCAGCGAAATCTCGATGCGATCCTCCATAAAATGATTCCAAAAATAGTATATACATACGCAAAACATACATGAGACGCTCTTTGTGTGCAAAAGTGGTTAAACTACATTTTTTATACCGAGCAACAAGATGTAAGATGTTATTAGTTCGCTTAGCTATAAATAGAGGTCATTGTTGTTATAATAGCCTGCTCAAGTTAAAGCTCTGCTACAGATAATTATGCGCAAGTACATAGAACCTTTAGTTTTTTTTACCAGTAAAATAATATTTGAGATTCTTTTTAATCTTATTCTGAAAGCTAAAATTCTTTTTGCGGGCGAAGAAAATGTTACTGATAACCCAACGCTATTTGTAGCAAATCACTTCACAAGGATTGAAACTGCACTTTTACCTTACATTCATTGGCTTGTAACCAAGCAAAAGCTGCAGGTTCTCGCTCATCAAATTTTTTTCGTCGGCTGGTTTGGAGAATGGCTTCGCATTTGCGGAGCATTCCCAATGGATGATCCTACGCGCAATAATCGGATAGTTGGAGACCTCATGACCGGTCGGCATAATTGGGCTATATTTCCTGAAGGTAATATGGTCAAAAACCGCTCGGTTTATGAACGAGGAAAGTTTGTTCTCGATTGCCCCGGCAAGAAGGGACCTCCCCATACTGGAGCTGCAGTTTTGGCACTAAAGGCTGAAATTTTCAAGCGTAGCTATTTAAATGCAGTAGATACTGGAGACCGAGTTTCTATGCAATATTACGAAAACACCTATAATTTTTCCGGGCCCGAAGAAATCTGTAGAAAATCTATCGTAATATCACCTCTGAGTATCTCTTATTACCCACTAAGAACAGGAGATAATTTTCTGCTTAGTTTAGTAAGGAAGTTGGTCGGTCAAGTCAGCGGTCGCTTTGAAGAAGAGCTCAGGGTTGAGGGCAACTTTTTATTCAAGAGCACCGATATTGACCATCATTTTGGACCCGCCATTCACCTAGACGACTTTTTGTCACATCTTATGCCAATCAAACGAGGACTCCATAAATTTTTCAGAGACGAAGATATTAATAATCTAATTCTTGAATGGCAGCGTACAAAATTAACCCAACGCTGTATGACAGAAATTTATCAGCGCATTTATATAAATGTCGACGAGTTAGTTTCCTATTGCATCAGGTCCCTTCCTGCGGCTCTCGAGGAAGTCGAAGAAGAAAAACTTAGACTTGCAATTTATACGAGTGCTTTGGAAATTAGAGAACTGCCTGATACCTATGTGCATTCCTCACTTAAAGGAAACCTATTGCAAATAATCAATGGTGAAGGATACGAACCACTTGAAGATTTTTTTCTCATTTTACATCAAGATGGCCTACTAAACTTCGATCAAGGTCAGATCCAAATCAATCGTAAAGCTCTGGAAGGTAATAATGATTTTCACCGAGTCCGAATGACCAATAAAATTGAAGTATTGGCGAATGGGCTTGAACCATTAGAAAATGTTACCAGACTAATTCGGAAAAATATGGGGAAAAGTCTTAAGCAATTACGTCGTGATGTTTGCGACCATCTTTTTGAGCAAGATCGAATTGAATATAAGTCTGCACTCCAAGAAACACGGGATCTTGCCTACCAAGAAGATGAATGGCAGGAGCATGAGAGTATATTTTTAGAGGGAATTGATAAAGAACATTCCATTGGTGTCCTTCTTGGTCACGACTTACTTGCTACTCCTAAACAAATGAAGCCTATGGCTAAAAAACTCAATGAGGCTGGTTTTACCGTATTCTGTCCACGATTACCAGGACACGGAACATCACAAAAAGATCTACTGAGTAGTTCATGGCATGATTGGCAAAAAGCATACAATCGAGCGTTCACCCTGTTAAAACACTCCTGTGCCAAAGTAGTAGTGGGAGGTTATTCGGCTGGGGCATTGCTTGCATTAAACCGTGCATCTCGAAAAGGAGTGACAGGTGCATTCGTCATTAACCCTGCAGTGTCATTAAAGGATTATGATTTTTACCTTATACCAGCTGCTCACTACGCCGCAACTCTCTTTCGACGAATAGGCCGCCCAATTGACCGACTTGAATGGATTGAACTGGAACATAATATTGACTATATCAAAGCGTCTAAACTATCTATTGAGACAATGTACGAATGGCATAAAATGCGTCAAGTTTGCAAGCGAGCTATCACGCAAATTAAAAGCCCTATTTTAATTTTACGTGCTCTAGATGATCCAGTCCTTTCGACATTTTCTTCAGATCGTATTAGTAACAAAGTACAGTCAGATTATAAACGCCAAGTTGAATTAGAGTTCTACCGCAGAAGCTTATTTTCTGGCCTACAAGGGCAAAAACTGATCGATACGGTGATCAAATACCTCCATGATTTAGGCAAAGGCACAGAGTTTTTGAAGAAACAACAGCTTGAAGACCTGAAGAGAGAACTTTCAGTTTCTGAGTCTACTAGCTAAGGTGTAACGCAATGAGATCTAACGTTCAAATTCTGGTTGTGGGTGGCGGTATTAATGGTGCCGGAGTAGCCCGCGAAGCAGCTGCCAGAGGTTATACAACTATGCTGGTTGAAAAAAACGATTTTGGCCACGCAACCTCCGGTAATTCATCTAAATTAATTCATGGTGGAATTCGTTACCTTGAACAAGCCGAATTTCGTTTAGTAAATGAGTCACTGAAGGAAAGAAAAATTCTACTTCAAACTGCCCCGCATTTAGTACGACCGGCGAGAATAAATATTCCTGTATACAGGGGCGACAAAAGACCTGGATGGATGGTGCAATTAGGCTCCAAAATGTATGATTGGTTCGCTGGTAGAGATAATTTGAATCCCAGCCGAGGTTTGAGTGCGTCGGAAAGAAGAAATCTCCCACATCTGAGACAGGACGGTTTGAGAGCTGTAGTTCAATATTCTGATGCCCAGACTCATGACTCAAGACTTGTCTTGGAGACGGCACTATCGGCTAAATCCATGGGTGCTGACGTTCTCAATTACGTCGAATTTGTGGAGGCGAGGCCTCAAACTAATGGCTATTTGGTTAAACTCAAAGATTTCAGATGTAACCAAACTTTTGAAGTACAAACTAATTATATTATAAATGCGGCAGGTCCTTGGGTACCGCTTCTAGACCAACATGTAAGTCAACAGCATCTACGTCCGGGGTTAAGTTATGTTCGTGGAATTCACTTCGTCGTTCGTCGCAAATTTGAGGAGGGATATTTAATATTACCGGAAGACGGACGAGTAATTTTTGTCCTTCCGTGGCATCGGAATTACACTCTGATCGGTACAACAGAATCTCAATTCGAAGGAGAACATTTCGATAAAATTCCCAGTAGTCATGCCGAAGAAACCTACCTGTATGATCATTACAATTATTTTTTTCCCAGCAGTCCTATCACAGAAGCTGATGTTTTACATGTTTATAGTGGTGTCCGTAGTCTTGTAGAGACAGGTGAAAAAGATCTTTCCTCTATTAGTCGAGAATACAGATTAGAAGATGAACCGAATGGGGATAAAGGAGGCTATCTTGCGGTTTTCGGTGGCAAATTAACTAGTTATCGAGCTTTATCTCAGAAGGTTCTTGAAAAGATTTCTGAACGTTTAAAGCCAATAGATGATTCGAGAGCGGATACGTCAAAAGATCCTCTCTATGGAGCAGTCGGCCATGGCCTTACAGAAACTCAATTAACAGATTTGAAACACCAGTGTTTGCAAGCCGGAATCTCTGGAGAAATTATAGATCGTTGGCAATGGGAATATGGAAACCGTTGGGTCCAAATTGCACATTACTGTCTCGAAAATGATGAAAATCTCAAACCCACTGTGCATCCTATGTTTTTGCGAGCTGAGCTTCTTTACAATATAAACGATGAAATGGCCCGCACTCTGGAAGATGTAACCTTAAGACGGACCAAATGGATTTACGAACTCGGTAAATCTGAACAGGAAAAACTCGAGATTGAGATTAAAAACATGCTTCCAAGCGACAATACCCAGATACGAGCTGACATTTCAGCCGTCTAATCATCTAGGGAACGCTAACTGGAGTACACAGCATACACAGTCAGCGCTAGCTAGAATTTTTCAAATTATGATTTCATCATTTGACTCACCAATTGGGTGAATCCACCCGATCCAGGCAGATTTTGACCGCCGTCAACTACAACAACAGACCCGGTTATATAACTCGCAAGCGGTGAAGCAAGAAATACTGCGACATTTCCGATTTCTGATTTTTCACCCATGCGACCTAGTGGAATAAGATGAGCAAACTTCTTCGCCATATCACCAGGAGCTAGCCGAGAAACCCCCTCAGTTTCGGCGATTGGTCCCGGTACTATTGAATTACTACGAATACCATAACGGCCCCATTCTAGGGCTAAATTTTTCATTAAATTATCTATACCAGCTTTGGCTGCTCCCACATGACATTGTGCCGTGTAAGGCATGTAAGACATACCCGCGGAAATAAATGTTATGCTCCCCCCACTAGCTTTTAAGTGCGGAAAAGCAGCACTACAAGAATTAAAACTACCTAGCAAATCAATGTCTATAACTGACTTGAAAGCATTAGTAGACATCTTATTAGCCATGCACAGAAAATTACCTGCCGCGGCCGCCACTAATACATCCAAACTACCAAATACTTCCGCACTTTTATCAATCACTTCTTTCAAACGAGTAGCATCTCTGACATCTGCAGTATCGTAAAAAACCTCAACTCCATGACTCTTAAGCTGGTCTGCGGCTACTGAAAGTTTTTCCTCAGTCCTACCACAAATCGAAATATTAGCACCAAGCATCGCGAAGCTGTGAGCGATACCCAGGTTGATTCCACTCCCACCGCCGGTTATGAAAATATTCTTTCCCTTGAAAAGATCTTTTTTGAAAATATCTGTTAATGACATGTTTCTCCTAACAATTCTGATTTTTTTTATTAAGTCAAATGGATTTCTACTCTGCGCTTATTCGTTCACGAATTTCTTTTTTGTTTACTTTACCTACGCTAGTCTTTGGAATTTCTTCAACAAAATCTATTATCTCAGGTATGGCCCAGGCTGGAATAACTCCATCTTTGACGTACAATTTTAGATGTTCTTTTATTGCTTTAGAATTTAAATTAGCTGCCTTGATCCAAGCAACTGGTCGTTCTCCCCATTTTTCATCAGTAACACCTACTACCGCTACTTCTTGCACACCATCGCACAATGTAATCAAGCGCTCTAGATCTAAAGAGGATATCCACTCTCCACCGCTCTTGATAACGTCTTTGATACGATCAGAGATAACTAAATAGTTCGATTCATCAAGATATCCCACATCACCCGTATGCAACCACCCATCCCGCCACAATTTCATTGTAGACTCTTGATCTTTGGCATAACAATATGTCAACCATGGAGATCGAACAATTATCTCGCCAGAGTCTCCCTCAGCATTAAAAGAACCGTTGCTTGATTTAATTTTCAAATCTACAAGAGGTACGGGCATGCCCGCTTTAGTTCTATGATTGATATTATCTTCAAGACTCTGATTTAAGTGGGACTGTTTATTGTAAGTTAAGGTGAGTAGAGGACATGTCTCGCTCATTCCATATCCAGTGTAAACTTCGACGCCTCTAATTAAAGCTTTTTTTGCAAGCCCGGGTGACAAGGCCGAACCACCAATAATCACTTTCCAACCCTCGAGATCTACGGTTTCACTATCTGGATGATCCAAAATCATATTCAGTATAGCCGGAACACAATGAGAAAAACTTACTTTGTACTTCTCAATCAATTTCAATAATTTAAGAGGCTCGTAACGGCCCGGATACACTTGCTTGGCGCCCAACATGGTTGCACTGTAGGGAATACCCCAGGCATGAACATGAAACATTGGGGTAAGAGGCATATAAACGTCTGCGGAATCGAAAACTCTAGTACTTGCAAAAGATGATACAGTTGTAGTGGCCACCAAAGTATGTAAAACCAATTGACGATGGGTAAACAGTACTCCCTTTGGTTTTCCAGTCGTTCCGGTAGTGTAAAAAGTGGTAGCCACAGAGTTCTCGTCGAAATCTTCGAAGTGATAACTACTAGATGCGACATTCATCAATGCTTCATATTCTCCATAGAATTGAAACTCAGACTTTTTCTCTAACGGCTCATCAACTAATAATACGGCGCTACGTAGATGTTCAATTTCAGAGTAGATTAACTCATATATTGGAATAAAGTCATGGTGAATGAATAAATAACGATCTTCAGCATGATTAATGGTATACAAAATCTCTTTCGGGCTTAATCTAGGATTTATAGTGTGTAAGACTGCCCCTATCATAGGTACAGCAAAAAAAGCTTCGAGGTATCGTAAGGAGTCCCAGTCCATAAAAGCTACGGTATCGCCGGGTTTTACACCCATATTTTTTAGCACATTTGCTAACTGACAAACTCGCTTATAAAACTGCGTATAAGTCCTTTGGCATTGTTGATTGTAATACAGTATCTGGTTAGGCTCATAACGCAAAACCGGCTCCAAGATCCGTTTAATTAGTAACGGATATTGATAAGCCGGTTCGCTAGGTTTTAAAATTTTAGTATCCATGCGAGCAAGGATACATCATTATTGCTTGTCTCGTCAGGTATGATCAAACCTTCGGAGTCAAGGTCGGTTTTTAATTATTCTTGGTCCTTGGTCCAAATGATACCCTCTTCCATCCACTTGTACTTGCCATCTAGAAACTTCTTAGCCACCGCATTTGAGTGATTATCATCGTTACTAGATAGATTGCTAAAGTGAGTCTTAATTCTTCGGCGCGCTAGCACGCAAAAGTGATCTGCCAGCTCGATAGCAGACCTATCAGCTTCATTTTCCTTGTGCAACTTATTTGCATAAGAAACTGTGCACCCCATCGCGAACAACTCAGTTCCGATTTCGACTAGTCTCCCGAGAAGCATCTGCTTTTTCTCAAGTCCTGGTCCATGAATTGCCATATTGATGAAATAAGTACGAGCAAGCTTATGGGCCGTTCGCTCTATGAACGCAAAATGAGTACCTAAATCGCCAAGATTACTGTGGGTGGCAAAGTAGCTAGTGTTAATGTAGCGCTTTAACATCCAAAATGGATAAAAAGCTGCACATTTGAAGAAAGCTTTTACCTTCTGACCTATAGTGGTTCGTGGGTTTAATAAATCTCCTGCATTCTTTAAATGCGGGTCCATAGCCTCACGAGCTAAAAATAGATGCATTATCTCCGACGATCCCTCCAAAATACGATTGATGCGACAATCTCGCATCGCTCTCTCTACTGGATACGCTTTTTCGCCCCTAGCCTTGAGTGAATCGGCTCTTTCGTATCCTCTACCACCTCGAAATTGCATCGTTTCGTCGATCACTTTCCAAGCAGCTTCCGTACTGAATAACTTCGCCATAGCGGCTTCGATACGCAAATCTTGTCCGCCAGTATCTGTCCACTGACTCGTCACAACTGTCATCGCCTCCAAGGCCAGAGTCATGGACGCAATGTAGGCAAGCTTTTGTGAACAACTTTCATGCTCACCTATATTTCTACCCCACTGCTGCCGATCTGCGCTCCATTCACGACAGACCCGCATACACATCTTGCTAAGACCGGTGCTTGCTGCAGGTAAGGTTAATCTTCCGGTATTGAGAGTTCGCAGCGCTAACGCCAGACCCCGACCTTCTGCCCACAATATGTTCTCCCGCGGTACTTTCACATCCTTGAACTTTAACAAGCCGTTGTAAATACCTCTTAGACCCATGAAATCGCATCGATGGGCAATGTCTAGCCCTTCAACCCAATTCCCGTCTTTGTCTTTGGTTTCAAGTATGAAGGCACTAATTTGCTTCTTCTCTCTCCCTCGCACAATTTTGGGAGGGGTCTGACACATGACCACAATTAAGTCTGCAATCGTGCCATTAGTACACCAAAGTTTTTCTCCATTGATTAAGAAATGTTCACCATCATCGGTAGGTATGGCCGTTGTACTCATTTGTGCTGGGTCAGACCCAACACCAGGTTCCGTCAAAGCGAACGCACTGACTGCGCCTTTAGCTAGCATAGGGAAAAACTTTGCTTTTTGAGCTGGCGTACCAAACATCTTCAGAGGGTTGGGAACTCCTATGGATTGATGAGCCGAAACAAGAGTCGCCACAGAACCATCATACGAGGCTATTTTAGTCGCAGCACGGTTGTAGTTTACCTGTGAAAATCCAAGTCCCTCGTATTCAGTCGGAACTTTCATACCGAACACCCCAAGTTCGGCTAATTTCTCCACAAATCCTTCAGGCAAATCGCCTGTTGCGTCGACTTTTTCTGGGTCCAAATTCTCCACTAGAGTCTCCTCAAGCTTGGCCAAAAAATCATCTCCAATCTTCTTATCTTCTGGATCTTGATCAGCCAGATTTAACATGAGATTTGCATCGAATTCTCCCATGAAAAGTTTGGCCGCAAAACTTGGTTCTCGCCATTCTTTTTCACGCGCTGACTCAGCCACTTCCATTGCTACGGCCTGGTCAGCCGTCATTTTAGAGGTGTCAAATACCATTTCCTCTTCATCTTGATTTTTGTTTTCATCTGACATTGTTAAACTCCTTACTAGTCAG